>CAIRBF010000171.1 GCA_903876715.1 uncultured beta proteobacterium
CCCCCATCGCGGCGAAGTTGCCCTGGCAGAAGGTAACGCCGTTGCTCGGGCTGTCGGCCATTGCGAGCACGCGGTCGAAGGCGTCCAGGTCGCGCATGATGCGCGCCAGCCCTCGAACCGGAGACATCGGCGGGTCGTCCGGATGCAGCGCGAGCTTGACGCCGGCGCGTTCAGCCACCGGCAGCACGCGCTTCAGGAAGTATTCGAAGGCCGACCACATCTGCTCGTCCGTGGTGCGGCCGGCGTAGGTCAGCTCGCCGGCAGGGATGTCGGCGGCGTTGAACTCGGTCACGAGCGCGCCGCCGCGGCCGGGCTTGTCCACCGTCGTGCGCAGCCAGTTGAAGACGGCCATGAAGTTGTAGCAGTAGACCGAGATCCCGGCGCGGCCCATGTTCTCGATGCTCTCGCACACGCGCGCGATGTCGTCGTCGCGGCCCGGCAGCCCGAGCGTGATGCGGTCGCTGAGCTGCCAGCCCTCGATCACCGACAGCTTCAGGCCGTGCGCCTGCACCTGCGCCTGCATCGCCTGCAGCTCTTTCAACCGCAGCGCCGGGCCCTGCTCGTGCTGCGGCGCCATCGAGATCCCGGGCACCGTGCTGACCACGTCGCTCATGCCCATCTGCACCGCCAGACGCAGGTCGTTGTCCGCCAGCGGACGCGACACCATGGCCAGCTTCATCGCTTGAACTCCTTGTTCGAGGGGCCCGATCGACCCGATGGGCCATGGGCGGTGTGGGGCTACGCGGCAGCCGTCCACCAGGCTCCCGAGAGTACGAGGCCCGCGCTGTCCCAGCGGTGGGCGCCGTCGATCGACACGCCTTCCACGTCGGTGTAGGTCGTGGGCGTCTCGACGATGCGCACGATGCTCGCGTCGGCGCCGACGCCGGGCTTCAGGGTGCCGAGCTCCGGGCGACGGATGGTGCGCGCCGGGTGCAGCGTGGCGGCAGCCACGAGCTGCGGCACCGTCATGCCCAGGGCGTGGAACTTGCCCAGCGTGTGCAGCAGGTCGAAGGCCGGGCCGTCGATCGAGATCACGTGCACGTCCGACGAAATGACGTCGGGCAGGAAGCCCGCGGCCAGCATCGCGCGCGCGGTGCCGAAGCCGAGCGAACCGCCGCCGTGGCCGATGTCGAAGATGACGCCGCGCTCCCGCGCAGCGAGGATCTCGTCGCGCACGCCGCCGCCGGGCTTGGCCGGCGCGTTGGGGAAGGGCCGGAAGCAGTGCGTGAGGATGTCGCCCGGCCGCAGCCGTGCCATCACCTCGGCGCGCGAAGGCGGCGGGTGGTCCAGGTGGGCCATCAGCGGCAGGCCGGTTTCCTCGGCCACCTCCAGCGCCATGTCCAGCGGGTAGGCCCCGGCGCTGCCGCTGGCGTTGCGCCCGACCCGCACCTTGATGCCGACGATCAGGTCGGCGTGCTCGCGCGCGACCTGGACGCAGGATTTGATGTCGAGCAGCCGCACGTCCTCGCTCTCGCCCACCATCACCGCGCGCGAGAAGGCGAAGATGCCGGGGAAGGACAGGTTCAGCAGCGGCACGATGCGCACCGGCCGCGAGGGCTCGATCACGTGGCGCCGGAAGCCCAGGAAGTTGCCCGGCCCGGCCGTGCCGGCGTCGACGAAGGTGGCCGTGGCGCTGCGCAGCGCGAGTTGGGTGGCGTCCACGCCGATGGCCGTGCCGCCCCAGTAGACGTGGGTGTGCAGGTCGATCAGGCCGGGCGTGACCATGCAGCCGCTCACGTCGCGGACCTCGGCTGCGCCGACGGGCAGGCCGGGGCCGATCTCGGCCACACGGCCATCGCGGAAGCGCACGTCGGCCACGGCATCGAGGCCCTGCGAGGGGTCGATGACATGGCCGCCGCGCAGCAGCAGTTCGGTGTTGCTCATGGGGATGTCCTGGAGGGTATTCGGGTCGGTGGGGGCCGGGGTTCGGAGTTGGGGGTTCAGTGCTGGTGTCCGGCCGCGGGCTTCAGGGGGCCGGGGAGGTGGCCAGCGCCGCCACCAATCCCGCCACGAGCGCTGAGTCGTCCTGCGGGCTCAGGGCCAGCGGGTTGATGGTCAGCACGCCTTCATCGAGCCGGTCTTCGGCCAGGTGCGCCGGCCGGGCCTGGGCCTGCAGGCGCCGGCACAGCGCGGCCGCGGCAGTCGGGTCGGGCCGACCTTCGGCGCCGATCGTCAAGTCCAGCACCGGCACCGCGCGGCCGCCGGGTGCCGCCTCGCGCAGCGTCGCCCGCAGCAGGGGCTGGCCGCCCAGGCTCACCGCCATCGCGCGCAGGCGCTGCGTCCAGACATCGACCTGCGCGGCCTCGTCGCGCGCGACGAAGCGCTCGAGCGCGCACAGCAGGCCGGCGATCTCCTCCTTGCCGACCTTGAAGCCGCGGCCGATGCCGTGCAGCGGCGTGCCCCGCAGGCGGGTGGTGTCGACGAGCTCGGCTGGCGCCCAGGTGGCCGGGTGGACGTCCATGTCCATCATCTGCAGCAGCGCCGAGCCGACGAGCGCGCGCCGGCCGATCAGCAGGCCGCTGGCCTGCGGCCCGCCGAGGGCCTTGCCGCCGCTGAAGACGACGAGGTCGGCGCCCTGGTCGACGAAACGGTGCAGGTTGCTGGCCGGCGGCAACTGTGCCGCGGCATCGACGACGACCGGCAGGCCGTGGCGGTGCATGACCTCGATCACCACGGGCAGCGCAGCCGCTCCCCCCGCCCCGGCGACGAAGACGAAGCCCGCGGTCTGGGCGTCGACAGCAGATTCGATCTCCCAGGGTTCGACGCCGCGCACGCCGGCACCGGTGCCGCGGTCGTTGTGGCCGACGTCGACGATCTGCGCGCCGGCCAGCCGCACCGCGTGGTCGTAGCTGTTGCGGTGCGTGCGCAGCATCAGCATCCGCGCGGGCATGCCGCGCGTATCGGGCAGCGCGGCCATGCGCGCCGCATCCCAGCCGGCCAGGCAGGCCGCGGTGGCCAGCGTGAGGCCGGCCGAGGCGCCGGAGGTCACCAGCCCGGCCTCGGCCCCCGTCAGCGCGGCGATGCGCCGGCTCGCGGCGGATTGAAGCTCGGCCATGTCGACCGACGACGATGCCGCCTCGCGCATGGCGTCCAGGACCTCGGGCGCCATCAGCGAGCCGCCCAGGCGCGTGAGCGTACCCGCGGCATTGATGCGGCGCGGCACGCCCAGGCGGTCGAGAAAGGACCTCATCGTGCGCGGTGGGAAGGCTGCCGCTGCGACGCAGGCCTGGCGCAGGGCCTGCCCGGGGCTTCGACAAGCTCAGCCCGAACGGTTTCCGGGACGGCCTGTGCGGCTTCCGGGGTGGCCCGAACGGCTTCATGACGATCACCGCGCATCGGCCAGGGCATGGAAAGCTCTCAGGTCCTGAGGTGGCACGAGACGACGTGCCCCTCGGCCACCGGCCGCAGCGTTGGCGCCTCGCGCCGGCAGCGCTCCTGTGCCAGCGGGCAGCGGGTGTGGAAGTGGCAACCCGCGGGTGGGTCGATCGGACTCGGCACGTCGCCCTCGATCAACAGCCGCTCACGCTTCAGGCGTGGGTCGGCCACCGGAGCGGCGGCCATCAACGCCTCGGTGTAGGGGTGGGTCGGGGCGCTGAAGATGCGTTCTCGCGGGCCCATCTCGACGATGCGGCCGAGGTACATCACCGCCACCCGGTGCGCCACGTGCTCGACCACACCGAGGTCGTGCGAGATGAACAGGTAGGCCAGGCCGAGTTCGTCCTGCAGATCCTTCAGCAGGTTCAGCACCTGCGCCTGCACCGAGACGTCCAGCGCCGAGACCGGCTCATCGGCCACGATCAGGCGCGGGTTCAGCGCCAGCGCGCGCGCGATGCCCAGGCGTTGGCGCTGCCCGCCGGAGAACTCGAAGGGGTAGCGCTCGAGTGCGTCCGGGCGCAGGCCCACCTGGTTCAGCAGCGCCTCCAGCCGCGGCCGGCGTTCGGCCCCGGGCGCAAGCCCGTAGTTGTCCAGCGGCTCGGCGATGATCTGCCCGGCCTTCAGACGCGGGTTGAGGGAGGCGTAGGGGTCCTGGAAGACCATCTGGAGCTGGCGCCGGTGGGGGCGCATCGCCGCCTCGTCCAGACCGGTGACTTCGGTGTCGCCGAGCCAGATGCGCCCGGCCGTGGGCTCAATCAGCCGCAGCACGGTCTTGCCGACGGTGGACTTGCCGCAGCCGGACTCGCCGACCAGGCACAGCGTTTCCCCCGCAGCGATGCCGAAGCTCACGCCGTCCACCGCCTTGACGTGGCCGCGCACGCCCTGCAGCAGACCCTGGCGCACCGGGAACCAGGTGCTCAAGTCTTCGACCCGCAGCACGTCTGCGGCGCCCCCCGGTGCCGTGGCGTTTGCGGGAGCGGGCATGGTGGCGGTCGTCATGAGGAGAGCACCCGCTTCAGTTCCCAGCACGCCACCTGCCGCAGCCCCGGGTCGGCGGTCTCTGCGCTGCCGACGACCTCGCCCGCGTCCGTGCAAGCCTGCAGTGGCGGCGCCTCGAGCCGGCAGCGCTCGACCGCGTGGCCGCAGCGCGCCGCGAAGGCGCAGCCTTGCACCGGCGCCTGACCCGGCGCCGGCTCGCGCAACGACGGCACGATGCCCGGGATCTCGGTCAGCCGGCGCTGCCGCGCACCCTGGCGGCCGCGTGGGATCGAGGCCATCAGGCCGCGCGTGTAGGGGTGCAGCGGGCGCTCGAAAAGCGCGTCCACCCCGGCCTGCTCGACCTTGCGTCCGGCATACATGACGACCACGCGCTGCGCTGTCTCGGCGATCACGCCCAGGTCGTGCGTGATCAGCAGCACGGCGGTGCCCGAGCGCGACTGCAGTTCCAGTATCAGGCGCAGGATCTGGGCCTGGATCGTCACGTCCAGGGCGGTCGTCGGCTCGTCGGCGATCAGCAGCCGTGGCTCGCAGCTCAACGCCATCGCGATCATCACACGCTGGCGCATGCCGCCGGAAAACTCGTGCGGGTAGCTGTCCACGCGCCGATGCGCGTCGGGGATGCGCACCCGCTCCAGCATCTCCACCGCCCGCGCGCGCGCCTGCGCGCGGTCCAGACCCTGGTGGATGCGTACCGCCTCGGCGATCTGCTGGCCGATCGTGTGCACCGGGTTCAGCGAGGTCATCGGCTCCTGGAAGACCATGGCCATGCGGTTGCCGCGGATGCGCCGCATCTGCGCCTCGTCGAGCGGGACCACGTCCTCGCCCTCGAAGCGGATCGCGCCACGCACGATGCGGCCGGAGCGCTCGGGGATCAGCCGCATCACCGACAGCGCCGTCACCGACTTGCCGCAGCCGCTCTCGCCGACCACGCCCAGCACTTCGCCCGGCATGACCTCAAGCGACAGGCCCTCGACGGCGCGCACCACGCCGTCGCGCGTGAAGAAGCGCGTGTGCAGGTCGGCGATGGAGAGCACCGGGCGCGTCACGTCACATGCTCCTGGAAATGCGTGGGTCCAGGCGATCGCGCAGGCCGTCGCCGAGCAGGTTGACCGCGAGCACGACCAGCGCCAGGCAGACCCCGGGCGCGAAAACGGTCCAGGGAGCGAGCATCAGGAACATGCGGTTGGAGGCGATCATGTTGCCCCAGGTGGGGAACTCCGGCGGCGTGCCGGCGCCCAGGAAGCTCAGGCCCGCCTCGGTCAGGATGGCCGAGGCGCAGATGTAGGTGGCCTGCACGATCAGCGGCGCCACCGTGCTGGGCAGGATGTGGCGACGCAGCAGCGTGACGATCCGGGTGCCGTTGGAGCGCGCCGCCTCGACATAGGGCAGGTTGCGCACCGACAGCACCACCGAGCGCACCAGGCGGCACACCCGCGGCACCTCGGGGATGGCGATCGCGATGATGACCACCTTGACGCTGGCGCCCAGCAGCGCCACCAGCGCGATGGCCAGCAGGATGGCCGGGATCGCCATGACCCCGTCCATCACGCGCATCAGCACCGCGTCCACGCGCGGGAAGTAGCCCGCCAGCAGGCCTGCCAGCGCGCCGGCCAGCACGGCCACCGCCGCCACCGACACGCCCACCAGCAGCGAGATGCGTGCTCCGTGGACGAGGCGGGCGTAGACGTCACGTCCCAGACTGTCGGTGCCGAGCCAGAACTCGGCCGACGGCGCCTTCAGCCGGTTGATCGGCTCGAAGATGATCGGGTCGCCGGCGATCCAGGGCGCGAGCAGTGCCGCCAGCGCAATCAGCAAGATCAGCACCCCGCCCACCGCCACTGTGGGGTGTCGGCGCATGCCTTCGAGTATGCCGGCCAGCGTCATCAACGGTACCTGATGCGGGGGTCGATGAAACAGTACAGCACGTCCACGGCGAGATTGATCAGCACGTAGACGCCGGCAAAGACGACCATGACCCCCTGGATGATCGGGTAGTCGCGGCGTGTGATCGCATCGACGACCAGGCGCCCGATGCCGGGGATGTTGAACACGCTCTCGGTGATGACCACGCCCGAGATCAGCAGCGCCACCCCGATGCCGATGACGGTGACGATGGGCACGGCCGCGTTCTTCAGCGCGTGGCGCAGCAGCAGCGGCGCCGTGGCCACGCCCTTGGCGCGCGCGGTGCGCATGTAGTCCTCGGACATCACCTCGAGCATGCTGGTGCGGGTGATGCGAGCGATCAGCGCCACGTAGGCCAGGCCGAGCGCGAACGAGGGCAGCACCAGGTGACGCGCCCAGTCCCACAGCCCGTCGCCGATGGGGCGGTAGCCCTGCACCGGGAACCAGCGCAGCTTCATCGACAGGAAGTACACGAGCAGGTAGCCGACGACGAACACCGGCACCGAGAAACCGGTGACGGCCACCCCCATCACCGCCCGGTCCAGCAGCGAGCCCGCTTTCCAGGCCGCGAGCACGCCCAGGGTGACTGCCAGCACCACCGCCACCACCATCGTGCTCGCCGCGAGCGAGACCGTGGCCTCGACGCGCTGCGCGATGAGTTGCGACACCGGCAGGCCGGAGAACATCGACACGCCCAGGTCGCCGCGCAGCACGCCGTAGCCCCAGTCGAGGAACTGGGTCAGGAAGGGCCGGTCCAGGCCCAGGCTGGCGCGGATGCGGGCGATGTTCTCGGCCGTGGCGTTGTCGCCGGCGATGATGGCCGCCGGGTCCCCGGGCGCGAGGTGCAGCAGCGAGAACACGAACACGCCCACCACGAGCATGACCGGGATCACGCCGAGCAGGCGACGCAGGATGTAAGACAGCATCAGAGGAGGTGTGTGCGGCGAAGGCTCCGGCCTTCAGGGGCGCGTTCGTCGCGCCCCCGGGCCCTGCGAGCCGCCCGGGCGCGGCGCGCGCCCGGGACAGGCCGAAGGTGCGCTTGGACGGCCCTTCAGCCCACGCGCTCCACGTTCCACCAGGGCACCACCTCGGGCACCGCGAGCACGTTGCGCAGGCGGTCGCTGCGGTAGGCGGTGGGCTGGATCCACTGGCCGGTCTTCACGTCGTGCACGTACTCGTGCATGTTGCGGTTCATCCGGCGCGTGACCTCGCGCCGCGCCTCGATCGTGGGCGCGGCCGCCCACTCGTTGCGCATCTGCTCGTGCTGCGCGTTCTCGGGCCAGCCGAACCAGGCCTTGCGGCCGGTCGCGGCGTGACCGGTCAGCAGGATGGGGCTGGCCGTGGCGTTGCCACCCCCCCAGGTGTAGAAGATGTTCCAGCCACCCTGGTCCGGCGGGTTCTGGTTCGAGCGCCGCGCCACCACGCCGCCCCAGTCCGAGGAGGCGAGCTGCACGTTGAAGCCCACCTGCCGCAGGTTCTGCGCCACGACCAGGATGGTCTGGTTCATGATGTGGATGTCGGTGGCGTGCAGCAGCGTGATGGGCTTGCCGTCGTAGCCGGACTGCTTGAGCAACTCCCTCGCCTTGGCCTGCCGCTCGGCCATCGGTGTCTTCATCATCAGGGCCTCGGCCCCGTCCTCCACACCCATGCTCGAGCCGCAGGTGAAGTGCGAGCCGCAGGTGCGGTAGTACTGGGCATTGCCGATGGCCGCGCGCTGGATGTCTTCCTGGTTGATGGCGAGCTGGGCCGCGCGGCGCGCGAGCACGTTGTTGAACGGCGCGTGCAGGTGGTTCAGGCGAACGTAGCCCACGTTGCCGAGCTTGTTGAAGACCTCGATCTTGATGTTGGGCTGGTTGAACATCGGAAGCAGCTCGATCGGCGGCTGCTCGAACATGTCGATCTCGCCGGCCAGGAGCGCGTTGGCCGCCGTCTGAGCGTCGGGCATGATGTCCCAGATCACGCGGTCGAGCAGCGCGCGCTTGCCGCCGGCGATGCCCGAGGCCGGTTCGCTGCGCGGCACGTAGTCGCGGTTGCGCTCGTAGACGACCCGGCTGCCGGGCCGGTACTCGGACTCGATGAAGCGGAAGGGCCCCGAGCCGATGTGCTTGGTGATCTGCGTGTTCGGATCGGTGGCGGCGATCTCGGCCTTCATGATGAAGCACACCGGCGTGGCCGTCTTGGCCAGCAGGTCGATCAGCAGCCCGTAGGGCTCCTTCAGCACGATGCGGAAGGTCTTGTCGTCGACCACCGGGAGGTCGGCCACGCGCTGGAACAGGTGCTGTCCGCCGCCGTCCTTGGCCTGCCAGCGCCGGATCGAGGCCACGCAGTCGCGCGAGGTGACCGGCGTGCCGTCCTGCCACTTCAGGCCTGGACGCAGCTCGAAGGTGTAGGTCTTGCGGTCGGCCGAGACGTCCCAGCGCCCCACCATCTGCGGCTGGGGGTTGAAGTTGGCGTCGATCCCGAACAGCGTGTCGTAGATCATCGCCCCGTGGTAGGCCGTCATGTTGGCCGTGGTCCAGATCGGGTCCAGCACGCGCAGGTCGCCGTGCGGGACCATGCGTGCGACCTTCTGGCCGGACTGCGCGCCAACGAACTTCGGGATGCCGGTGCCTACGACGGCAGCCGAGGCCAGACCGGCCTGCAGGAGGGTGCGCCTGCGTTGCATCATGGACTTGTCTCCTTGTGTGTCTTGTGGGGCTGTCAGGGTGCGGCGCGGCTCAGGCTTGCACCATGATCCGCCGCGATCCTGGATCGATTGGAGTACCGCCCGCGACGGGCGTCAACCGGGTTCTCCCGAGTGCCCGTCCGCCGCAGGGGCTCAGCCGTCGACCTGCAGGATGGCCTCGATCTCGACCGTGATGCGGCCAGGCAGCGAGCCCATGCCGACGGCCGAGCGCGCGTGCCGGCCGGCGTCGCCGAGCACGTTGACGAACAGGTCCGAGCAGCCGTTGATCACTTTTGGGTGCTCGGCGTACTCGGGCACGGCATTCACCATCCCCAGTACCTTGACCACGCGGCGCACGCGCGCGAGGTCGCCCAGCGCCAGGTGTGCCACCGCCAGGAGGTTCAGCCCGGTCAGCTGTGCGTCCAGATAGGCCTGCTCGGTGGTGACCTCGGAGCCCACCTTGCCGGCGGCCATCGTGCCGTCGGCGCGCCGTGGGCCCTGGCCCGAGAGGTAGAGGAAGCCGTTGGCCAGCACGTAGGGCACGTAGTTGGCTACCGGCACCGCCGGGGTGGGCAGCGTCAGGCCCAGGGCCTTCAGGCGGTCATAGGGGGTCGTCAAGATCGTGTCTCCTGGGGTTGACGGGTGACAGTGGCGGGGTGCCGAGGTCGGCGTGGCGGTGGGCTGGCAGGTCGAGGAGCGCAGCGGTCAGACCACCGCCACCGGCGCGACCTGCTCGTCCAGCGGCCAGATCGGCCGCTGCACGCGGGTGTACGGCACCTTGCGGTGGTCGCGCGGGATGGGCCCGCCCGCGTCGCAGTACAACACTTGGGCGGCGATCGGGCCGAAGGCGGCGTGGAAGTGGTTGGTCGACTTGACGACGACCATGCGCTTGTCCTCGAGTCGCACGCCCTGGTTCGTGAACAGGTCCAACCCGAAGGCCTGGGTGCGGTCGGAGATCAGCACGACCTCGATGCCGTCGAAGGCGATGGTCGCGCAGTCGCCCAGCGGCACCTGCGCGTCGACGAAGGTCTGGTGCGCGTTGCGGCGCAGTGCCGTGACGGTGACTTCGGCGTCGATCGGCGGCCCCGAGGTCGGCGCGATCTTGCCGCCGAAGCGCAGGCGCAGCCGCCCGCCCTCGCCGGCCATGAAGCACAGCCGCACCGCCATCGGGTCCCACAGCGGGCCGAGCGCCACGCGCTTGACTTGACGCTCGATCAGTCGGCGCAGGATCCAGGTCGAGTCCCCCGGGGCGCCGCCGCCGGGGTTGTCGGTCGGGTCGGCGACGACCACGATGCCGTCGATCGCGGCTGCGGCGTCGATGATGCCGTCGGGGTCGAGGTGCGGCGGCATGGTCGAGCCCCGCATCGCGAAGAACTCGTGTGCCAGCGTCATGGCCAGGCGGTCGCCCTCGGCCTTGCGGTCGTCGGTGACGACGAGCACGCGCGAGCCCATCTCGGGCACGTCGGCGTAGGGGAAGCAGTGCGCGAGCGAGACCGACAGCACGCCGTCGCGGCCCTCCAGCGTCTTGACGCGGTCGACGAAGCTGCGCATCGGCTCGCGCGTGGTCGGGTAGCTGCCGATCATGCGGCAGTCCACCACCGACATCACCGGGCGGATCTCGCCGCGGATGGTGCGCAGCACCAGGTCCACCACCTCCTCGCCGCGCTCGACGAAGTCGATGTGCGGGAATTCCTTGAAGCAGATGATGAGCGTGGAATGGCGGACGCGCTTTTCCGTCAGGTGGCAGTGCGGGTCGAGCTCGACGCCGATGGGTACGTCGGGGCCGACCATCGCGCGCACCTGCGCGATCAGCTCGCCCTCGCAGTCGTCGCAGCCGTCGGCCACCATGGCGCCGTGCAGCCCGAGCAGCACGCCGTCCACCGGCAGCGCGGCGCGCAGTTGGTCGAGGATCTCCCCGCTCAGCGTCTCCCAGGCCTCGCGCGAGACCAGGCCGGCCGGTTCGGCGAAGGTGGCGGTGCCCTCCACCAGCGTCCAGCCCTCGGCGCGGGCGCGCCGCCGTGCCACCCACAGCGGCGCCGTGCACAGCTTGGCGTCCTCGGGGTGCTGGCCCGGCGCGGCGTAGAAGCTCTCGTGAAAGCTCGACAGCGCCGTCGGGATCGGCGCGAAGGTGTTGGTCTCGGTGCCGAGCGAGGCGGCGAACAGGCGCATGGGGCGCGCTCCGGTGGTGGCGAAGGTGCAAAGCCTAAGCCGGGGCGCCTCCGTGCGGTACAGGGTTTACCTGCAAGGGTGGCGCGAGTCCGCTCCCGCGCACCGTGTCCAGACCATCTTCAGCCCAGGGTGCCGAACGCCCGAGTGAAGAAGTCCACCCCGCCGAAGTTGCCCGACTTCAGTGCCAGGTGCAGCCCGGTGGGCCGTGCCGGCGGCGTGGCGTGGCACCAGGGCACGCCGGGGTCGATCTGGGGGCCGATGCGCAGCGTGCGCACGCCCAGCGCCTGCACGCAGGCGCCGGAGGTCTCGCCGCCGGCCACGAGCAGCTGGCCCACGCCGGCCTCGACCAGCCCGGCGGCCACGCGCGCGAGCGCCTGCTCCACGAGCGCGCCGGCGCGCTCGGCGCCGAGCTGCGCCTGCACGGCCTTGACGGCTTCGGGGGCCGCGGTGGCGTAGACCAGCACCGGCCGGGCGTCCAGGCGCGGCCGCGCCCAGGCCAGCGCCTGCGCGGTCAGGTCCTCGCCGGCCGCCAGGCGTAGCGGGTCGATGGCAAAGGCCCGGTCGGGCCCGCCTTCGGGGTGGGCGATGAAGGCTGCGACCTGCGCGTTCGTCGCTGCGGAGCAGCTGCCGCTGACGACGGCGCGCTCGCCCGTGGCCGCCGGCAGCAGCGCCGCCTGCGCGCTGGGGGCCAGACCATGCAGCGCCGGGATGCCGATGGCCAGGCCCGAGCCCGCCACGACCAGCGCCAGGTCCTGGCTGGCCTGCGCGAGCACGTGCAGGTCGGCGTCGCCCACGGCGTCGGCCACGGCATAGGCCGCGCCCTCGGCGCGCAGCGCGGCGATGCGCTCACGCACCGCCTGCGCGCCGCGCGCCACCGTGCGGTGCTCGATCAGGCCGCAGCGCGAGTGCGCGAGCTGCGCCTGCGTCACGCGCACGAGGTTGGCGTCGGTCATCGGCGTCAGCGGGTGGTGGCGCATGGGGCTGTCCGACAGCAGCACGTCGCCGACGAAGAGGTGACCTTTGTAGACGGTGCGTCCGTTCTCGGGGAAGGCGGGCGTGACGATGGCAAAGCCCGGCGCCGTGCCCGCCGGCGGGTCCTGCGACAGCGCGCCCATCAGCGCCTCGGCCACCGGGCCGATGTTGCCGCGCGGCGTGGAGTCGAAGGTCGAGCAGACCTTGAAGTAGATCTGGCGCGCGCCGCCCGCACGCAGCCAGCGGCAGGCCGCGAGCGACTGCGCCACGGCCTCGTCCGCCGGCGCGGTGCGCGACTTCAGCGCGACGACGACCGCGTCCACACCGGCCAGGGCGGCCGCGGCTGCGTCGCCCTCGGGTACGCCGATGGTCTGCACCGTGCGCATGCCGGCGCGCACGAGGTTGTTGGCCAGGTCGGTGGCGCCGGTGAAGTCGTCGGCGATGCAGCCCAGGATCATGGGTGGGGGTCTTTCGTGGCGAGTGCGGTGGGGGAGAGTGGCGCCACGCGGTCGAAGCCGCCGAGGTCCTGCTCGAGCTCGCGGGCGAGCTGCAGCAGCGTCGTGTCGTCGCCGAAGCGCGCCACGGCCTGCACGCCGATGGGCAGGCCGGCGGCGTTCCAGTGCAGCGGCAGGGTGACCGCGGGTTGCCCGGTGGCATTGAACGGGCCGGTGAAGGGGGTGTAGCGGCGCATCATGCGGCCGTAGTCCTCGATGTCGGTGCTGCGCGTGTGCAACTCGCCCAGGCGCGCCGGCGGCTGCGCCAGCGACGGCGTCAGCAGCACGTCCCAGGTCTCGAAGAAGGCCGCCAGGCGGCGTACCTGGGCGTTGAACACGGGCAGCTGCGAGGCGTACTCGATGCCGCTGACGCGGCGACCCATCTCGACCGCCGCGCGTGTCAGCGGCTCGAGTTCGTCGTCGCGCGCCGCGCGGCCGAGCTGCTGCTCGCGGGCTGCCACCTGCGCGGCCAGGCCGGTCAGCAGCAACTTGGTGCTGGCAGCGAAGAGGGCGGGCGCATCGAAATCGGGGGCCGCTGCCTCTACCGCGTGGCCGAGCGCCTGCAGGCGCCGTGCCGCGCTCTGCACCGCCTGGGCACAGTCGGGGTGCACGGGCGCGCCGGTGAAATCCTGCACGGTGAAGGCGATGCGCAGCCGCCGCGGCGGGGCGTCGATGGCCCGCAGGTAGGGCAGGGCCGCCTTTGGCGTGAAATAGGGCGCGCCGACGTCAGGGCCGACGACCGCGTCCAGCAGCGCCGCGCAGTCGCGCACGGAGCGCGTGACGGCGTGCTCGTGGCTCATGCCGTGCGAGGCGTCGCCGCGGTGCGGCCCGGTGGGGACGAGCCCGCGCGTGGGCTTCAGCCCGACCAGGCCGGTGACCGAGGCCGGGATGCGGATCGAGCCGCCGCTGTCGGTGGCGTGCGCGGCCGGCAGGATGCCGGCAGCCACCGCCGCTGCCGCCCCGCCGCTGGAGCCCCCGGCGCTGTGCTCCAGGCTCCAGGGGTTGCGCGTCGGGCCGGTCAGCACCGGCTCGGTGGAGACGTTCATGCCGAACTCGGGCGCGGCCGTGCGGCCGAGGATGCGCAGCCCGGCGCGGCGCAGGCGCGCCACGGTCTCGCTGTCGAAGTCGAACACCTGGTCCGCGAACAGGCGGCTGCCGTGACGCAGCGGCACGCCGCGCACCGGTGCGTGCAGGTCCTTGATGAAGTAGGGCACGCCGGCCAAGGGGCCGCCGGTGGCAGCGGCCGGGTCGGGCTCGCCGCGGCACAGGCGCTCGACCAGCGCCTCGTCGAGCCAGGTGACGGCGCCCACCACCGGGTTGACCGCCCGCAGCCGCGTCAGCGCCGCCTGCATCACCTCGGCGGCGCTGAAGTCGCCGCGCCTGATGGCGGCGGCCAGGCCGAGCGCGTCGTGTCGGCGGTAGTCCTCGAAAGTGATGGCCATGGGCGGGCTCCGGTGGGGTGGGGCGGGCGCGCCGCGGGCACGCCCGGCGTCTCAGCGTCTCAGCTCACCACCAGCCGGACGGGAATACGACGGTTGCCAAAGGTGCCGGCCGTGGCGTCCCAGCGGCCGGCGATCGCGGTGCCGCAGTGCCGGCAGCTGCCCTGGGCGTCGAGCGTGTACTGCTTCAGCAGGTGCCAGTCGCGCACGATCAGCGCCTGTCCGCAACCCGGGCACAGCGTCGTGCCGCCCACGGTGTCGTGCACATTGCCGGTGTAGACGTGGCGCAGGCCCTGCTGGCGGGCGATGGCGCGCGCGGTGGTCAGCGTCTTCGGCGGCGTGCGCTCGATGTCCGTCATGCGGTAGTTCGGGCTGAAGGCAGTGAAGTGCAGCGGCACGTCGGGGCCGAGGTGCTCGTGCACCCAGCGCGCGAGCGCCTCGATCTCGGCCGGGCTGTCGTTGTGGCCCGGGATCAGCAGGGTCGTGATCTCGAGCCAGCAGGTCGTGTCGTGGACGATGTACTCCAGCGTCTCGAGCACCGGGTTCAGGTGGGCGCCGGTCAGGCGGAAGTAGAAGTCCTCGGTGAAGGCCTTGAGGTCGACGTTGGCGGCGTCCATCTTGGCGAAGAACTCGCGCCGCGGCGCGGCGTGGATGTAGCCTGCCGTCACTGCCACGTTGTACAGGCCCTGCTCGCGGCAGGCGTCGGCCGCATCGAGCGCGTACTCGGCGAAGATCACCGGGTCGTTGTAGGTGTAGGCCACGCTCACGCTCTGCGTCTTGCGGGCCGCCGCGGCGATCAGCGCCGGCGGGGCCACGTTCATCAGCCGGTCCATCTCGCGGCTCTTGGAGATGTCCCAGTTCTGGCAGAACTTGCAGGCGAGGTTGCAGCCGGCGGTGCCGAAGCTGAACACCGGCGTGCCGGGGTGGAAGTGGTTCAGCGGCTTCTTCTCGATCGGGTCGACGCAGAAGCCCGAGCTGCGGCCGTAGGTCGTGAGAACCATGGCGTCGCCCTGGCGTGCGCGCACGAAGCACAGCCCGCGCTGGCCCTCGTGCAGCTTGCACTCGCGCGGGCAGAGGTCGCACTGCACCCGGCCGTCGTCGAGCCGGTGCCACCAGCGCCCCGGGTGGACGGCGTCGAAGGTCTCGGCAGGGGTCGCGGTCGGGGCGCTCATCGGGAGCTCGTCGGAGGAGGAAGGCGGGCGGGTCGCAGGCTTGGTACGGGCTCATCGCCGCGCCGGCGGGGCGGCAGCGGCACGATTGTCAGCCCGCCGCCCAGCAGCGAGCCGAAGGATAGCGCGGCCGCGGCCGGGGGTGGTGCCGGCACACCCAGCGCCGCGATCGGGCCGCCCTCATGCTTGTCGACGCGATAACGCCACAGGCGCACGTCCGCGGCCCAGAAGTCCTCGGCGAGCCCGGCCTTGCGCTTGAGCGCGGCCATGAATGCCTGCGGCTGCGGCAACTGTGCCCACACCTGGGGCAGGAAGGTGGCGCGGTGGCCGCGCCACTCGAAGATCACGCCGTGCGTGCCGGGCTCGATGGCCTGCAGCGCCTGCGCCTGCGTTGCGGCGGCGGGCAGCGGCTCGGAGCTCGTGAGCACCGAGATCTCGAGCCGCAGCGCTGGCCACTCCTCGGCCCGCACCGGGGGGAAGCGCGGGTCGGCGAAGGCGGCCTGCTCGGCGTTGTGGCGCACGTCGCTGTCGAGCGAGGTCGCGGCCTCGAGCCGGCCGATGCAGCCGCGCAGGCGCCGCGCAGCATCGTTCAGGGTGACAAAGGTCGCCCCGCGCTGCTGCAGCGCGGCGTGCCAGGGCTCGGCCAGCGGCGCGATGCCCAGGCGCCGCGCGATCGTGTTGCGTGCGCGCAGCAGGAGGGCCTCGCCCAGACCCGTTGCGGTTGCGGAGTGGGCGGCGGGTGCCTCGGCCGGCGCCGACTCGCCCAGGCTCGTGACCCGTTGCCCGGTCGGCGCCTGCCGCAGCGCGTGGGTGCCCGCTCCCGGGCAGATGGCGAAGCTCGCGTAGCCGACCACGCGCTCCTTGCGCCCGACCGTGTCGCCCGAGTTGCACAGGTCCATCAAGGCCGCCGTCATCCCGCGCCTGCGGGCGGCCAGCAGCGCCCCGTTCAGCGGCCGCGCGCCGCAGGCGCGCAGGGGGTGGATGTCGGATTCCAGGCGCAGGATGCGGGCCGCGGTCTCCTGGTCCAGGCGCTGCGCGTCGGCATAGGGGTGGAAGTGCGACATGTCGGTGCTGACGACGATCAGCGTCTCGTCGCCGCCCCACAGTGCGTCCACCACCTCGGCCACGTCCTCGGGCGCGGTGTCGCCGACCACGAGCGGGATCAGCCCGAAGCCACCGCCGAGCACGGCCTGCAGGAAGGGCAGCTGGACCTCGAGCGAATACTCGGGCGCGTGCGGCGTGTCGTCAAACCCGACTTGCTCGAGCGCGCGCAGCGGCGCCATGGCGTCGTGGTCCACGCGCACCGGGCCGAGCGGGGTGTCGAAGGCCACCACCGTCGGCGCCGCCAGACCGCGCACCCGCGCTCGGTGCGCCGGACCGAGCAGCACCACGCGCCGGATGCGCGCGGCCACAGGCGCCAGCAGCGCGTAGGCACGCGCCGCCGTGGCGCCGGAGTAGTTGTAGCCGGCATGCGGCACGACGAGGATCTTCGGCGCTGCCGCGCCCGCAGCCCCGCGCGCAGGCCCACCCATGGCGGCGCTGCCGGCCAGCGCTGCAGTCAGGTGACGGGCGACCTCGGCGCGCAGCTCGCCCGGCGACCCCGGGTAGAAGCTGCCCGCCACGGCGGGGGCGCGCAGGTCTGCCATGTGCTCGGGGGGGCTTGTGTCGGCGGCGTGCCGTGGGCTCGCGGCTGCGGGGTGTCCGGACGTCTGCGCCGGTCACGCCGCGTCGTTGAGCAAGACTGGCTCCTCTGGCGCGCGCGCTGGCGCCGGCACGGCTCCAGGGCCCCGTCGCGCTGCGAGGGCTGGGGGCTCCGGGATGGGGCGCGCCGCGAAATCCAGCGTCGGCCCTCGCTGCGCGTACAGCAGCAGCGCGTGGTCGCGGAAGTTCGCCATGTACTGCGCGTAGGGGTGGAAGCGCCGGAACATCGGCAGGGCGGCCTGGAACTGCGCTGCCGCCTGCTCCATCGTCACGCCCGAGGCGCAGCGGTAGCCCATGCGGCCGCCCAGCGGGCCGTCCTGCCGCAGCCAGACCTCGTCGATCGAGAACTTCGCCAGATTCTTCGAGATCGGCGAGCCCTGCTCGAGCGAGAACACGCTGCGATGGATGGCCGAGATCGCGTCGCGGTTCGTCCACAGGAAGTCCAGCGTGTCGGTGAACTCCTCGGGCGTCTCGGTCGGGAAGCCGCAGATGACGTAGACGTGGTTGTGGATGCCGGCCGCGCGCGCGTCGTGCAGCACCTGCGCCACCTCGTCGACCTGGGTGCCCTTGCCCATCAGGTCGAGGATGCGCTGGTTGCCGCTCTCCAGGCCCCA
>CAIRBF010000172.1 GCA_903876715.1 uncultured beta proteobacterium
CCATCGTCGCGCTGCTGTCCCTGGGCGGACGGTTGAGCCCGGCCTTGGCCGAGAAGGCCGAGCTCGCGCGCATCGGCCGCTACTACGCCACCGAGTCCATGCTGGTCTGGGACGCGGCCGCGGGCCGCTATGACGCGGACGCCACCCCGTCCACCGGCAGCCGTACCCTGCTCGAGCACTACGAGCGCGTGCTGAAGGGACAGGCGCAGGTCGACCTCGGCGACCACGCGGTCTTCTGAACGTCTGGAGCGCGCGGCCCCTGCGGGCCACAGCACTTCACCGCCCGCCTCGCGCCATCGAGAAGGGGCGGCTCGGAGCACAACACAGCGCTGCTGCAGCGCCGGAAGTAGCCCTGCGTGTCAGTCCACGATGGCCTGGTAGACGAGCTGGCGCAGCAGGTTGCGGTGGTAGAGCCGCTGCGCGCCGGGTGACTGCATCATCATCACCGCCACGAGCTGCTCCTTCGGATCGATCCAGAACACGGTTCCCGCATAGCCGGCCCAGTTGTAATCGCCCGCTGTTCCGGCGGAGAAGGACAGGCCGTCGCCCCGGCGCACCGCGAAACCCAGCCCGAAGGTGTAGCCCGGCGCGGGTTCACCCGTGATCCGCGGACCGTGGTGGTCGGAGGCCATCCAGCGGACCGTCGTGCGCGACAGGATGCGCTTGCCGTCGAGGGTGCCGCCGTTGAGCATCATCTGGGCGAAACGCAGGTAGTCGGGCGCCGTCGAGACGGCGCCGGCGCCCGCGGAGTCGTTCGCAGGGGGCTTGGAGACATCGATGAGCTTGAACGGGTTGCCGGTCACCGGGTCCTTGTCAAAGGGCTGGGCCAGCTTGCCCATCTTGTCCGGGGTCACCGCGAAGGCGGTTTCATTCATTTTCAGCGGCTTGAACAGCCGCTCGGCCATGAAATCGCCCAGGCGCTTGCCGGAAGCGGCCTCGACGACACGGCCGAGCAGGTCAGTGGATAGCGAGTACTCCCACGCCGTGTTCGGTTGGTGCAGCAGCGGAATCTTGGCCAGCCGATCGACCATCTCCGCAGGCGTCAGGTCACGCACGTCGAAATCGATGACCCCGGGCTTGAACAAGCCGGCTTTCGCGTAAGCCTCCTTGACCACGGGGTTCTGCGTGATCTCGCCGTAGCCGATGCCCTAGGTGTGCCGCATCAGGTCCTGGACCAGCATCGGGCGCGCAGGCACCTCGCCGTTGGGCGTGATCACCTTCATGTCCTTGAAGGCGGGGAAGAACTTCGACACCGGATCGGAAAGCTGCAGCTTGCCCTCTTCGACCAGGATCATGGCCGCGACCGTCGCCATCGGCTTGGTCATCGAGTAGATCCGGAAGACGCTGTCCATGGCCATCGGGTCGGTCTTGCCGGGCTCGCGCACGCCGAAGGCCCGCGAGTAGACGACGCGTCCCTTTCGGGCGACCATGATGTTGACGCCCGGCAGGGCCTTGTCGGCGACCTCTTTCTCGAAGGCCCGGGTCAGGAGTTCCAGCCGCTCGGCCGACATGCCCACGGTTGCGGGTTGGGCCAGCGCCAGCGAGGGCGCGGAGCTGTGCCCCTTGTGCGGCGCGTGTGCCTGCTGCGCGAGGGCGGTGGCCGACGTGAGCGTCGCGAATGCGACACACGCCACCCAAGCGGCCATGGCGGCGCCCCTCGGTGCGTGGCAGTGAATGCGTGGCGGCTTCATGGGGTCCTCGCTCCTCTTTGTTGGGGGCGAGTCAGTCTAGGCCATGCATCAGCGTCGATCAAGGCCATGATCATTCGTCGGCGGCGCAGGGGATGTCACTGCGTGCGGGCGGGGACGAACTGTACGGTCAGCACTCGGCCACGGAGGGCGGGGTCGCGCTGTCGGCCCGTGCCTGTCGCAGCCGCAGGAGCCCGGACTCCTCGACGATCTCCTCGACCAGGTGCTCGCGCCGGTAGGCCATGAGGTGCACGCCGGCGACCCCCTTCACCTCGCGAATCTGCTGGATGAGTTCGATGCAGATCTTCTTCCCCTCCTCCTGGGGGCGGCTCGCGCGCTCGACGCGTTCGATCAGCGCGTCGGGGATGTGGATACCCGGGACGTGCGTGCGCAGCCAGCGCGCAGCTTTCGGCGAGGGCAGCGGGCCCACGCCGACGAGGATGAAGACGGTCTGGTCCAGGCCGGTGTCGCGCACACGGGACATGAAGCGCTCGAGCAGGCCGACGTCGAACACGTAGTTCGTCTGCACGAAGTCCGCTCCTGCCAGGACCTTCTTGGCCAGCCGTTCGACGCGCAGCTCGTGAGGCGGCGCGCAAGGGTTCTCCGCCGCTCCGAGGAAGACCCTGGGTGGGCTCGTGATCGGGCGACCGGACAGGAACCGGGCCTCGTCGCGCATGGTGCGCAAGGTCTCGAGCAGCGAAGAACTGTCGAGATCGAACACCGGCTTGGCCCCGGGCTGGTCGCCCACGCCCACGCCATCTCCGGTCAGGCAGAGAATGTTGCCCACGCCCATGGCCGCCGCCCCGAGCACGTCGCCCTGGATCGCGATGCGGTTGCGGTCGCGGCAGGAGACCTGCAGCACGACGTCCACACCGGCGCGTGTGAGGATGGACGAGATGCCCATCGACGACATGTGGCAATTGGCGCCCGAAGCATCGGTCGCGTTGATCGCATCGACCACGTTACGCAGCGGCGCCGCGGCAGCGAGCACGTCCCGCGGATCGCCCGAATCGGGCGGGTTCAGCTCTGCCGTGACGGCAAACCAGCCGCGACGCAGGACCTGTTCCAGCGCAGACGCAGACCGGTGCCCGTCAGGGGGAACGCGCGGAGCGTCCGAGACCGGGTCATACGGCCGGGTCTCGCAACGCCGGGCAGCCGTTGCGTGCGATGCCGTTTCCCGGCCCCGGCCCGCTGGCGCCATGGCAGCAGGTGGAGTCGCCATTCGGGGCACGGCAGCAGGCGGGCCCGGCGGTGGGGTGCTCGTCTTCTCGCGCACCACACGCAGCCATGACGAGGACCCTCGCAGCGTGTGATCGACCGGGGCCTGCACGATGGCGATCCGGCGCATGCCTTGCTCCATCCGGGCCGCGCCCTCGAGCGCGTCGACCCACACGCACCGCATGGTCGGTTCGACCTCGCAGGAGCCGCCCGGGCGCACGCCGCCGCAAGGCCCGTTGCGCAAGCCCTTCGGGCAGTTCATGGGGCACGACATGCCGGTCGACGACAGCACGCACTGGCCGCACATGCGACAGTCGAACAGGAAGCCCTTGACCGCGCGCTCCACGGCGGCCACCGGCGTCTCCAGGCGCGCGTGGCCGATCCGGCGCCAGACTGGCGCAAGCGCCACCAGCACCCGTTCGAAGCCTCGGTAGAAGGCGTCGAACAGGCGCGCGTGCCGAACGGCGAACTGTCGCGCCCGGTACATCGTCGAGGGACGGTATGGCGCTCGCGGTCGCCGTCTCAGTCGCCGCTGCCGCGGCAGACGGGGTCTGCCGCGGCGACCAGCACGTTCAGCAGCACGTCGTCGGTGTCGCGCAGGTCACCGAAGCTCTGGTAGAACGAGGTCAGGCCCGCGAGATGGTCCTCGTCGTAGCGTGCTGCGTTGGCGTCGGGCACCATGATCACGCGGTAGTCCAGCATCATCGCGTCGCGCGCGGCGGACTCGCAGCACATGTTGGTTGCCGTACCAGTGACGAGGAGGTTGCGGATCCTGCGAGCCCTCAGCATCGAGTCGAGGTTTGACGCGCCGGGGACGAAGGGCGAGAAGCGCGTCTTCCAGGCCCGCAAGTCCTCGGGGTGGGCGTCGAGCGCCGGGTACAGGGCGTGGCCCTGCGCGCCTTCGGACAGGCCGTCGCGATGCGCACGGGACTTCGCCTCGGTGAAGAAGTGGTCGTGGTAGAGCGACCACAGGCTGTTGCCGCGGTCCCCGGCGGTCATGCAGACCCAGGCTACGGTGCCGCCGCGCTGCCGGGTGGCCCTAGCCAGGCGATTGATGTTCGGCACGATCGCGCGCGCAGTGGCCACCTCGGCGACGTAGAAGTTCTGCATGTCGATCACGAGCAGGGCCGTCTCGGCCGGCTCGAAGCGGTCGAACACGTGCAGCCGCCCGCGCTTGGCCAGCACGCGCTCGACCACGTACCTCGGCAGCTCGAAAGGGTGGGTCTTGTCCATGTCGTCCTCGATCGACCCGAATGGGCCGGCGATGCACAGGATTGTTGGACAGCCTGCGCAGGCCGATGGTTCAATCGCGATCGGAGCGCATCGAAAATGCTTATGGCCCTGTCGTGTGAGCGCCCTCGCCCCCATACCCGCCGTGCACGCAAGATCTCGCGGGCTCGTCGGTGCCCATCCTCGCCACGGCCCGGGACAGGGCTGCGGTTCACACCAGGGTGCACAGCGTCTTGACGCGCCTTTCCGGCATGGCCGAAGAACCCTTGGGCTCTGAGCCCCCCTCGACGAGGAGGGCTGCGGTGACGGCGGGGCAGGTTCCGGCGGGCCAGCCTGTCTACAGTCTGCGGTGGCTGCGTGCCTTCATCGCCGTGGCGGACTGTGGCGCGGTGTCGCGCGCCGCGTTGCGCCTGCACCGTGAGCAGTCCGCGGTCACGCGCTCGGTCCACGAGCTCGAGCGTGCCGTCGGTGCCGCCCTGTTCGAGCGCCACCATGGCGGCATGATCCTGACGCCGACCGGGCAGGTGCTGCTGCAGCGCGCGCGCCGCGCTGCTGTCGAGCTCGACCAAGCCCGGCTGGACGTGCAGGCCTGCTCCGAATCCGGCGGCCGGCCGCAGGCCTCGGCGCTGTCGCCGATGCAACTCGGCGGCACGCAGCTGGCGGCGCTGGTGGGTCTCGCGGAACTGCATCACATGTCGGCCGTGGCGCTACGGCTGGGCGTGAGCCAGCCCGCGGTGAGCATGGCCATCCGCTCGCTGGAGGCGGCGTTCCAGGTGCGCTTGTTCGAGCGCACAGCGCGCGGGATGTTCCCCACCTCCGCCGCAAATGCTCTTGCAGTCCGGGTCAAGCTGGCCTTCGCGGAACTGCGTCACGCCGCGCAGGAGATCGAGGCCCTGCGCGGCGTCGCCAGCGGGCAGGTGGCTGTCGGTGTGCTTGCCCTCGGACGCAGCGCCGTCATCGTGCCGCAGGCGGTAGCGCTGTTGCATCGAGCCCACCCTGGCATCGGCGTCAGCCTGTTCGAGGGGTCCTTCGCCGATCAGGAGCCCGCCCTGCGCTCGGGGGACATCGACTTCGTGATCGGCGCCCTGCGCGACTTTCCGCCGGGGTCCGACCTGACCAGCGAGCTGCTGTTCGAGGACTGCTTGAGCGTGGTCGTGCGCGCGGGCCACCCGCTGACCCGGGCCCCACGGCTGACCTTCAACGACCTGGCTCAGGCGGGTTGGGTGCTCAACCGCAGTGGCACGCCGGGCCGGGAGCGTCTGGAAGCCGCCTTCAAGGACCAGGGGCTCGACGGGCCCCGGGTGCGCGTCGAGACCGGGTCGCTGGCGATGACGCGCGGCCTGCTGCTGGAGACCGACCTGGTGACGGCCCTGTCGCGTGAGCAGGTCGCCCCGGACCTGCGGTCCGGCGTGTTCGAGGTATTGCCCGTCGAACTGCCCCAGACGCTGCGGCGGGCCGGCTTCATGCGGCGCAAGGGGAGCATCTTGTCGCCCGCGGCCGAGCGCCTGGCCGCGCAGATCCGTCAAGTGATCGCTCAGGGCGCGCCGGATTGACCGCGGGGGCGCGGCCAGGCCGTGCCGGTGTCGGCGAACAAGATCTGCTCGGTGGCTCGGCCCAGCGGGCTGCCGCGCTCGACCAGCGTGCGAACGACGTCGTAGTGATCACGGTCCGGCACGACGTGGGTTTGGACAGGGATCCCCAGCGCCGCGGTTCGGGCCGCGAAATCGTGGGTCTGACGCTTGAACGCCTCGCTCTCCCGGGCACCGACCGCCAGCAGCAGCGGTGGCGCACCGGGACGCAGCACGCGTTGCGGGCTCACCCGTGCGGCGACTTGCTCGTCCATCCGCAAGGCGGCATTGACATAGGTCGGCACCAAGGGGCCGAGTTCGTAAAGGCCGCTGACGCAGCAGGCCCCGGCAACCAGGCCCGACTCGGCGCCGTACTCCTGCCAGCGCGTGAGCGCCAGCATGGCCGCCAGGTGCCCCCCGGCGGAGTGGCCGCCAACGGTGATCCGACTTGCTCGCCATCCCAGGCCCGAAGCATTGCGCGCGATCCACAGCAGTGCCTGTCGCAGCTGCGCAACCATCTCGTCCATTGTCACGTCCGGGCAGAGTTCGTACTGCACGGCCGCGAACGCCGCGCCCCGGTCCACGAAGTGCGGGGCCAGGAAGCTCACCGAGTCCTTGCCGGAGGTCCGGTACTGCCAGTAGCCGCCGTGGATGAAGATGAACAGCGGCCCGCTGTCGGCGCCCGGAGCGAACCAATCCAGTGTCTGGCGGGCGCGCGGTCCCCAGCGCAGGTCCAGCCGCGCGCCGGGCATGCGGCGCGCCTGCTCGCCCCACAGGCGGTGTGTCCGCAGCGTGTCCTCGAAGCCAGGAGCCCACAGGCGGGTGTTGTATTCGTGGTCCGGCGTGCCCGGTGCAGGTTGCGGCGCGGCGGCGTTCATTGCGGGTTCAGCACCTTCCAAGGGTCCTTCACGGCAGGCAAGGTCTCGATCGTGATGTTGCCCAGGCCGTTGCCCACGCGCTCGACGCGGCGGATGTACTGGTTCTGCACGATGTCGCGCTCCACGGGGTCGATCAGGACCGGGCCTTTCGGGCTGTCGAACTTCCATCCCTTCAGGACGCCCATGGCCTGGTCCCCGTCGATCTTCGGCCCCAGCTTCGCGACGACGTCGGCGATCGCCTTCATGCCCACGTAGCCGGCCACGGAGGCGAAGTTGGGCATCGCCGCCGCCCCGTGCTTGCGCGTGTAGGCGGCGACGAATCGCTTGTTCTCGGGCAGGTCCAGGTAGGGCGAATAGTGGTACGACGTGATCATGCCCAGGGCCTCCTGGCCGATGGCCGGGAGGTCGAGCTCGTCGGTCTCACCCGTGCCCAGCAGCTTCACGCCGGCCTGCGGCAGCCCGAACGCGGCGAAGGTCTTGACGAAGGACACCGAGGGCGGCCCCACCGGCATGAAGACGTAGACGGCTTCGGGCTTGCTGTCCCGGATCTTCTGCAGGTAGGGCGCGAAGTCCGTCGTCTGCACCGGGATGTTGATCTCGCCGGCGATCCTGCCGCCGCCCTGGGTGAAGGCGTGCTTGAAGGCATCGCGCGCGTCGTGCCCCGGCGCGTAGTCCGACACGGCGACATAGGCGCTCTTGATGCCGTTCTTCACCGCCCATTGAGCCACGGTGTAGGCGCCGGCCCATTGCGTGTGCGACACCCGCGCGAAGTAGGGCGAGCGGCGGGTGATGACGCCGGTGGCGGCGTTGAAGATGACGGTCGGTACCTTGGCCTGCGTCACGAGCGGAGCCACCGCGAGCGCGCTGGGCGTGAACACGAAGCCGCCGAGGATCTGCGCTCCGTCGCGCACGATGAGCTCCTGCGTCACCTGCTTGACCTTCTCCGGACCGGCTGCCTCATCGCGATAGATCATCTCGATGCGCGCGTTGCCGGCCTTGCCCCCGATCTCTTCCAGGTAGAGCTCGGCGCCGCGCTGGAACTGTTGGCCGTAGACGGCGAAAGGCCCGCTGAAGGGTGCGACAACGCCGACCTTGACCGACTGCGCCAGCCCGAGCAAGGGCCAGAGCAAGCCCAGGGTCAGCCATCCGATCCTCTTGAACATGGGTACTCTCCTGTGGTGATGGGTGTGTGGTGACCTAGGCGTGTGCCGCCACGCCGATGAGGCCGGCCAGCCTCACGGCATCCCGGCGCAGGGGATCGCTCGGGCCGTCGTAGGCCACCTTGCCCCGGACGAGGGCTACGGCGCGTGGCGCGAACTCCAGCGCGAGCATGGCGTGCTGCTCCACGAGCACGAGCGTCATGTCGGATTCCGACCGCAGCCGGTCCAGGGCCAGCACCAGCGCATCGACGATGATGGGCGCCAGCCCCTCCAGCGGCTCGTCGAGCAGCAACAGGTCCGGGCTGCCCATCAGCGCGCGCGCGACGGCGAGCATCTGCTGCTCGCCGCCCGAGAGCGCGTTCCCGGCATGGTGCCGGCGTTGCGCGAGCTGCGGAAACAGGTCGAAGGCGCGCTCGGTGTTCCACCGGCCGCCCCGCACCGCGACCTCGAGGTTCTCCTTCACCGACAGCGAGGTGAAGATCTCGCGCTCCTGGGGGACCAGCGCCATCCCGGCACGGGCGCGCCGCCACGTGGGCCAGCGCTCGATCGGCTGACCCGCGTAGTGCACGCTTCCCTGGTGGAACGTGGTCAGACCCATGACCGTCTCGAGCAGGGTGGTCTTGCCGGTGCCGTTGCGACCGATGAGCGCCACGGTCTCTCCCCGGCCGATTGCCAGCGACACGTCGTCGAGCACGACCGTGGGGCCATGGCCGGCGCTGACCCGCTCGAGGACGAGGTGCTCAGTCATGCAAGGGCCTCGATCGCTTGCCGAAGTAGATCGCCTGCACCTGGGGGTCGGCTGCGATCTCCGTCGGCGTACCCTCGGCGACGACACGGCCCTGACCCAGCACGGTGATGCGCTGTGCGAAGCGGAACACGATGTCCATGTCGTGCTCGATGATCAGGATCGAGATCTCGCGCGGCAGCCGCTGCAGCGCCTGCAGGATGGCGCTGCTCTGCCCTTCGGGCACGCCTGCGGCCGGCTCGTCGAGCAGCAGCACCCGGGGCTTCAGCGCCAGGGCGATCGCGACCTCGACCAGCCGTTGCTGCCCGTACGCCAGTTCCGCCACCCGGCGATGCGCGACCGGTGCGAGCTCCAGGCCCTCAAGGACGGCATGGCTCTCCTCCAGGATCTGTCGACGCTGCCCTGCAGGGCGGAACATGTGCCAGGCGACCTGCTCGCGCTCGCTCACAGCCAGCACCACGTTCTCCAGCACGCTCAGGCCGGCGAACAGGGTGTTGATCTGGAAGGTCCGCGCGAGCCCGAGCCGCGCTCGCTGCGGCTGCGAGCAGCGTGTCACATCCTGTCCGTTCAGCAGCACGCGCCCCTGGCTCGGGACGAGCCGCCCTGTGACCAGGTTGACGAAGGTGGTCTTGCCCGCCCCATTGGGCCCGATGAGGGCATGGCGCGCGCCGCTCTCGAGCCGGAAGTCCACTGCGTCGGCCACGACGAGCGCGCCGAAGCGTTTGACCAGACCGATGGTCTCGAGCGCCGGAACGCTCATGTCCAGCCCCCTTGGCGCGGCGCTGCGCGGCGCGCGACGATCTGGTCACGCAGGCCCAGGACGCCGCCGCGCGCAAACATCACCAGGGCGATCAACAGGGTGCCGAGCCAGAAGTACCAGTAGGTGGGATCCAGACGCGACAGCCAGTCGCTGGCGATCATGTAGAGCGGCGCGCCGACGAAGGCGCCGTGCAGGCGCCCGGTGCCGCCGAGGATCAGCATGATCAGCACGGCCCCCGAGAGCTCGAAGGACAGCACGTTCAGCGCCACGAACTGATTGGTCTGGGCGTTCAGTGCCCCTGCGACACCGGCCAGCGCGGCCGAGATGCCGTAGACGGCGATGAGCCTGGCGTTCACCGAGGCGCCGATGGCCTCCATGCGCACCCGGTTCTCGCGGATGCCCGTCAGGCTGCGGCCGAAGGGCGACATGACGATGCGACGGCTGACGACGAAGCCCAGCAGCGCCACCGCGAGGCTGTACAGGTAGGCGGTGTGCCCGAGCACGTCCCAGTCGAAGAGACCCAGGAGCTTGCCGACCTGCATGCCCTGGAGGCCGTCGGCGCCGCCGGTGAGCCATGCGGCCCGGTTGGCGAGTTCCGCGAGCATCAGCAGGATGCCCAGCGTCAGCATCAGCAGGGTCAGCCCCTGGGTGCGCAGGATGACGGCGCCGCACGCCAGGCCCGCCACCCCGCTCAGCAGCGCCGCCACGCCCAGCCCGAGCAGCGGGTCGCCGGCGCCGTGAACGGCGAGGATGCCTGCGCTGTAGGCGCCGAGCCCGAAGAACGCGGCGTGGCCCAGCGTCACGACACCAGCATAGCCGAGCAGCAGGTCCAGCGACAGGGCGAACAGCACCATCACCAGGATCTGCGTACCCAGGCCGAGGTAGGTGGGGAACACGAAGAAGGCGCCGGCCGCGATCAGCCACGGCGCGACGTCGAGCACGGTGAGGCGGTCCCGGCCGGCGATGTCCAGGATGGCGCGCGGTGTCGCGTGCGGCGTCATTTGCGGTGTCATTTGCGGCTGTACAACCCGTGGGGCCGCCACAAGAGGATGGCGATCATGGCGGCGAAGATGAAGAACGCGCCAAATTCGGGTACGAAGTACTTGAACGCGGTGTCGCTGATGCCCAGCAGCAGGGCGGCGATGAACGGCCCGTGCAGCGTTCCGATCCCGCCCACGGCCACCACGATGAGCACGTAGTTGAGCTGGTCGAACGCGTAGCTCGGGCGGATCGGTAGGATCTCGGCACCCAGTGCGCCGCCGAACGCGGCCAGACCACTGCCCAGGGCGAAGGTCAGCGTGAAGAGGCGGTCGCTGCGGATACCGATGGCCTCGGCGATCCGCCGGTTGTCCACGGCGGCGCGCAACTGCGCGCCCAGGGGCGTGCGCTCCACGGTGAACCACATCGCTGCGAACAACACGAAGCCGGCCACGATGACGAGGCCGCGGTAGGTCGGGATGCTGGCCAGGGCGAGGTCGACCTGTCCACGCAGCGCATCCGGGATGGCCACCTGGATGGGCGATGGCCCGAAGAAGTACTTGGCTGCGGCCGTGGCCACGAAGATCAGGCCGATGGTGAACAGGACCTGATCGAGTTCGTCTGCGTCATGCAGCCGCGCGTAGAGGAGACGCTCGATGGGCACGCTCGCCAGCGCCACCAGCGCGGCGGCCGCGAGCAGCGCCGGGAAGAAAGGCAGGCCCAGGCGTTGCATCAAGACCGCCGCCGCGTACCCGCCGGCCATCGAGAACACGCAATGGGCGAGGTTCGCGAACCCCATCAGGCCCATCGTCACCGACAGGCCGATGGCGATGATGTAGAGGACCATCGCCGACGCCAAGCCGTTCAGGAGAACACCGCCAACGATCTGCATCGACATCACATCGGGGTCCGTGTTGGGCTCGTGGTTCGCGCTTCGAGGCGGTCTGAGGCGGCCGGCAGGTGCAGCCCGTCCCGGCTTCCTCGGTGCGATCGATTATGGGAATGCACTCCTGCAGCGTGCCAATGCGAAGTCGCGAGGGAAGCATCCGTTTTGCTTATGCGCTGGCCGCGCCCTCAACGGAAAACGACCGTGCGCGCCCCGTTCAGGAAGACCCGATGCTCGAGGTGGCAGCGCACGGCCAGCGCCAGCGCGCGGCACTCGGAGTCACGTCCCGCCGCCGCGAGCATGTCCGGGGTGTGGGTGTGATCGACGCGCTGGACGATCTGTTCGATGATCGGGCCCTCGTCGAGGTCGGGCGTCACGTAGTGCGCTGTCGCGCCGATCAGCTTGACACCGCGCTCGTGGGCCTGGTGGTAGGGCTTGGCGCCCTTGAAGCCGGGCAGGAAGGAATGGTGGATGTTGATCGCACGCCCGCGAAGCTGGCGGCAGAGGTTGTCGGACAGGACCTGCATGTAGCGCGCCAGGACTACAAGGTCGGCCTCTGTGTGGTGCACCAGGTCCATCAGCGCCGCCTCCTGGGCCGGCTTGTTGTCGGGGGTGACCGGCAGCAGGACGTAGGGGATGCCTCGGCTCTCCGCCATCGGGCGCAGGTCCGGATGGTTCGAGACCACCGCCACGATGTCCATCTGCAGTTCGCCGGTGCGTTGTCGGTAGAGCAGGTCGTTCAGGCAGTGATCGGGCTTGGACACCATCAGCACCACACGTGCGCGCCGCTGGGCGTCGTAGACCGCCCACTCCATCTGCTCACGCCGCGCCACGTCCTGGAACTGCTCCCGCAGGCGGTCCAGGGGCGGCGTCTTCCCGGGCTCGCCGAAGAAGGCCACGCGTGTGAAGAAGCGTCCGCTCAGCAGGTCGTCGAACTGCTGCATCTCCGTGATGAAGCACTGCCGCTGCGCCAGGAAGGTGGAGACGGCGGCCACGGTGCCGAGTCGGCTCTCGCACGTGGCGTTGAGGACGTACGCAGGCTTGTCGTCGAAGGGGGCGGTCGTGCTGGTCATCTGGGTGCGTCCCTCATGTCGACAGGAACGACTGGTCGCGCAGGATCTCCCGGGCGGCGTTGTGGCCGTTGACGGCGGAGACTGCCCCGCCCGGGTGGGTGGACGCGCCGCACTGGTAGAGCTTGCGGATGGGTGTCCTGTAGTCCGCGTACTTGGGTGTCGGGCGCATCATGAACACTTGGTCGAGGGTCAGTTCGCCGTGCTGCGTGTGCCCGCCCGGCATGTTGATGTCCCTCTCGATGTCCTGCGGCAGATAGAGCTTGTAGTCGAGGACGGAGTCGGAGAAGCCTGGGGCGAAGCGGTCCATCACCTTCCAGACGTTGCGCACGAGGGCCTGCCTCTGATCGTCCCAGTGGGCACCCTTGAGCTCGTACGGCGTCACGCCACCCTGGAACGTGATGACGTGCCGGCCTGCGGGGGCGAGCGTGTCGTCGTAGTAGGTCGGCACGATCGGCGACAGGAAGGGCTCGGACGAGTACCAGCCGTACTTGGCCTCGTCGTAGGCGCGCTCCAGGAACTCGGGTGTAGGGCAGATGTGCGCGTAGGCCGGGTAGTCGCATCCCGTCCTCTCCCTCGAGAAGCCCGCGTACCGGGGCAGGCGGTCTACGGCGCACAGCAGCTTGAAGCTCTTGCCGCGGGTGCGGAAGCCGTCGATCCTCTCCATGAAGTCTTCGGGCAGCTTCTCGCGCCGGACCAGTCCGCCGAAGGTGATCTTGGCGGCCACGTTCGAGACCACCGTGTCGGCCATGATCTCCTCACCGCCTGCGATCCTGACGCCGATGGCGCGATCGTCGCGCACCAGGATCTCCTCGACACCGGCATCGCAGCGCACTTGCATGCCGTGCGCCCGACCCGACGCGGCGATCGCGTCGGCGATCGCCCCCATGCCGCCCCGGGCGAAGCGCATACCCGTCTGCCCGACCAGATGGCTCACCAGGTAGAAGGCCGTTCCCGGGGAGTACGGCCCGACGTTGCCGCCGATCGTGGCCCAGAACATGAACTTGGCCTTGACGAGATCGGTCTCGAACCACTGGTCGACGTAGTCGTGGGCGCTCATCGACAGCGAGGCCAGGAGGTTGTAGAACTCTTTCTCGCAATGCCGATAGCGCCAGGCGAAGCGCGCCGACCTGATCAGGCCCATGAGGTCGAGCCGGAAGGGATCGAAGGGCGTCTCGAGCTGCAGCCGACGCATCAGGGCGATCGTCGACTGCAGGCGGGCGAAGAACTTCGGGTAGTTCTCGGCGTCCTTGCTGGAAAAACGTGCGATCTGGGCCTGGTTCTTCACCGGGTCGCTGGTGAAGACGATGCAGTCGTTCTCGGTGGGATTGACGACGTCGTTGACCTGGTAGTACTGCAGCCCGTGCTTCTCCAACTCGAGCTCGGCGATGACCTTGGGGTGCAGGTGACCCATGATGAACGAGTAGGTCGAGGCCCGGAACCCTGGGGAGAACTCCTCGGTCACCGAGGCCCCGCCGATGACGGGCTTGCGTTCCAGGACGAGTACGCGCTTGCCGGCGTGTGCCAGGTAGGCCCCGCAGGTCAGTCCGTTGTGTCCTGCGCCGACGATCAGCGCGTCGTATTTCCTGGTCAATTCGACAACCCCTGTCCTGCCCTGTTCCCGTTCAGCTGCCCTTGCGCACCTCAGATGAAGTGCAGGACTTCCTTCCTGGTGGGGCCTACCGCGTAGCGCCCCTTCGGCCCGCCACCGTCCCAGCGGTCCGCCGCCAGCGGCTCGATCACCACCGCGTGAGCGAGCGTCCGCCCCAGCTTCGGATCGGCGAGTTCGGCCGTGCGCATCTGGCCTGCAAGCGCGCGCACCAGCAGGTGACCTCGCGGCAGGCCCCGGCCTGCGACGCCCGCGGCCTCCGTGATCAGGGCCGAAGGCAAGCCGAGGTCCGCGAGCGGCACCCCATTGAGGGTGACCTCGCCGGCGTGCGTCATGAAGTGCGAGACGCGCCAGGCGCGCCGCGCCACGACGATCGGCCCGTCGCCGAGGACCACTGCCGGCAGCAGCAGGGATCCGCCGCCGAGCGCCATCACGGCACAGGCGGCGACGCTGGCCTCGTCCGCGGGCGCCTGCAGCCATGCGTCGTGGGTCAACCGCTGGACCGGGACCGCGGCGCCGTCGAGCACGACGCGGTCGACGATGACGTCGGGGGTGGTCACCTGGCCTGCGGCGCCAAAGACGTGGGGTCTCAGGAGGAACAGCGACATGGCGTTCACCCCGGTACCGGGGCCCAGGTGATCATGCGGATCTCGCCGAGTTCGCGCCGGACTTTGCTCCAGCTCGCGCCACCATCGGTGCTCTTGAAGATCTGGCCGAAGATCGTCGCGACGAACAGCAGGCGTGTGTCGGCTGCGTTGGTGCCGATCGACCAGAAGGTCGAGTTGGCGGCGCTGGACAGGGCGCACGGCTCCCAGGTCGTGCCGAAGTCACGGCTCATCAGCAGCTCGCCCGCTTCGCCCGAGGGCTTGTCGCCGACGCTGGCGATCACCACGTCGCCGTTGGGTGCCGGCTGTTTCAGGCTGCGGAAGTAGTTCCAGCGCGCCTGCGGGATCTCGAGCCGGTGCCACGTGGCCCCGTTGTCGACCGAGCGGTGCACCCCGTCCTCGGTAGAGCACAGGATCGTGCGACGGCCGTCCTCGTGGTCTCGGAATGCGAGGTCGTGGGTGTCGTTGTCGTGCAGGCCCTGGATCAGGTGTTCCCAGGAACGGCCGCGGTCGCGTGACCGGAACACGCCGTCGATCTCGACCGTGACCCAGATCGTGTCGGCCTCCAGAGGATCGAACTGGATCGACGTCACCCGCGTGGTGTTGATGAACCAGCATTCGGTCGCGGCGTCCAGGCGTGACCTGCACCAGGTCCGTCCATCGTCTTCGGAGACGAAGATCTCCGCTGGGCGGGTGCCGCAGACGATGAGGTCGGGGTCGGCAGGCGAGCGCGCGACCTGCAGGATGTGCAGGCCGTCCATCGGTGAGGGGATGTGCTCGAAGCGTCCGAGCCCGGGTATGTAGCGGTACAGGCCCTGGTCCGTGCCTGCGAGCAGCTCGCCGGGGCGGTCCCGATGGCACTGCACCGTCCAGCACCGCGCTTCGTTGTAGAAGCCGCCGCAGGGGGTCGACAGGCGGCTCCAGGACGTGCCCTCGTCGTCGCTGAACCACACGCTCTGCATCGTCGCGGCGTAGGCGCGGTACTTCATCCGTTCCTCCCCCGTTCCAGGCGGCTGCTGGTGCGGCTCACGGCTGCCTCCTGATCACGACGATCCCGCGGTCGCCGTCCACGCACACGTGATCCCCGCTGCGGATCAACTCCAGCGGATCCGCCTCCAGGTCGGTCACGGCCGGCACGCGCATGACGACGACGCCGAGCGCGATCTTGGTGCTCATCTTGCAGAAGATCATGGCCAGCGGCGCCGCACCGGCCAGGCGTGTGGCCTGGAAGTTGCTCGCCCAGCCTGACGACCCCTTGGCGCCTGGAAACACCAGGACCCTGTCCTTGAAGGACTGCCCGACCAGTTCGTGCCGGCGCTCGGTGATGGTGCCCGACAGCGGGTGGATGCCGCCGAAGCCGGAGATAGGCATCCGGGTGACGAGGGCCTCGCCCTCGGCGCAGCCGGGATGGACGCCGCGACCGCGCAGGATGATCTCGGTCGTCATCGCAGCCTCCCGACCCAGCGGCCTGCGATGGCGCTCTCGACGCAGTCCTCCACCGTCCCGAAATGCGTCTGCAGCCCGAGGGTGGCCGGTAGGTAGTGCGCCTGCTTGCAGCTGTCCGTCGCGGCGACCCGGGCGCCCTCGGGCTTCACGCGGCCGAGCGCGGGGCAGGTGTCGGACATCAGCATCGCGCCCGCCTTCTGCAGGATCTCGGTGTAGCCCTGGCGGTCGGCGACGTCGCGCAGCGCGCCCGGCGTGAAGATCCACAGCGCGGTGTCGGCGTGAACCTTGCGACCTTCCAGCAGCCGCACGATCAGGCGCACCTGCTCGAGCGAATTGTGCGGACAGCCGAGCATGATGAAGTCGACCGTCGGTTCCGTGGCCGAGTTCAGGTTCGCATAGGCCTCGCGGCGTTGCGCATCGGTGAAGACCAGTTCTTCGCGCGCCGGGCGTCCGCCGAGCGCGGCGTCCAGCGTGGGCGCTTCTGGAGTGCGCCCGACCAGGTGGTACATCTCGATGCCGCCTGAAGTCGCTGCCGCAGCGCCGAAATGCTTGAGCTTGCGAAGTTCCCCAGGGCCGAGGTCACCGGTCAGAACGGGTATGGCGTCGTCCAGGGTCTCGCCGAGCCAGTAGCCCAACAGGCCCCAGTCCATCATGTCGTCGATGCGATGCTCGACCCGGACGTGATGCGTCGCGCGCCGGCCCTCCGGTGTGTGCAGGCGCCAGTAGGGGATCTTGCCGACCAGGCTGGCCGCGCCCGTGCTCTGCGCGCCTTCGCAGTTCGTACGCGCGCCGAGGACAGAGTTGATGTAGATGACGGCCGAGCTCTCCATCCAGGCGCAGTGCTCGCCGAACACCGGCACGTTCCCGACCTGGTAGGGCGTGCAGGTGTTGCACTTGGAGATGCCCAGCTTGCCGCAGAAGGACTGGCTGCGCTCGACGATCGCCTTCGTGCGCTCGCTGACTCCCTGGATCTGCCAGTGGCGCGGGTCCATCCCCTCGATCAGCTTGAAGGTGTTCGCCTTGACCGGGGGGATCTCGAACGTCTCGTCGCTGTCCAGGCTCAGCAGCGCGAAGGTGGCGTCCATGTCCATCGGGTCGGCGACGACGTCGCGGCGGTTCGGCAGGGATGCGACGCCGCCGCCGGCCACGTTGTTCGTGTCGACGAGCCGCTCGGCGCCAAGCACGGTGCCATAGCGCACCAGCAGCTGCATGGCGGCGCGGCGGGCAGGGCCCCCTTCGCCGTCGAGGAGGCGTTGTTCTTCGTCTGTCAGGTGCATGTCCGGTTCGGCGTGGTCTTCACTGCCACAGTGGCGGCTGCAGGTTGATGCTCAGCGTGCGGTCGTAGAGCAGTTCGACGGCCGCATAGGTGGCCAGCGCGGCGCCGAGCCCGGCCCACCAGCGGTAGCGGCCCCAGACGACGACGTACAGGCCCAGCGAGAGGGGGATGGCCATCTTGTGGCCGAGCACGTAAACACCCAGGACGGTGAGCGCGATGTGCATGAGGAACAGTGCTCCGCGTCCGAGCCTGACCTCCCGCGCCGCCTTCGCCAGCGCGGTTGCCATGCCGTCTTCTCCCCGCCCTTGGCGCACGGCGCGTCGGTCGGCACGAAGGGCGAGCAAAGCGCAGAGCAGGCCGAAGGCGCAGGCCCACAAGGGGAAGGCCCCGTCCAGCCGGCGCATCTGCAAGGCGCTGGCGATGGCTCCTGTGAACACGAAGCCGACCAGCAGCGCCAAGGGCAGTGAGAACGTGGGGTTGTCCTCGACCAGGTCGCCGGCGAAGGAGCTCTTGTCTTCCGACGTCCTGTCGCTGCCACGTGACTTGACGCGTGCCCGGACTGCGAGGAAGACGGTGAGGGCGGTCAGCACCAGGATGATCAGCACCGCGGGCCGCAGCAGGAAGGAGAAGCCGTCGTAGGTGCGCATCGACACGACGAGCGAGTTCTCCATCATGTTGCCGAGCACGAGCCCGATGATCAGAGGTGGCCGCGGCCAGCCTGCGATCTTCATCCAGTACCCGAAGAATCCGGCGACCAGCATCACCACGAGGTCGCCCATGGTGGTGGTCCCCAGCCAGGACCCCATGAGGATGAAGAACAGGACCACCGGCACGATGATGTGTCCGTCGACGAAGGCGATCTTGGCCACGTACCGGCTCCACAGCATCAGCAGTGCCGCGCCGATGATGTTGGCGATCACGATGGCCCAGATCATCGTGAAGGTCACCGGCAGCTGTGTCGTCAGCATCTCGACGCCGGGCTTCAGGCCCTGGATCGTCAAGGCGCCCAACACGATGGCCATCGCGAAGTCGCCCGGGATGCCGAAGGCCAGCGTGGGTACCAGGGCTCCGCCGCGGTCGGCGTTGTTTGCCACCTCCGGTGCGATGACGCCGCGGATGTCGCCCTTGCCGAAATTGGACTTGTCCTTGGACGACTGGACCGCATGTCCGTAGGCTGCCCAGTCGACCACGGAGCCGCCGACGCCAGGAAGGATGCCGATGTACACGCCGATCGCCGAGCAGCGGATGACCAACCACCATTCCTTGAGCGTGTCCCTGATGCCTTGCAAGGTTCCGCCCGCGCTCAGGTCGCCCGTTGCGCGCTGAGCGATCCGGTTCTTGGAGATGGCCAGATCGAGCATCTCCGCAATGCCGAACATGCCCAGCACGATGGCCACGATCGGTGGCTGCTGCACAAGATAGGTGATCTCGAACCAGAAGCGTGGGATGCCGCTGAAGTCCGAAGCGCCGATGGCCGAGACCAGCAGGCCCATGCAGGCCATGGCCACCCCCTTGGCGAGGCTCTTCCCCACCAGGGTTCCAGCCATCGCCAGCCCGAGCGCTGCCAGCGCGACGTACTCCGGCATGCCGAACATCAGCACCAGCGGTTTGACCACCGGGATCGAAAGAGCAAGGATGACCGCGCCCACAAGGCCGCCCAGTGCACAGCTCGTGTAGGCGGCGCCGAGTGCGCGCGCCGCCTGGCCACGCTTGGCCAGCGGGTAGCCGTCCAGGATGGTCGCCGACGATCCCACCCCGCCTGGCACGCCCACCAGGATCGAGCTGATGGCGTCGCCCGCAGCCACCGTTGAGTACATCCCCAGCAGCAGCGCGAACGCTTCGGTGCCGCTGAGGTTGTAGGTGAAGGGAAGAAGAATGATCAGACCGGTGACGCCGCCGATGGCCGGCAGCGCCCCGATCACCAGGCCGACTGAAATCCCCAGCAGCAGGAAGAGAAAGGTCTGCGGCTGGAGGATGTTGGTCAGCCCGAGGCCGAGGGCCTGCCAGTAAGTGGCGTCCATGATGTCTGTCCTTGGCCCTTGGCTGTCAGGCGTGCTTACTGACCGCCGGTCCTGATCAGTTCGGCGATGCGCGAGACGAACCTCGGCGGCGAGGTGCGCAGCGCCTCGAGCGCGGCCTTCTGCTCTGCCTCACTCGCCCAGATGATCGGTTCGTCGCCGAAGCGCTTGCGGTATTCGTCGCGGAATGCGGGGTCGTCGACCACCTTCGCCCAGCCGGCGGCCAACGCGGCATAGGCGGCGTCCGGTGCTCGCGGGGGCAGCCAGACCGACAACGAGATGTCCGCCGAGAGCCTCTCCGACCACTTGAAGAACTCCCAGTCCTCGCCGGCGGGCGGACGGCCCTTGATCTTGGCGTAGACCTGGTCGAAGCGCTGGAAGCCCTCCTTCTCGGCGGCTTCGACGCTCCTGGGGTTGCCGTTGGCGTCGTAGTCCGGGTAGTACCAAAGCGGCTTGACCGTCTTGTCGCCGGCCGGGCCGATGGACTGCTTGATGTTGGAGAGGTAGGTGCCGAAGTTCTGTCCGATGACATGCACTTCACCGCGCTGCAGCGCCGGACGCTGCGTCGCGTCACCGGCGAACCCGGCGACATAGCGGTATTTGGCGTTCACCATGTCGAGTGCGATGCGGGTGCGAAGATCGATCGAAGATGCGGGCGCCAGCCCGGCCATCTTGAACTCCTTCTTGACGATGTCGGCAGGTTCGCTGACAAGGTTCGTCGCCACCAGCGCGGTGTTGACCGAGCGGTGCGCTCCCACGAGGCGCATCTTGGTGTAGTCGAAGCGCACGCCGTCGGCCTTGGCGACCTGAGCGATCGACAGCCACGGCGCACACAGGATCGTCATGCCGTCGGGACGCGCCTGGTCGAAGACGAAGTTGTTGCCGGTGATGCCACCGGCGCCCGGCATGTTCTGGATGATGATCCGCGGCGTTCCGGCGGTGTGCTTCGAAAGGTAGGGCGTGACCGTGCGAAAGAAGACGTCGGTGGCTCCGCCTGGTGCGTATGGAACGATGCAGGTGATGGTCTTGCCGGCGTAGAAGTCCTGGGCTGCGGCGGTCTGCGCCGCCAGCGCGGTGATGGCGCCGAGCACTGCCATCGTGACGAGGGATCTGCGTTTCATGCGTGGTCTCCTGTTGCGGGTGGTGGGACTGGCGTTCACTTCTGCACCTTGCGATAGACCTCCCGCGCCGTCACGGCGATCGGGCAGGGATGCACCTCGGCGCGCACCTCGGTCTGGATGTGCCGCTCGACACTGGGTTTGAGCGAGCCCCCGCCGGGTTCCCCCCAGACGATGCTCACGTCGGTGCCGGGTTCCGCGGCCTCCGGGTCCAGGATCGCCAGCGAAATCCAGCTGCGCAGGTTCGAGGTGTAGACCGGGTAGTGAGAGATGCCCACGGGCCGACCGTTGCGCGTGACGAGGTCGTACGGCATGGTGGCGTAGTGGGACGCGGGGATGTCCATGTACTTGTAACGATCGCCCTCGTCGAACAGACTCGAGAAGATGCGCGTCACGTCCTCGCGGTGCCACTTCAACGTGACCTTGCGCCGGTGCGGGCGGTCCTTCATGGACTCCAGCGCAGAGCGCCCTATGAAGTCGTGGTCGAACTTCACGATGTGCCCGTAGCCGAGCTCGTACGGCGTCAGGTAGTAGTCCTCGATCCGGTCCGAGACCATGCTGCCGCCGAGCGAACTGGTGGCCTCGAAGCCGTCGTCGGGCAGCCACTCGCGGTAGGGCTTCATCGCCGCGCCGGAGTAGATGGCGGGCATGGCGGCGGGGAACCAGCCCGATTCGTGCGCGACTGTCGAGTAGGTGCGCGAACCGGCCAGCCGCAGGCCGAGGTCCTCGCCCGCCCGGCACAGCGCGGCCTTGATCTCGGCGCCCTGCTCGTAAGGGCCGAACAGCTCGAGACCGGCGTCGCCCGCCATGCCGTGCCTCAGGGCGCGCACGGTACGTCCGGCGACCTTGATCTCTCCCATGCCGAAGAACTTGAAGCCCGTGATCGGCCCGCCATGGGCCCGCTCCAGGATCTCCCAGGCCTTCGGCCCCTGCACCTCGAAGCGGAAGCCCTGGCGAGGACGCGAGCTGTCGAGGCTGCGGTTGTCGCGCCGCAACTCGACGTCGTATCCGCGGGTTCGTGCCTGGTAGGTGAGCCAGTTGGCCAGGGTCGGCTTGTTCACGACGTTGACCAGGTGGTCCTCGAGGATGAACAGTACCGAATCGCCGATGTAGTGGCCGTCCTCGTTGCAGGCGACGAGTTGCTTGGCCACGTTGCGGCCGAAGTTGGCCATCGAGTTGATCCCCACGTCCGACAGCAGCCGCTTCACGTCGCGGCCTTCGATGTAGAGGTCGGTCATGTGGTACGACTGGTCGAACAGCACGGCCGTCTTGCGCCACGCCTCCTGCTCGTCGCGCCAGTTGCTGAATTCCGCCTTGATGGGAAATTGATAGGGACCTTGCGGCGCGTTGCGCAGCATCTCCACCACGTTGCCGCTGCGCTGGATCTTGTCTTCGAGCGATGCCTTGGTCATTCCAGTCCTTCTTCGTTGACCACACTTGGCAGGGGTTGGACCGTTGCCCACTATCTTTCTCCCACTCAAGCGGTAGGCGAAGTTGACCATCTGACTTTGGAGGATGTCTTGGCTGAATCGGCGAAAGCAAGCTTGTCATTTCCGGATCTTGACGCTGCGCCACCGAGCAGACATAGTGCGCAGCCTTCCGCACCGCAGTTGCGTCCAAGAGCTCGGGTCGTGTCGATAGAAGCTGAACAAGTGTTTGTTTTGCAAGGAGAAAACATCAAGTTTTCGCCGAACGATCGAGATCGTCTGGTTCTTGTCCGGCACGGCGTGGGAGAAATCGGCGGCGTGGAAAGCCCGCTTCGGTTGCGGGCGAGGCAGGTCCTGCTGGCACCAAGAGGCGCTTCCGTCGTGGTTCGGGCATCCTGCCCACTAGAAGTTGTTCTTGTGGGTTTTGTTCGCGAAGGCTGCTTCGCCGATCCGGATGGAGCGGCGTTCTTCGAGGATCTGCTGCGCCTGTGGCCCGCATGCTCGCCACTCGACGCCACGGACGACATCGTCCAGACGGCCGGCACCGTATGTGCTGTATTGCGGGGCGAGACCGCGTGTCCAGCTGCGAGGCGCATCGCTGCCAGGGGCCGGCTCCTCACCCTGTTGGCGCTGTTGCATGGCCGCCTGATCGGACTGCGCACCGTGCGCGAAGCCGTCGTCGGCAGCAACCGGTTCGAGGCCAGCCTCGGACACATCGAGGCCCATGTCGAGCGTCGGATCGAGGTGGCTGAGCTCGCCGACATCGCCGGGCTCAGCCCGCGCCACTACTCGGCGGTCTTTCGCCGCCGCACCGGCCAGAGCGTGGCGCGCTACGTCCGCAGCGCCCGCGTGCGCTTCGCGCAAAGCCGGCTCCTGGAGACGGGCGACATCCTCCAGGCTTCGCTGGATGCGGGATTCGCCGATCTGTCCAATTTCTACCGCGTCTTCAAGTCCGAGACCGGCGTCACGCCGCGCCAGTACATCGACGGCCATGCATCCGCCGTCCCTGCCCGTGGAGGCTCCCATGTCCTTGCCTCGTGAAAACCTTCTTCGCCTCGGGATCGAACTGCCCGCCCCGCTCGTCCTGCCAAGTGCCAACCGCACCAGCGCGGTGCGGATCGGTGACACCCTGTACCTGTCCGGGCACGGGGCCGCTCTGCTGGACGACGACGGCGTGAAGCGCCGCGGGAAAGTCGGCCGAGACGTCACCGAAGCCGAGGCCCAGGCCACGGCCCGCGCGCTGGCCATCAAGATGCTCGCCACGCTCGAACATCACCTGGGAGACCTCGCGCGCGTCCTGCGCGTGGCCAAGGTCGTCGGCTACGTCAACGCTGTCCCCGAATTCGAGCGCCACAACCGCGTGGTGAATGGCGCCTCTGACCTGTTCTTCGAGATCTTCGGACCGGAGATCGGCTGCCATGCGCGTTCGTCGGTGGGTGTCTGCGGCCTGGTCGACGACCAACCGGTCGAGATCGAGGGGGTGTTCCATGTGCGTTGATGCCCAGACGCACGGTGGTCCTCGCACGCGCGACGTTGCCCGGGGGGAACGCCGATGAACGGCAGCCCTCCGCCCGGCCGCGGCATGGAGCTGCTCACCGACATCCGCGCCTTCTGCGAGGCGCATGGTGTCGCGGAGACCACCTTCGGCCGGCTGGCCGCCAACGACGGCAAGCTCGTCGGCCGCATCGCAGCAGGCAGCGCCATCACCACCTCGACGGCCCAGCGCCTGCGCACCTTCATGGCGGGCGTCGCGGCGGGCCAGACGCACGTCAAGGGGAGGCCCAGGCGCAAGCACGACGTCGCCACCGCGACCGCGATGGCCGAGCTCTCGGCGCGCGAGTCCGGCATCCGGACCGTCAGCAGCCTGGCCTTCCACGAGCAGCGGCAGCGCTACCTCGTGTTCGCCGGCACGACCAACGAGGCGGCGGTCGTGGCCGACCGGGCGGCGGTCGAGGTGCGCTCGCTGAAGGCTCGCCACCCGGGGATGCGCCTGTTCGTCTCGCCGATGGACGACGGTCTGGCGATCAACCGCCTGCTGCGGTCCTTCCACCGCGCGTTCCCGAGCGTGCCCGTGCTCGTCGTCATCCGGGGTCGTGGACTCGAGGAACTGCACAGCACCATGAGCCTGCTGATCGACCGGCTCGTCGAGAACCCGCTCACGGTGCTGGTGTTGACCAACCTGTACATGCGCGAGGCCGTGCGTCTGCAGAAGCTGTCGGATGACTGTCCGCACGAACTGGTATGGCGCGACATCGCTCTGCGTGGCAACCACAGCCTGGACTTCCAGGAGCAGCTAGAGCCTTTGTACCCGCAACTCGCCGACGAATGGCAGGTGCATCGTGGCCAGCACGGCCAGCCGGTCTACGACCGGCCGAGCGTGCTGGTGCTCTACCGGGAGGACCAGCGCTTCCTGCTGGAGCCACTGTTGCCGCGTCCGGACACCGGGGCGGCCCTGCGGTTCGACTATTGCCTGCTGAACCGGCCCTACCTGCACAGCCACCCGATGAGCTTCCGGATCGAGCACGTGCTCGCGCCGGTGGCCGAACAACTGGAGGAGGGCGGCTGCATCACGGTCGTGCAGTCGGCGGGCGACGACCCGGCGCACGACATCGTCCGCAGGGTCTGGCCCCGCGCCTCGATGGACTTCGTGCGCCGCCACGAGGTCATTGCGGAGCTGCGCCGAGCGCTCGGTGAGCGCGCGCGTGACTTCACCTTCAAGGGCATGACCGACACGGGCTCGCTGTTCCGCTTCGATATGCACGCTCTGCCGCGGTTCTCCGACCAGCCCCTGGGCGCGCTGTCGCTGGCCAGCGCCTGGAACAACGCTGTCTATTTCGCCCAGGTGCGCAACGAGTCTGTCCAGCAGGCCATGCGCGAAGGCACGGCTTACCTCGAGGCTGCGCGCGAGGTGATCGCCCGCAACGACGGTCTGTGGTTCCTGAACGAGTCGTTTTCTTTCTCGCGTCGTCCAGTCGGAGGGGATCATCGTGGCTGAGATCTTGCGTGTGCTCCATCGCATCGGCGGCCGGGACGTGGCGGGCGCCGCTGCGGATCTCGAGGTCGTCGATCCCGCCAGTGAGCAATGTGTGGGCGTCTTCGCGCAGGCGGACGAGGCCCAGGTCCAGGCTGCAGTCGCCGCGGCCCGCACGGCGTTCGAGTCCAGCGGCTGGGCTGAGGATCCCGGGCCCGGCCGTCGCCAGGCGCTGCGTGGCGCAGCGGCCGATCTCCGAGCGCATGCCGACGAACTGGCGAGGCTCCAGGTCACCGAGACCGGCGTGCCCTGGGGGACCGCCCTCAGGCAGGTCGCTGCGGCGGCCGACTGGTTCGACTACTACGCGGACTTCATCACGACGGAGGCCGGGCACTCGTATCGACAGACGGCGAATGCCGAGGTGCTCGTGGGACGCGAACCCGTCGGGGTGTGCGCGCTCTTCTCCCCTTGGAACGTGCCGCTGGCCTTGTCGGCGATCAAGCTCGCCCCCGCGCTCGCGGCTGGCAATGCTGTGGTCCTCAAGCCCTCGGAGCTCACCCCCCGTTGTGTGCGCCGGCTGGTGGACATCGTGGAGGCCCACCTGCCCACGGGCTTGCTGAACTGCGTGAATGGCCTGGGCCCGCTCACGGGCGCCGCCCTGGCCGCGGCGGACGGCGTGGACATGATCTCGTTCACGGGCGGCAGCGCCGGAGGACGCGCGGTGGCGGAGAGGGCCGCGCAGCGCCCGATCCCCTGCGTCACCGAACTCGGGGGCAAGTCGGCGACGCTCGTCTTCGCCGACTGCGATATCGACCGGGCCGTGGCCGGCAGCCTGCGTGCGGCCTACGGCAACAACGGACAGGCCTGCCTCGCAGGCTCGCGCATCCTGGTCGAGGAGGCCCTCTTCGATCGTTTCATTGAGGCCTTCCGCGCCGCAGCCGCAGCCCTGCGCATCGGTCATCCCATGGACGAACGCACCGACGTGGGGCCCCTGATCACGGCCCGGCATCGCAGCCGCGTGCTCGCCTATTGCGACGAGACCCCTCGATTCGGCGACGAGGTGCTGTTCGGCGGCCAGGCCACCGCAGTCGGCGGGTGCGGCCACTACATGACTCCCGCGGGCGTGCGCGTGAACCATCCGGCCACGAGCCGGGTCTGGCGCGAGGAGATCTTCGGCCCCGTGGTCGCCCTGGCGACCTTCGCCAGCGAGGACGAATCGGTCGCGCTCGCCAACGACTCCGCGCATGGACTGGCAGGGTATGTCTGGACCCGCGATGTCGGCCGGGCGCTGCGGGTTGCGCGGCGCCTGCGCACAGGCTCGGTGATCGTGAACCAGGCTTCGTGCGGGAATTGAACGCTCCTTTCGGCGGCTTCAAGGCCTCGGGCGTCGGTCGGGAGGGCGGGGCCCACAGCTGGGCCAACGTCACCCAGGCCAAGACCATCATTCTCGTCAACGATTGAGGACCAACGATGAATCAAGCACTTCATGGGCGCAGCGTCGTCGTCACCGGCGCGGCGCAGGGCATCGGCGCGGTGCTGGCTGCCGGGCTGGCGCAGATGGGCGCGCGCGTGCTGCTGGCCGATGTCGCCGACACGGCGATGGCGGTGTCGCGTATCCGGGACGCCGGGGGCGAAGCGCTGGGGATGCGCGTGGACGTGACACGCGCCGAGGACTGCGAGGCGATGGCCGAGCAGGCCGTCGCGGCCTTCGGCGGTATCGACGGCCTGGTGTGCAACGCGGCGCTGTTCGCGACGCTGCCGCTGCTGGGTTTCGACGCCATCAGCGAGGAGCGCTGGGACCGTGTCATGGCGGTCAACGTCCGCGGCCCCTGGCTGTGCGCCCGGGCCTGCGTGCCGCGCATGGTCGCCGGTGGCGGGGGCTCGATCGTCATGATCTCCACCGCCCGGGTCTTCAACGGCCACCCCTTCATGCTCGACTATGACGCGTCCAAGGGCGCTGTGCTGGCGATGGCGAAATCGCTCGCGCGCGAGGTCGGGCCGCAGGGCGTGCGCGTCAACACGATCGCGCCCGGTCTGACGATGAGCGAGGGTGTGCTGGCCCGACCGGGCATCGCAGAGCGCGCCGTGGGCATCGCAAGGTCGCGTGCGCTGGCGCGCGACCAGGCGCCGCAGGACCTGATCGGCGCGGTCGGCTTCTTCCTCTCGCCGGCCAGCGCGAACGTCACGGGCCAATCGCTCATCGTCGATGGCGGCGGCGTGATGCAGTGACCGGAGACCTGCCATGGCCATCGTCGATCTCACCATCATCGAAGGGCGCTCCCAGGAGACCAAGGACGAGCTGATCCGGCGCCTGACGGAAGTCCTGGTCACCACGCTGGATGCCCGCCCCGAACAGGTGCGCGTGGTCATCCGCGAAGTCCGCAATGGAGCCTATGGGGTGGCTGGCAAGGCCGTCTACCTGCCCGACGCGCGAGCCGTGATCGGCGACCCTGCTTCAAGCAGCCTGGGCGGCTGATCCTCTGTCCGGTTCGCCGACCGACCAGAGACGTTTGCATCGGCTCATCGCTGTAATGAATTGAAAGGTTGTTTTACTTGTTTTACTCGTTTGTAGCGATATAGTTTTCGTCGGCGGGCGGTTTCGTCGCGGGTACTCCGCGCATGGTGCAGACGCCACCCCAACCGGCGCAGCCTAGCGATCACTCTCTTGACGGGGGCGTGCGCCCCGACAGGAGTGAAGTGCATGGCATCGAGGCCGAACCCGAAGAAGGCCGACACGGCGACAGCCCGCGTCAAGCACCGCCGTCCCGAATCCGAGGCTGACGGTCTGCCGCTTTCGATGGACGACAGGCCGGCGGCCGACGCCGATGCGCTCAAGCCTTCTGCCGCCGCCAGGGTCCACCGGGACGCTTCGACCCGTGCGGCGGCGGAGCTGGCCGTCGAGGCGGTCGACGTTGCGGCCGAATCGGCGCCAGCGCTGGCCCGCTGGGAGGTCGCACAACTGGGGGCCATGACCGGAACGATGACCGGGGCCTCGGCCGGGGGCGGCGCGGGTGCGGCCTATGGTGTGGCCGGAGTCGGGGCCGGTGCAGGCGGTGCGAGCGTGGGCGCGGCAGGGGTTCTCGGGACGGCGGGTACGTCTGCCCTTGGGCTGGGCGCTGGTTCGACCGCAGCCGCGCCGAATACAGCGCCCGGCGGTTCGCTGGGTGGAGGCAGTGCTGCTGCAGGCGCCACCGCGGGTAGCGTCACTGCGTCGGCGACATTCCTTGGCGGAGCTTCGACCCTCACGCAGATCGGCGGGCTGGCCGGCGGTGCGCTGGTTGTAAGCATCGCCGGTGGTGGTGGATCGACCCAGGGTGGCGGCACTGGCGGGCCTGGAACCGGCGGCTCGGGTGGTGGCAATGCGGAGCCCACCGAGCCGGGCAATCCCTATCCGGGCTCAGACCCACAAACGCTCGATCCGGACAGTGCCAGCCCTGCAGACGCCCATCGGGTCGACGCGATGCGCATCACGCTCAGCGGCACCACGCTGCCCTCGCCGGTGCTGGGGCGCAGTCTGGTTGTGGACCTGGGAGCGAGGGCGGGCCCGTTGTCGGCCCGGCTGTACCACACGCAGGCCAACCCGGATGACCCTTCTGACCAGGTGACCCGGGTCATGCCGTACTCCGGCCTGGCCCACGTCAGGGGGACGGGCGTCGACGACATGATCTCGGGCGGCGGCGGCGACAACGAGCTCGATGCCGGTGGGGGCGCGGATCTGGTCTACGGCGATGGCGGCGCCGACTCGATGGTGGGCGGCGCCGGCCACGACTGGGTGCTGTTCACGCCGCTCACACGCAGCGGCACGCCCGCCAACCCCTACGCGGCGGGCGTGCGGGTCGACCTCGCCCAGGGTATGTTCGAGTACGGCCCCATCCGGGGGCAGGCGCGCGAGTTCGAGAACGTCTTCGGCACACCGGCCGAGGACGTGCTGCGGGGCGACACGGGCGGCAACCAGTTCTCGGCCGGAGCGGGTGACGACAGCGTCGATGCCGGCAGTGGTGACGAC
>CAIRBF010000173.1 GCA_903876715.1 uncultured beta proteobacterium
TGCTGCGGCGCGCGACCAGGATGTCCACCCAATCCTCGACGGCGCCGGCGTCGTACAGCCGGGGTGAGCCGACGTCGCTGTCGAGCGTCTGCTCGGGCCAGTTGGCGCGGCTCATGACCCATGTCCCCGGCTCGGGCCGCTGCACGGCGCGGGTCCTGAAGACGACCCGCCGCTTGAAAAGTTTGCGCTCATGGGGCCGAAAAGGTGTCGCCCGAACGTTTCAATCTTTACGAACACTTTACATTTCTTTCGCATATTCATCGGATAACATCCGCCAACTCTTCGACAGGTGTCGATCTGCCGACAGGCGGGCCGGCACCGGGCTCAACACCCCCGCGGAGCACCCGCCAAAGTCTTGTCGAACCAGCACAAAGAGGATGAGAGGAGCCACCACCCCGCCCCTGGTAGGTCGCAGCGAACCCATGCGGGTGTTGCGCGAACTCATCCAGACCGTCGCGGCGTCCCGCGCCACGGTGTTGATCACGGGTGAGAGCGGCACCGGCAAGGAATTGGTGGCGCAGGCGCTGCACGCCAGCGGGCCTCGGCAGGCCGGGCCCTTCATCCCGATCAACTGCGGCGCCATTCCCAAGGACCTGATCGAGAGCGAGCTCTTCGGCTACCGGCGCGGCGCCTTCACCGGCGCGCTGGCCCACCGAACGGGGCGCTTCGAGATGGCGCACGGGGGCACGCTCTTCCTCGACGAGGTGGGCGACCTGCCCGTGGACACGCAGGTCAAGCTGCTGCGAGTGCTTCAGGAGCGCCGCATCGAGCCGCTGGGGTCGACCGAAAGCGTGGCCATCGACGTGCGCATCATCGCCGCCACCAACCGCGACCTCGAGCGCGATGTGCAGCAGGGGCGATTCCGCGAGGATCTGTTCTACCGGCTCAACGTCATCCCGATGCGCACCGCACCCTTGCGCGAGCGTGCGGAGGACGTGCACGAGCTGCTGGCCTTCTATGCCCGCCATCACTGCCAGCTGGACCTGGAGCCGGTGACCTTTGCCCCCTGCATGCTCGAAGCGCTGCGCGCCTACGAATGGCCGGGCAACGTGCGCGAACTGTCGAACCTCGTGGACCGCTTCACGGCGCTGTACCCGTCCCAGTGCCTGCGCATGGAGTCCATCCCGGCATGGATGCTGCCGCCGGCGCTGGCTCGCGCGAAGGCCGCAAGCCAGACCGATGCCGCAGCGCCACAGCCGGTCGCGATCCTGACCGACGCGCCCGGCGCGGAGCACCTGCTGCAGGACACGGCCTGGAAGGCACCGGACCCGGAACCCGGGGACGCGATGGTCCTCGACCGCCCGGAGTCCTCTGCCCAGGCTCCCGACGCGGCCATGGCCAACCCCGCCGAGGATGCGATCCGGATGGCGCTCGGCCTGGAGCTGCTGGGAGAGCAGGGCATCTCCCTGCGCGACCGCATCAATTCGATCGAGCGCAGCTTCATCGAGCAGGCGATGGATCGCTCCAGGGGCAACGTCTCCCAGGCGGCACGGCTGCTCAGTCTGCAGCGCACCACGCTGATCGAGAAGCTGGCCAAGTACGGGCTGAAGCGCTAGGCGCATCCCGTCACTGATTCAGCACCGTGATGCTCACGCGCCGGTTGCGCGGATCGGCCGGGTTCTGAGGCACGAACGGCTGAGTGTCGGCCACACCCTCGATACGGGCGAAGCGCTGCGCGTTCACGCCCGCGCCGACCATCAGCTGGCGTGTTGCGTCGGCGCGCTCGGTGGACAAGGACCAGTTGCTGCGGCCGCTCGCGTCATTGAACCCCAAGCTGTCGGTGTGGCCGCGGATGGCCAGTCGGTTGGGCAGCGCCTGCAGCGAACGCGCGACCTCGCCCAGCAGCGCCGCAGCGCGCGGATCCAGGTCGGCCGTGCCGAGGCGGAACATCGAGAAGTCGGCCTTGTCGATGATCTCGATGCGCAAGCCGTCACTCTCGCGCACGACGCTGACCGTGTCCTTGACCGCCTGCAGCTGCGGGTTCTTCGCCAGGCCGTCGCGCAGTTGGGCTTCCAGCTTCTCGAAATTCTCCTGGTCAGCCGCGGAGGCCTGCTGCTTCGGCTCCGAATCGCTGGTGCCGTCCCGGCTGCGCTGGTCTGCCGCCCCGCCCTCGGTGGCGTTCGCGCCACCCTGCGCCTTCGGCGTGAGCCGCTCCAGCAGCGAGCTCTGCTTGGCCGTGAACGGGAACCCGTCGACATCCACCACCGACGAGCCCCCGAGGAGGCCGTCCGACCCGGCCATCTCGCCGAACTTGATCTGGCTGTGCGACGCCGGGCGGAAGTAGTCGGCGACGCTCTTGCGCCGGTCCTCGGTGGTGGCGCCGAGCAGCCACATCAACAGGAAGAAGGCCATCATCGCCGTCATCATGTCGGCCAGCGCGATCTTCCATGCGCCGCCGTGGTGGCCCCCGTGGCCCTCATCGATGATCTTCTTGACGATGATCGGGCGCTTGTCGGACCCTGCGTCGTCGGGCGCAGGGGCTGGCGCAGGGGCAGGCGCTGGCGCCGTAGCCGGCGCGGCCTCCTCCTGGGGCTTCTCAGCCTGCTCCTGTGCGGCAGCCATCGTTCAGGTCACCCGGTGCCCGCGCAGCGTCATGCGCCACGCAAGGTGTCGAAGACCTCTGAGAAGGACGGCTGGTTGGCGTGGTCGATGCACGCCCGGGCCGCCTCGATGACGATGGGCTGAGGATGCCCGCGCAGGTTGGCGACGATCATCTGCTGGATGACCTTGTAGACCTGCGCCTCCTCCTCGACGATCTGCCCCAGGCGGTTGGCGAAAGGCTCGAACATCGCGTAGGACAGGAACACCCCGAGCATCGTGCCCACGAGCGCCGCGCCGATGAGGGCCCCGAGCACCGCGGGAGGCTGGTCGATGGCGCCCATGGTCTTGACGACCCCGAGCACGCAGGCCACGATGCCCAGCGCGGGCAGCGACCCGGCAATCGTCGTCAGCGCCGCCGGCGCGCGCATCGCCTCGTGGTGATGCACCTTGATGGCGGTGCCCATGATTTCTTCCACCGACTCCGCGTCCAGGTTGCCCTGGGAGATCACCGCCAGGCGCAAGGGGTCGCAGATCATCTGCACGACCGAATGGTCCTTGGCGAGCTTCGGGAACTCCCCGAAGATCGGGCTCGAATCCGGGTTCTCGACGTGCGCCTCCAACGCCACGACGCCCTCGCGCTTCATCACGGCCAGCAGCTTGCCCACGAGCGTGATCAGGTTCAGGTAGTCCTGGGGCTTCCACTTCGGGCCCGAGATGCAGCGGCCGATGCCGGCCATCGCGGCCTTGAACACCGGGAAGCTGTTGCCCACGAGGGAGGCTCCGATAGCCGCCCCGGCAATGATGACGAACTCGAACGGGGCCGCCTTGATGATGGGTCCGAGCTTGCCGCCGGCAGCAACGTACCCGCCGAGCACTGCGACGAACACCACGATCAGTCCGATGAAGAAGAACATCGCCCACCCTCGACGCCTGTGACCAGCGATGCGGCGACCGACGGGTCATCGGGCGCACACCGCGCGAGCAACGCATAAACTTTGCGAATTGATTCTATCGTCATGACATCTCTCCACATCACAAACATTGTTCGATTTGCCACTGGTCTGGCCCTCTTCGCCATCACCTTGGCCGAGGCTTCGCAGCAGGCCCGCGGCAGCACGGCGCCTGCGACCTTGGAGGCCCCGCCGGGCTGGCGCCGCATGGGCGAGACGGCGCTCGCCACGCTCTATGTGCAGACCGGCTCGCTCCAGCGCGAAGGGCAGATCCGCCGCGTCATCGAGATGCAGAGCCTGAAGGAGAAGGATGCCGACGGCGTGCTTTCGCGCCGCTACACGGCCGAGTACGAGTGCCGGCACCAAATGTTCCGCATCGGCCGGGTCAGCAGCCATGCAGGGCCGCTGCTCAGCGGCGCGCAGGTCTTCGACGTCCAGGAGATGGGCTACTGGCGCAAGATCGTGCCGGGCACCCCGTTCGCGCTGCTTTTCAGCATGGTCTGCGCCGACTACGACGGCCCACAGGGCTGACCGGGCGCGGCCTCTCAGGCGTAGCTGCCCACGAGCGTGCAGACGCGGCCGCCGGTGCCGATCTTGAACCGCGCGATGCCCGGCTCGCGGATCGTCTCGACACCGCCGAGGTCCAGCACCTCCACGCCGCGGGCCTGCAATGCGAGGAAGGCCCTCCACAACAGGAGGTTGTGGGCGTGGGACTGGCGCCCGGCCGGTCCGGTCCAGCCGAGGTGGTAGGTCGCCGTGCGCCCGTGGACGAGAAACAGGGCCGAGGCCACGCGCTCGCCGGCCACGCGAGCCGACAGCAGCAGAGTACCGCCGTCCGCAGCAGGAACCGCCCGCCACGCAGCGACGAAAGCCCGCGGCAGCGAGAAGTAGCCGCGGCTGCGCCGCTGTTCCCACTCGGCCGCGACCATGCTCTCGTGCGCCTGTGCGTCAGCACTCTCGTCACAGACCTCGATGTCAGCGCGCTCGACGGCCACCAGGCGGTTGCGCCAGTTTCCATCGAGCCTGCGCCGCAGGTCGGTGGCACTGCGGCACAGGTCGACGAGCACGGTCGAGTACCCGGTCATCACCCGACGCAGACCGGCGAAGGGGTTGCCCGCACGCAGGGCCTCGTGCTGCTCGAGCTCGGGCGTGAAGATGGCCACGCGTGGAAGGCGCACCGGGAGCGACTTGCGCAGCAGGGCCACAGCGTGGGCCTGCTGCCCGACCGTGAACTCCGGGTGCCACAGCGGCCCGCGGCTGCACAAGGCGGAGCGAACGAACCAGGGCAGGCGCTGCTGCAGGAATTGTGCCCCGCCAACGAGGCGCTCGCCGTCGTGCACCAGCGCGCGCAGACTGGGGATGCCCAGCGCCTGCATCGCCTGCCCATAGCGCCACGACTGCTGGAGGCTGCCCGCGGCCAGGTGGTGCAGACGGTCCCAGTCGCTGCTGTCGGCAAGGTCCCAGCGAACGCTCCATCCCTGCATAGAATCCTTGGAGCTGATGACCGGGCGCATGATGAAACGGGCCTCGAAGCAGTCTTCCCTGGACACTCCGCCGTCGCAAACCGTCATGGGCCATCGCATCGAGGGCCCGCGGATCACGGCCGCGGGAGCGTGGCTCCTCGCCTGGAGCATCGGTGTGCCCGTGCTCGTGCTGGGCCTGGCGCTGGACCTGACGCTGGAGTGGATCTTCGGCTGGTGCGTAGGCCTGTGGTGTCTGGTCTGAAGTGAACCTGTGCAGCGCGCGGCGGCGGGAGCGGCCGAGCGCACCGACCGGCCAGGCGAGGCTCAGAACGGGGGTTTCAGCACCCGCGCACACGTGCCGCGGATGAGCTTCACCGTTCGCCCGTCCTGCGTGTCCAGGGTCTGGGTGAACGCCCCCGTGGCCCGGTCGATGACGAAGGCCTCGCGCGTGACGACGGTGCCGAAGCGCTGGAACATCGCGGGCCGGCTGACAACGAACTGCTGCGCCTTGACCTCCAGGTTGCCGGCGCGTCCTTCGGAGATCGCCAGCCGCCCCTGGTACCAGCCGGACTTCTTGCCGATGTCGATCTGGGCCATCGCCATGCGGGGCGGCTCGTTGGCCTGGATCCCGAGCGCGACCTGACCGTCCAGGTCGAGCTGCAGCTCGCAGATCAGGTCGATAACCGACCCGTCGCGCTTGACCGCGCCGATGTCCTGAGGGATGTCAGGCGCGCTGCTGTCTCCCGTGACCAGGGAAACGATGCCGAAGATGCCCGCCATCAGGGCCATGCCGAGCGCCACGCCACCGAGCAGGAATTTCATGTTTGTCGCAGCCATATGCTTGCAAGCCCCGGTACTATAAACTCCTCGATCGATACTGAAAGACGTTAAAGCACGCTCAATAAATGAAACTGTTTTTGCGCATCATTCTGTTCGGCTTGCTCGGAGCCCTGATGGCGGGCCTGGGCACGCTGGCCGCGGTGAAGTGGGGACAGGCAGCACATCACCGGTCCGAGGCGGAGAAGCTGGCCGAGATCGTCGCCTCTCAGCGCGATCGCATCGGCGCGCTCGAGGCCGACGTCGAGGCGCTGGAGACGACGGCCCGCAACCGCGAGGCCCGCGTGAGAGCGCTGGAGAGGGCAGGCGGCGGTCTGGTCGCGGTCGCCGGCACGGACACGCAGCAGGCGTGCCAGCTGGCCAAGGACACCCCGCTGACCGCGCAGCCCGCCAAGGCGGACACCCGGCCTCCCGCGCTCGAGCTGCGCTACCGCCAGGGGCCGCTGCGCGTCGCACACACCGGTCAGTCGATCAGGCTCTACCCGGCCCCCGGGGGGGTGCTGAAGGCCGGCAGCGAAACGGCAGAGTTGATCAACGTGGACGTGTACCAACCGCCCCAGGGCCTCTTCGCCGGCATGGCTGCGGCGCTGGTCGCCCATCTCGTGCACCGGACCCAGGACGGCAAGTTGATCGTCGTCAGCGTGCCCCTGCGCGAGTCGGCGTTCCAGAACCGCACGCTGTGGACGATGGCGCAGCACGTCCCGGCCGCCGGGGCGGCGCCCGCCGAGGTGGGTACGGTCTCGGTGGACCCGGCATCGCTGCTGCCGGAGAACCTGGGCTACGACCTCTACACCGGCGCCTTGCCGGTGCCGCCTTGCAGCGGTGGCGTGAGCTTCTACCGGCTGCGCAGCCCCGTCGGACTCAGCCGCGAGCAGGTGGAGAAGTTGCGCGCCCTGATCGCCGGCGCCCCGGCCAGCCCGCCGGCACCGGCAGCGGCGTCCACCGCCGCCGCGCCGGCCGGGCCAGGCAAGGCCGCGCGTCCATAGGCAAGAACCTGCCGCCATGACGGAAGACTCGCCCGGTCGACGCCGGCGGCTGGCAGCGCGCACCGACTTGCATGACATGCGGCCTCGCCTCACCTAGCGGTGCTGGTACGGATATTGCCTTCCAGTCCCTGGCGCCCGTGTCGCGAGACCGGAACAGCGGGCGAACGAACGTTGGGATGAACGCACATGGCCGATGAGACCCAGGAAACCGAAGGGGGCAAGAAGCCCTCGATGCTGCTGCTGATCGTGGCGGTGCTGCTCGTGCTGGTCCTGGTGGCGGGGTCGATCGTCGGCACGCTGGCCTTCACGGGCTTCTTCCAGAAGAAGGAGTCCCTGGCCGCCGAGGCCCAGGCCAACGAGTCCGGCAAAGGGGCCGCGGACGCTGCGGCGCCCGGTGCGTCCGCGGCGCCGAAGCTGATGACCAAGGCCTCGCCCGAACAGGCCCGGTTCGAGTACCGCTACGTCGAGTTCGAGAAGGAACTGCTCGCCAACCTGTCAGGGTCGAAGAGGTTCATGCTCGTGAAGATCGCCGTCATGACGCGCTACGACGACCGCGTCGTCAACAACATCAAGCGCCACGAGTCCGCGATGCGTTCGGCCGCGCTCGACATCATGAGGCAGAGCGCGGAGGCCGAGGTCCAGAAGCCCGAGTTCCGCAAGCTCATGGCCGAGAAGATGCGCACCGAGTTCAACGCCGTGCTCGACCGGCTCGAGAATTTCGGCGGGATCGAGGAGGTGTACTTCACCTCCTTCGTCGTGCAGTAAGGGCTCCGGCGGTGCCGCGGGAGCAGGTCAGCGGCCGGTCGGCCCGCTGGCTGCTGCCGCAGGTGCCGCGGCGCCCCCGGTCGGGCCGGCAGCGCCTGCCGCAGAACGCGGCGCCTGCGGCCGCGGGAAGCGCAAGGCATTGGCGTCGGCGACGACCTGACCCTGCTTCTGCACCGCTTCCAGGACTCTCTCGCGCTGCAGCGTGACCAGGGCCTGCACGTCACGCTTGACGCCGGCGATCTCCGCCACCGACCCCTTCAGCGCCCGGACTTCCTCGCCCAGGGCACTCACCGCCGTGGCTTGCGACTGAACGGCCCCGGCCTGGGCCTGCATGCGCCCGCTTAAGGCCTGGACCTGCTTGGTCAGGTCACTGCTGGTCGTGGCGACCTGCTTGGCCGTCTTCTCCGGAACCTGCTGCACGAGCGCTGCCGACTGCTGCACCGAGTTGTCCACACGCTGGCCCAGTTCGGCATTGGCCTTGGTCAACGTCGCGATCCGCTCGGTGAGGGAGTCCAGGTTCTCCTGGATGGCGCGCAGCCCGGTCAGGCCGGCGTCGAGTTCCACGACACGCTTGCCCACCACCAGCAAGGTGGCTTCGAGGCGGTTGGTCTTGCTGATCATGCGCACGGCCATGACGCTGAAGAACCCGATCGACAGCACGAGCAAGCCGCACAGGATGCCCAGCGCCCATATCGAACGCTTGTTCAGGCCGAACGTCACCTCGGAGAGCAGGCCGGCCGTGTTCTTGAGTTCGCGTCCAGCCATGGAGGCCGCGAGTGCCGCCTGGGAAGCGACATCGGCGGCCTCGAGCACCGCGTTGCTCAGGGCCTCGAACTCCTCGCGCTCGACGACCGCGGCGGACGCCGGCCGGGCGCCGGATCCGGCGTTGCCTGTGGCGGGACGCGGCACGGCGTCTTCGACGTCCAGCATCGGACCGCGCCGGCCCGCGCCTTCAGCAGGGGACTCCACAGCCTCGGCCTGGGCAGGCTGCGGTCGGGGCGCGTCGGTGGGGGACTCGGTGCTCATGGCGTTTCTCCTGAATGATTCAATGGGGACGTCTCGAAGGGCGGCACGGACGCGGCTGGAAGGCTGTGGGGCTCGTCACCGGCGCAGGGTCTCGATCTCCAGCCGCAGGCCGGAAACCGCTTCGCGCAAGCGCTGCACCCGCGACGCCAGCCGGGCCTTGCTCGCGCGTATCAACGCCTCGTCGGACGGCGACACAGCCGGCGCTGCGGCGCCCGCGACGTCCTCCATGTCGATGACAAGGCCCTTGTGCTGCCGGCTGGGCACGAGCCGCTTGACTTGCATCGTGGTGAAGGGCGGCGGGTCGATGCGCGCGGCGCCCTGGCGCCCGGCCGCCCGAGCGCCCGCGTCGCCGCGGTTGCGGTCCATGCTCGCCGGGCGCAGCAGGCCGCCCGGGTTGAAGGTGGGAGTCTTCATGGTGTGCTCGTATCGGTGCTCGGCATGATTCAGGGGGTGGGCTGGGCGGTCGGGCGACGCCGGCCTTGGGCATCGAAAAGCATCGAGCCGGGCACCTGCGGCTCGGGGCGGCGCGGCGCGCCGCCGGCAGGCCGCATGCCCTCGAGGCTGTACACGTAGGCGATGACCTGGGCCACCGCCAGATACAGGGAGTCAGGTATTGCCTTCTCCAGGTCGGTCGTGAAGTACAGGGCGCGCGCCAGCTCGGGAGACTCGAAGATATGGATCCCGTGCAGCGCGGCCTCTTCCCGCACCCGCTGGGCCATCAGGTCGGCCCCCTTGGCGACGACGATGGGCGGCTCGTCGCGATCGGCGTCATAGGCCAGCGCCACCGCGAAGTGCTCCGGGTTGGTGATGACGACGTCGGCGTCGCGCACACGCTGCATCATCCGGGCGTTGGCGAGTTCGCGTTGGCGCTGGCGGATGTGCGCCTTGACCTCCGGCCGGCCCTCGACGTCCTTCATCTCGTCGCGCACTTCCTGCTTGGTCATCTTCATGCGCTGCATGAAGCGGTGCCGCTGCCACGGCACGTCGATCAGGGCAATGACGAGCAGGCTCAGCGACACGCCGAGCGCGGAGCGCGCAAGCAGCGACCCGAGGGACCCCATGGCCGGCTCGAGGGCCATCCCGCCCAGGGCCAGCAGCTTGTCGATCTCGACGAGGATGACGGCCCACAGGATGCCGGCGACGAGGACGAACTTCAGCAGCGCCTTGGCGAGCTCGACCGCGGCATGGGCGCCGAACATGCGCTTGAAGCCCTCGATCGGGCTGATCTTGCTGGCACGCGGCTGCACGCTCTTCAAGCTGAAGAGATACCCGCCCGTCAGGCCCGAGGCCAACACGGCGATCACGGCACAGAACGCCACCAGCGGCGCGATGATCAACAGACCATCGACCACCTGGCGCCCGAGTTCCGCGGGCAGCAGCGCGGGCTGCGCGAGCAGCTTGGGGTCGAAGCGGAAGGCCGCGATCATCTGCTCACCCACCTTCGTGAACACCCAGGAGCCGCTCAACATCAGGAACAGGAAGGCTCCGATCACCACGGCTGCCGCCGGCAGCTCGACCGAACGCGCGACCTGCCCGTCCTCGCGCGCCTTGCTGAGCTTGCGCGGGGTCGGGGCTTCGGTGCGGTCCTGGCTCGAGCTCTCCGCCATCGCTAGACCAGTCCCAGCAAATCGCGCAGGACGTCAAAGCCCTGCATCCACAGCCACTCGATGCGACCACCCACGCTGCCCAGGGACAGCATCAGCACCAGGAAGCCGACCAGGATCAGCGCGGGAAAGCCCACCGCGAAGATGTTCAGGCTCGGCGCGGCCCGGGTCACGACCCCCAGGCCCACGTTGACGAACAGCAGCGTGGCCATGACCGGCAGGGACAACAGCACGGCCCCCAGGAAGGTCATCGCGCTCCAGCGCACCACCCGGCCATAGAGTTCCTGCCCGGCGAACTGCGCGCCCACCGGCAGGGTGTCGAAGCTCTGCACCACCAGCTTGGCCAGCAGCGCATGACCGCCGAAGCCGACGAAGACCAAGGTCGAGACGACGAGCAGGAACTGCGACAGCACCGGCACGTTGCCCACCGTCGGGTCGATCAGGTTGGCCATCGACAGGCCCATCGCTGCCGACAGCGCCTGCCCTGCGACCACCAGCGCGGCGACCACCACCTGCAGCACCAGGCCCATGACAACGCCGATCAGGATCTGGTTGAACACCTCGGCCAGCCCCCGTGCGGAGACCGGGTCCACCACGGGCCAGGCGTACATCGGGTAAACCCACCAGGTCAGCACCGCGGCCAGGAGGATGCGCAGCCGCAGGTTGAAGGCGTCGGTGGAAAAGGGCGGCGCTGTCAACAGCATGGCCGAGATGCGCAGCAGCGGCCACAGCAGCGTCTGGAAGCGCTCCACGATGTCGCCTGCGAGCACGTTCACGATGGCAGTCCCGGGCCCCCGCGCTGACCGGGATCACCCGAACAACGCCGGAATGCGCTGGAAGATGGCGCGCGCGAAGTCCGCGACGGTGGCGATCTGCCAGCTCCCGGTCACCGCCAGGGCCAGGGCCATGGCCAGCAGCTTCGGGATGAAGCTCAAGGTCATCTCGTTGATGGAGGTCGCGGCCTGGATGACGCCCACCAGCAGACCGACGACCAGTGCGGCGCCCAGCAGCGGCGCGCTGACGATGATGGTGACCCACAGCGTCTGACGCGCGATCTCCATGACGGCTGCGGTGTCCATGAGAGAGCCCTTCCTTGTCGAAACCAAGGCGCTTCAGCGCGGCATGACGAAGCTCGACGCCAGCGAACCCACGATCAGGTTCCAGCCGTCGATCAACACGAACAGCATCAGCTTCAGGGGCATCGAGATCATCATCGGCGACAGCATCATCATGCCCATCGACATCAGCACGCTCGCGACGATCAGATCGATGACCAGGAAGGGAATGAAGATCAGGAAGCCGATCGTGAACGCGCTCTTGAGCTCGGAGATCAGGAAGGCGGGCACCAGCGTCGTGAACGGCACGTCTTCGGGTGACTTTACCGGGGCTGCGCGCGCGATCTCCATGAACATCGCGATGTCGTCCTGGCGGGTCTGCCGCAGCATGAACTCTCGAAACGGCGCCTGCGCAGCCTCGAGCGCGGGCTGGAAGCCGACCTTGCCGTCCATGTAGGGCACGAGCGCCTGGGTGTAGACCTCGGAGAACACCGGCTGCATGATGAAGAAGGTCAGGAACATCGAGATGCCGACGATGACGGTGTTGGGCGGCGTCTGCGCCGTGCCCAAGGCCTGGCGCAGCAAGGACAGCACGATCACGACGCGCACGAACGACGTCATCGCCAGCAGCATCGACGGCAGCAGCGTCAACGCCGTCATCAGCGCCAGCAGCTGCAGCGTCAGGCTGTACTGCGTGCCGCCACGCGCGTTCGTGACCGTCACTGCCGGGAAGACCTCGGCCGCGCCAGCCATCGACGCCAGACCGGCCAGCACCAGGCCACTCACCACCCATGAGACGATGCGCCGGTTCATGACCGCTCCATCGCCGCAGCGACCGGATCGGCGGCCGCGGGCAGGGGCTGCGGACCGACCGACCACCGGTCGATCACGCTGATCTGGCCTGGAGACACACCGATCAGGACCTCCTTGTCATCCACACGCATCAGGACCACCCGGTGGCGCGGCCCGAGGGCGCGCACTTCGACCAGTTGCAGTCGCTGCGGCGCGGCGCGCCACCAGGCCGAGCCTGCCGCGAAGCGCCGCAGCGCCCACAGAGCGGCGGCGAGCAGCACCAGCAACACGGCCACCGCTGCCAGCAGACCCGCGCCCGAAGGCAGAGTGCTCGAACCCATCGCCGCTGCCGTCCGCCCCGCCCCTCAGGGCTGGCCCAGCCGCTCCGAAGGGGCGACCACCCGCGTCAGGCGGATGCCGTAGCGCTCGTTGACCAGCACGACCTCGCCCTGCGCGACGACGGTGTTGTTGATCAGCAGGTCCAGCGGCTCGCCGGCGATGCGATCGAGTTCGACCACACTGCCCTGCGTCAGGCGCAGCAGGTCCTTGATCTTGATCGACGCCCGGCCGACTTCGATCGACATCGTCACCGAGATGTTCTGCAGCACCTCTGGATGTATCGCCGCGACCTCCGCCGCCTGCGTCTGGGCTTCTTCCATCGTCTGGTTCATGATGTTCTTCGCGGGCTAGGCATCCGCCTCGGGACGGATGGATTTCACGATTCGGCACGCCACCTGCTGACCTGAGGACCCGACCTCCACTTCGAAGGCCGGAACGCCGCACAGGTAGGCGCGGGCCCAGTCAGGCTTCTTGAAGTACAGCAGGTCACCGGGCTGGAAGGACTGCAGTTGCTGCAGCGAGATGTCGAGCTCGCCGAAGTTCACGCGCAGCTCCAGGGCTGCCTCGTCCACCGCGGCCGTCAGCTCATGGCGCCAGACCTTGTCGGACTCGTCGTTGCCGTCGCCGGTCTGCACCCGGCTGCGCAGCAGATCGCGCACGGGCTTCAGGGAGATGTAGGGAATGACCAGGTCGATGAAGCCGACGGCGACGCTCGCGTCGCCGTTGGCTTCCGGCTCGAAGCGGCTGAGCACGACGAGATCGTTGTCGTCGGCGATCTGCGCGAACTGCGGATTGATCTCCGAGCCCACCGGGTCGAACTCCACCGCGGCGATGGGCGACCACGCTTCCTTCATGCTGCGGAAGAAGACCTGCAGGATCAGGTTGATGATGCGTGTCTCGGTGGGCGTGAACAGCCGTCCCGGGCTGAGATGCCCCACGCTGCGCCCGAACCCGCCGAAGAAGCTGTCGAGCGAGCTGAAGATCAATCCGGGCTCGATGACGACCATGGCCTGGCCCCGCAGCGGGCTCATCCGCAGCGTGTTCACCGACAGTGGCAGCTTCAGGTTCTTCAGGTAATCCCCGAAACGCAGGATCTGAACCCGGCTCGGGTTCAGCCTCGGACTCGTGCGCAGCAACTCGAGCATGCCGAGCCGGAACAGGCGGATGAAGCGCTCGTTGATCATGTCGAGCGAAGCGACATTGACGCCCAGGCTGCTGTCCTCGGAGGTCAGGTCGTGCTTGACCAGGGACAGGTCCACGTTGTAAGGGGTCGATGCGCCACCGGGCGCGTCGGCCATGACCGTGGACAAGGCGGTGAGCTCGTCCTGGGAGAGCAACGGCTGGTTCGGATCAATGCTCACGGTACGAACACCCCGCAGACGCGCTGCGCCTTCACTGCACGACGAAGGAGGTGAAGTACACCTCCTCGACGCCGCCGAATTCCTCGAGCCTCTCGAGCACTGCGTTGATCTCCGTGCGCAGCCGCTCCCCGAGGATCTTGCGGAAGTCCGGATTGCCGAGTTCAGCCTCCGTGGTCTGGCGCATGACATCCAGCGCCGCCGAGCGCAGCGCGAATTCATGCTTCTTCAGGTTGTTGGTCACGCGCTCGTCAAACCGGGTCATGAAGGCGATCTGCACCTGCATCACCCGGCGCGAGCTCGCGACGTTGGCCACCAGCGGGCGCTCGAACTCCAGATACCTGTATTCGTAGCGCGGCTGTTCCTTCTTGGCCTTGGCGCCACGGTCGGCTTCGCTGGCGCGCTTGCCGGGCGCAGGCGCGGCCGCCGCGGCCTCGCGACGGACCTGCTCGAGCTGCGCCTCGACCGACCGCTCGTCCACTTTGTCGAAGTAACCGGTCAACACCAGGACGGCCACGACCAGCAGGCCCAGCAGGACCAACGCGCCGATCGCCAGCACGAGCACCTTCAACAACGGCAGCTTGCGTTTGCCTTCTGCCTGCTTTTCTTCCTCAGCCATCTGCGTCACTCTCGAGTCAACGAAGGGCCGCTCCCGGGTTGACCCATCCCCATGTGGGGGCGCTCATCAGCAAGAGCACGCCTCAGGCCCAGACATCCAGGCCACTGACGCCACGACCCGGCCGCCCGCCCTCGGAGGCACCCTCCACCCGCGCCGGGCCGGTGCCCTGACGCGCATAGGGGGTGTCTGCGGAGCGCTGGCGTGTCGGCTTTCCGTCGCCTCGGCCGCCAGAGCCATCGATCACATGGACCACCGCAACATTCATGCCGAGTTGTCCGAGCGTCTCGCGCAGCCGCATGATCCCGTCGTTCAGCAGGTCACGCGTGCCGGCCTGATGCGCGGCAATGGTGGCCTCGAGCCGGCCGTCCTGGAGCGCCATCTGGACCTCGACCCGGCCGAGCGACTGGGGCTCCAGCTGCAGGCGCAGGGAGCCACTGCCCTCGCGCAGCCCGGCCACCATGCGGGATGCGACCGCGTGCGCGACGCGATTCGACATCTCGGCATAGCTGACGGGCGGCACGGGCGCGCCTGCCATGGCTTGCGCAGGCGCAGGCGGCGTGGCGGGCGACGGCGGTGCGGCACCGGCGGAAGACAGCACAGGCGGCGCCGAGAAGTCGGACTGCTCGCGCGGCACCGACACCGGCATGAAATCCACCCCTTCGACATCAAGCAATCCACCCTGGGGACCCGCCGTCGCCAGCTCCACGCGCGCATCCTCCCGACTGGCGGCCGCGAGCCAGGGCGGCGCGACGGTGGCAGAGGCCAAGGCGCCAGGAAGCGGCACGGCGGCTTGTGGGACTGCGCCACCCAGCCGTGACGCGGACGATGCCTGCGGCCCGAACAAACGCTCGAGAGCGTCGGCGCCGATGCCGCTGGCACGCGCGAACTCCAGCAGGTCCTGCATGGCGGGCTCGGGCTCCGGGCCGACCATCAGGTCGATCCCGGGGCCCAGCGGTGCGAATTGCAAGGTGCGTGTGGGATCGAGCGTTACCGCGCTCGACGCCAAGGCAGCCTGCGCGGACGCTCGGACGGTCGCATTCCCGTCGCCGACTCTCAGGCCGGGAAGGTCCGTACCCTCTCCTCTGCGCCCAGCGTCGCCCACCGGTTCGCCGCCCACCAGACCGGACACCGTGGCGCTGAGCGGGCCGCCGAAGGCGCGGGGCGCCACGGGCGGTGCGCCAGCGCGGGCGGCCTGCGCTGCAGCCTCGAGCCCCGGCGTCGGCTGGAGGCGCGGCGCCTGCGCATCCAGCGCCTGCGACCACCGGCCCGCCGGTGCCGGAAGACCCGCCAACGGCTGCGCGCCCTGCGCCGCCGCCCGCGGCAAAGTCACGCTATCGGCGACCAAGGCCTCTGCTCGCGCCACCGCAGGCGACCCCGCAGGCACGGCCGACACGGCAGCAGCACCTGGCTCGGAAGCCTGAGGCGCCGCAAAGCCGGGTCGTCTCAGCCCTGCGCGCTGCTGCTCGAGGACGGCAGCGGGCGAGGGTGAAGCGGGTGCCTGCGCGCTGGCAGGCGCCAGCGCTTGGCGCGGGTCAGCAGGCACCGACGTCCCGTCCAACTCAGGACGGGACAGGACCCTCGCCCCCTCGGACA
>CAIRBF010000174.1 GCA_903876715.1 uncultured beta proteobacterium
GCAATGTGAGCACGAGGCGGGTGCGGTCGCCCTCCTCGGCGACGTTCACGCCCGACAGCAGTCCGTGGTCCAGGACCAGCCGCTCCCGGCCGAGCCCGTTGCGCACGCCTGGCAGGTCGATGACCACCCGCGGGGGCTGGGCCTGGACGAATCCCGTGGGCGCGCCGCCCAGCGGCCGCTCGAGCTCGAGGTGCAGGGCGGTGCCGCCGGCCGGGGTCGGCGCGGCGGCGATCGATTGCAGTGCCATCCGGCTGGCCGCCGCGCCCCCGCCCGAAGGCGCAGGCGCCGTCGCCTGCCCACCCGGCACCTGGGGCCAGGCCGGCGAGGTGACCGCAGCGCAGACCACGAGGGCCAGCGGTGCAGCCTTGCGCCAGGCATTCGGCGCGCTGGACCACGACGGCGTCGCACGCCGCCTGCGGACAGGCAAGCTCATTTGGGGTCTCCCTGCAAGAGCAGCATGGTCGCGCGCTCGGTCCACTGCCCGGAAGCGGCGCGCACGGGCTCGCGCACTTCGATGCGTCTTTCATCGATGCGCACGAGGCGTCCGCGGTTCGGGCCGAGCCCGTCGCCGGGCGCCACGGTGTGGACCTGGCCATCGACCCTTACCAGGGCCCGCGCCGCAGCGCCGCTGCGCAGCGTGCCCACCAGAGTCATCTCCTCGAGTGGGCGGGTCAAGAGCGGCTGTGTCGCCGCCGCGGCGGCGGACACCGTCGGGGTCGAGCGCTCAGCCGCCGTCGGCTGGGAGGCGTCCGGCGCGGCGATACGACGCGGATCGAAGGGGTCGTCACGCTGCGCGCTGGCGTAGGCCGAAGGGTCGAAGCGGGGGGGCTCGGCCAGTGGCGGCAGGTCGGGCCTGACGGCAGCCCGCTGCTGCTGGGTCCAGGCATCGAGGTCCTCGGTGGCAGGCGCGCAGCCGGCCAGTACTGTCAGCAGCACCAGCAGCCCCGGCTGCCCCAGGGGCCCCGGCAGCGCCCGCACGGGCACAGGCCGGCGGGCGAGAGGGCGGCTTCGGTCGCGTGTCCTCACGGTCGTGCTCCCGGGGCGGGGCGGGGCATCGTCTTCTCGGCCTGGCGCCGCCGCAGCTGCTGTTCGGCCCGTTCGGCGGGCTCCAGGGTCCGATAGGTCAGGGCCATGGCTTCGAAGGTCAGATGCGCCGATGGGTGGTTCGACGCCGCGGCGGCGCTGCCCGTGGCGGCGGGCAGTGGCGCGCGCGCCGGTGCGGCCAGGGCCGTGAGCTGGAGGTCGTGCAGCGCGACGATGCGCGGCAGGCGCGCGACGTCGGCGGCAAAGCCACCGATGTCGTGGTATTGCCCCGTCAGCCGCAGCGCGATGGGCAGCTCGGCATGGTGCTCGCGCAGTTGCAGCGCGCCCGGGCGGAAGCTCTCGACGACCAGGTTGCGCCGCCGCGCCGCCTCGGCCACGTCAGCCAGCATCGCGTCCATCTCGGGGCGTCCCGGCAACTGCTGCTCCAGCGCCTGCACCTGCTGCTGCACGAGCTGCTTGCGTTGCCTCAGTGGCGCCAGGTTCACGGCCTGCGCGAGCTTGTCGCGGTAGGTCTTCTGCAGCCCGGTCTCGCGTTCGCGCTCGCGCTGCAGGCGCGAGGCCTCGTCCGACAGCACCGCCAGCGCCCCGACAACCAGCACGAGGACGAAGGCGCCTACCCAGGCTGCCAGACGCGGCAGCGCGGGCCAGGTGCCCGGATCGCGCGGGTCCAGGCTGCGGAACTGCGCGGCCAGCGCCTCGCGGCGCGACAGCTTCAGGCCAGAGAGTCGTTCGGCGCTGTTCATTTCAGCGCGGGGGAACGGTTCCGAGGGCGGGGGCCGCGGTGTCGATCTCCGGCCGCAGGTGCAAGCGCAGGGCGAACTCCAGCAGGCGCCGCTCCGGCCCGCGCGCGCCGCCGCTGCTCGCCGGGGCGGCGCGCACCTCGACGAGCTCGGCGCGGTAAAAGGGCGAGCCCGCGGCGGTGGCGTCACGCATCAGCACCGACACGTGCTCGCTGCTCAAGGCCAGGCCACTGACGGCGACCGCCGGCCCGGTCTGGCGCACCGCCACGAACTGCAGGCCGGCGGGGGCCTGTTCTGCCAGGGCGGTCAGCAACTGGACCGAGACGTTGCGCCGACCTTGCAGCGACTGCACCACCCGGCCGCGAGCCTCGAGTTCCGCCATCTCGGCGCGAAGGCCGGCGATGTCCTTGATTTGCGCCTCCAGGCGCGCGATGCCGGCCTCCAGGTAGGCATTGCGCGCTGCCTGCGTGGCGAGCTGCTGCGACAGGACGGTCCACAGGCCCGCCACCACGAGCACCCCGAGCATCGAACTGAACGCCAGGCCGGCGAAGAAGCGGTGGCGCAGCCTGCGACGGCGCTCCTCGCGGTGCGGCAGGAAGTTGACCAGCATCATGAAAGGTCCGCCCGCATGGCCAGCCCGCAAGCCAGGAGGCAGGCGCTGGCGTCGCGCTGCTGGATCTCGCGGTCGATCGCTGGCCCCAGCGCCATGCCTTCGAACGGATCCACCCGGACCGTGTCGAAGCCGGTCAGTTCGGCCACCCGCAGGACCAGGTCCTCCGCGGCCGGACCGCTGAGCAGCACGTGGTCGACGGTGTGGTGTGGGGCGCTGGCGAAGAACTGCTGCAGCGCCTGCGCGATCCGGCGCGCAGTGAGCGTGTGCCCACGCTCGCCAGCGCCGGGCAGCGGCTCCAGGCCCTGGTCCTGCTCGTGAAGGGCTGCGCCGTCCCGCAGCACCTGGAGTCGCATCGCTGCCTGGCCGACGTCGAACCAGGCCAGCAGGGCCCCCGGCGCCGCCAGGGACCGGGCGACGAGCCAACGCTGCAATGCGCGCTGCGAGGCGTGGGACTCGATGTCCATGACGACGGGCACCAGGCCCGCCGCTTCGGCCACGCCCTGGCGGTCCTGGACGCGTTCCTGGCGCGAGGCCGCGACGTGTACCTCCACCTGCCCGATCGCGCCGGCCAGCGGCCCTGCGACAGTGAAGTCCAGGCTGACCTCCTCCAGCGGAAAGGGGATGTGCTGCTCGATCTCCATGCGCACCATCTGCTCCAGCTCGTCGTCACGCAGCCCGGCCGGCAGCACCAGGCGGCGCGTCATCACGGCCGATGCGGGCAAGGCCAGTGCCACGCGCCGCTGGCGCGTGGCCGTGCGGCCGAGCAGGCGGCACACGGCCGCGACGACGGCGTCGAAGTCCTCGACCTGCCCCTCGTTGACGCAGCCCCGGCCCAGCGGCTCCGTGCCAAGCCGCTCCAGCGTCCAGCCGCCCCTGGGGGACGCGCTGAGTTCCACCAGGCACACGCCGTTGGCGCCGATGTCCAGCCCGACGAGGGGCGCGCGCTGGCGGCCGAGGAGCCGCTTGAAGAACTGCAAGGTCTACCCTTCCTGTCAACAGACCAGGTGACGTTATTTTGAATGTAAGGGACATTTACTCGGACGTGCTGGAAGCGGTCCCGACACTCGAAAACCCTTATGCTCGCGGCCCATGGCTGCAACTCCCGACAACAAGACGCCGTCCTGGCGCCGGCTGCTCGTGCGCGCCGTGCTGGCGCTGGCCGGCGTGGGCCTGGCTGGCGTGCTGAGCCTGGCCATGGTGGCCTGCATCGCGCTGGCTGTGGCGTACCCCAACGTCCCCGAGATCGACAGCCTGACCGACTACCGGCCCAAGCTGCCGCTGCGCGTGTTCTCCGCCGACGGTGCGCTGCTGGGCGAATTCGGCGAGGAAAAGCGCATCTATGTGCCGATCGCCCAAGTTCCGCGCGCCATGAAGGAGGCCGTGCTGGCGATCGAGGACGCCAACTTCTACCGCCACGGCGGCGTGGACTTCAAGGGCGTTGCGCGCGCCGCGCTGGCCCAGTTGTCAGAGGCCAAGAGCCAGGGGGCCTCGACGATCACGATGCAGGTGGCGCGCAATTTCTACCTGAGCACTGAGAAGACCTTCACGCGCAAGATCTACGAGATCCTGCTGGCCTTCAAGATCGAGGCCATGCTCAGCAAGGACCAGATCCTCGAGATCTACATGAACCAGATCTTCCTCGGCCAGCGCGCGTACGGCTTCGGCGCCGCGGCCGAGGTCTATTTCGGCAAGCCGCTGGCCAAGCTGACGATCGCCGAGGCGGCGATGCTGGCCGGCCTGCCCAAGGCGCCGTCGGCCTACAACCCCATCGTCAATCCGCGCCGGGCCAGCGTCCGCCAGCGCCACATCATCGAGCGCATGCTCGACAACGGCTTCATCACGGAGCGCGAGCGCGACGAGGCGCTGCGCCAGAAGCTGACCTACCGCAACGCCAGCCAGGCAGGCGGCCACGCCGACTACGTGACCGAGATGGCGCGCCAGCTCGTCTTCACGCAGTACGGCGAGCAGACCTACTCGCGCGGTCTGCACGTGCACCTGACGGTGGACTCGGTGGCCCAGAAGACGGCCTACGCGGCGCTGCGCAGCGGCGTCATGGACTACGAGCTGCGCCAGGTCTACCGCGGCCCGGAGGCCTATGTCGAGCTGCCTGCCGACGCGGCGTCGATCGACACGCGCGTGGCCGAGGCGCTGGCCGACCACCCCGACAACGACGAGCTCAAGGCGGCCGTCGTGCTGCAGGTCAACGCGCGCCGTGTCACGGCGATGCTGCAGTCGGGCGAGACGATCACCGTCAGCGGCGACGGCCTGAAGCCGGTGGCCTCCGGCTTGTCCGACAAGGCCGGTCCGAAAGTGCAGATCCGGCGCGGCGCGATCGTGCGCGCGATGAAGGATGCGCAGGGCGTCTGGGTCCTGACCCAGATGCCCGAGGTCGAGGGCGCCTTCGTCGCGCTCGACCCGCGCACCGGGGGCATCAAGGCTCTGGTGGGTGGCTTTGATCACGGGCGCAACAAGTTCAACCGCGTCACCCAGGCCTGGCGCCAGCCCGGCTCGAGCCTGAAGCCCTTCGTGTACTCCGCGGCCCTGGAAAAGGGCTTCACGCCAGCCACGGTCGTCAACGATGCGCCGCTGTTCTTCGACGCCGCCTCCACCGGCAGCCAGCCGTGGGAGCCCAAGAACTACGACGGCAAGTTCGATGGTCCGATGACGCTGCGCACGGCCCTGGCCAAATCGAAGAACATGGTGTCAATCCGGGTGCTGCAGTCCACCGGCACCCCGTTCACGCAGGATTGGCTCACGCGTTTCGGTTTCGATGCCGAGCGCCACCCGCCCTACCTCACCATGGCGCTGGGCGCAGGCTCGGTGACGCCGCTTCAGATGGCCACGGCCTACGGGGTCTTCGCCAACGGCGGCTATCGGCTCGACCCGATGCTCGTGACCAAGGTCACCGACCACAGCGGCCGTGTGCTGCGCGAGAGCCCGCCGCTGGCGCTCGACGAGTCCCTGCGTGTGATCGACGAGCGCAACGCCTTCGTGATGAACTCGCTGCTGCAGGAGATCACGCGCTCGGGCACGGCCGCCAAGGCGCAGGTGCAGCTGCAGCGCAGCGACCTCTTCGGCAAGACCGGCACCACGAACGACTCAATGGACGCCTGGTTTGCCGGCTTCCAGCCCGAACTGGTCGCCGTCGTCTGGATCGGCTACGACAACCCGCGCAAGCTCGGCAGCAACGAGACCGGCGGCGGCTTGGCCTTGCCGGTGTGGATCGACTTCATGAAGGTGGCGCTTCGCGGCGTGCCGGTACGGCAGTACGAACAGCCCGACGGCCTGGTGAACACCGGCAATGATTGGGCTTTCGACGAGTACAGCCGCGGCCGCGGGGTCAGCAGCGTTGGCCTGGAGGACAAGGTACCCCGACCGCCCGGCGCTGAAGAGCGCAGCGGCATTCTCGACCTGTTTCGCCGCTGACCGCCGATGCGCCCGCACGCCAGCACCATGCCGCCGGTCCCTGATACCGGTGCCCCCGCGGCCCCGCGCTCGGACTGGGCGACGCTCAGGCGCCTGCTGCCCTACCTCTGGCGCTACCGCTGGCGCGTGGGCATCGCGCTGGGATTCCTGCTCGCGGCCAAGCTCGCCAACGTCGGCGTGCCGCTGCTGCTGAAGGACCTGGTCGACAGCCTGAGCATCCGGCCCGGCTCTGCGGCAGCGCTGCTCGTCGTGCCCGTGGGGCTGCTGCTCGCCTACGGGGCGCTGCGGCTGTCGACCTCGCTGTTCACCGAGCTGCGCGAACTCGTCTTCGCCAAGGCCACCGAGGGCACGACGCGCAGCATCGCGCTCGAGACCTTCCGCCACCTGCACGCGCTGAGCCTGCGCTTCCACCTCGAGCGCCAGACGGGCGGCATGACGCGCGACATCGAGCGCGGCACGCGCGCGGTGCAGTCGCTGATCTCGTACTCGCTCTACAGCATCCTGCCCACGCTGGTCGAGGTGCTGCTGGTGCTGGCGCTGCTGGGCATCAAGTTCGACGCCGCCTTCGCGTTGATCACGCTCGCGGCGCTGGCGCTGTACATCGCCTTCACCGTGACCGTGACCGAGTGGCGCACCCAGTTCCGCCGCCGCATGAACGAGCTCGACTCGACCGCCCACACCAAGGCCGTCGATTCGCTGCTGAACTACGAGACGGTGAAGTATTTCGGCAACGAGGACTTCGAGGCCCGGCGCTACGACCAGAGCCTGGAGCAGCTGCGCCGCGCGGCGCTGAAGAGCCAGACGACGCTGAGCATCCTGAACACCGGCCAGCAGCTCATCATCGCCGTGGCGCTGGTGGCGATGCTGTGGCGCGCCACCGAGGGTGTCGTCGCCGGGCGCATGACGCTGGGCGACCTGGTGATGATCAACGCCTTCATGATCCAGCTCTACATCCCGCTGAACTTCCTGGGTGTGATGTACCGCGAGATCAAGCAGGCGCTGACCGACCTGGACAAGATGTTCGGCCTGCTCGGCCGCCACCGCGAGGTGGACGACGCGCCCGGCGCCGCGCCGCTGCAGGTGCGCCAGGGCACGGTGCGCTTCGAGCATGTGGACTTCGCCTACGACCCGGACCGGCCCATCCTGCATGACCTGAGTTTCGAGATCCCGGCCGGGCGCACGGTAGCCGTGGTCGGCGCCTCGGGCGCGGGCAAGTCCACGCTGGCGCGGCTGATGTTCCGCTTCTACGACGTCACCGGCGGCCGCATCACGATCGACGGGCAGGACATCCGCCAGGTCACCCAGGGCAGCCTGCGCGCGGCCATCGGCATCGTGCCGCAGGACACGGTGCTGTTCAACGACACGGTCGAATACAACATCGCCTACGGCCGGCCCGGCGCGACGCGCGAGCAGGTCGAGGCTGCGGCGCGCGCAGCCCACATCCACGACTTCGTGTCCGCCACGCCCAAGGGCTACGACACCATGGTCGGCGAGCGCGGGCTCAAGCTCTCCGGGGGCGAGAAGCAGCGCGTGGCGATCGCACGCACCCTGCTGAAGGACCCGCCGGTCGTGATCTTCGACGAGGCGACCTCGGCGCTGGACTCGGCCAACGAACGTGCGATCCAGGCCGAGCTGAAGAGCGCAGCCCAGGGCAAGACGGCGCTCGTCATCGCGCACCGGCTCAGCACGGTGGTCGACGCGCACGAGATCGTCGTCCTCGACCAGGGCCGCGTCGTCGAGCGCGGGCCGCACGCGCAACTGCTCGCTCTGGGCGGGCGCTACGCGCGCATGTGGCGGCTGCAGCAGAGCGGGGGCGACGCCACGGCTGCGGGCGCCGCGGCTTCGTGACCATCTGCGCTTGACCTTGCCCGGCGTCGCTGCAAGATCCCAGGAGCTTCCCATGTGCGCCATGCCCTCCCCGTCGACATTTTTGGAAGACGCCGCGCCACCGGCGCTGCCCCTGGGCACGCGGGCCCGCCTCGGCCTCGGCGGCGCCGCGCTGGGCAACCTGTTCGAGGTCGTGGACGAGGCGCAGGTCCGCGCCACGATCGATGCCGCCTGGGGCGACGGCTGCCGCCGCTTCGACACCGCGCCGCACTACGGGCACGGGCTGTCGGAGCGGCGCTTCGGCGACGCGCTGCGTCGCCACGCGCGTGACGGCTACGTGCTGTCGAGCAAGGTGGGCCGGCTGCTGACGCCAGCGCAGACGGTGCCGCGCGAGCAGCACGCCTACGTCGACGGCCTGCCCTTCGTGCAGCACTGGGACTACAGCGCCGCCGGCACGCGCCGCAGCGTCGAGGACAGCCTGCAGCGTCTGGGGCTGGCGCGCATCGACATCGCCTACGTGCACGACATGGACCGCCACACCCATGGCGCCGGGGCCGCGCGCGTGCTGCGTCAGGTGTGCGAAGAAACGCTGCCCGCGCTCGCGCAAATGCGGCGCGAAGGCCTCGTGGGTGCCATCGGTCTGGGCGTGAACGACGAGCAGGCGGTGATGGACGTGCTGCGCCACGCCGACCTGGACGCGGTGCTGGTGGCCGGGCGCTACACGCTGCTGGACCACTCGGCCTTGTCGTCCGGGATGCTGCAGGCCTGTGCCGCGCGGGGTGTGCGTGTCGCGCTCGGCGGCGTCTTCAACTCCGGCCTGCTGGCACGCGGTACGCGCGCCGGGCTGGTCACTTTCAACTACGCCCCGGCCCCGCGCGAGTGGCTCGAGCGCACCGC
>CAIRBF010000175.1 GCA_903876715.1 uncultured beta proteobacterium
CAGCTGCACGCCGATCGGCGCGTCGTGGTCACCACGCAGCCCGGGCACGCCGACGCAGGGCCAGCCCAGCAGCGTCCACAGGCGGTTGAAGGTGGACGGCCCGGTGGACGCGTAGCCCTCGGGTGCCTCGTCCGGCGCGCTGGGCGTGAGCAGCAGGTCGCAGGTGCCGAGCCAGGCGTCGAGCTCGCGCCGCGCCGCGGCCGCCACGTGCTGGGCGCGCTCGTAGGCGGCGGCGGTGATCGACGCCGCGCCATCGAGGTACTCCCCAAGGATCGGCGAGAGCTGCCCGCGCGCGGTCGTCCACTCGTGGCGCAGGGCCGTGACCGCCTCGTAGCCCTGGATGTCGGCGTGCGCGTCGAAGGCCGCGCCGGCGATCGGCGGCAGGTCCACCGACAGCGTGCGCAAGCCGTCCTCGCGCAGGGCCGCGGCCGCGGCCTCGACGGCCCGCCGCGCGGCCGGCGCCGGCTCGCCCCAGGGATGGTGGCCGATCACGCCCACCACCACGGTGTCGCTGGCGCCCGCCGCCTCGGTCAGCGAGCGCCCGCTCAGCGCCTGCACGCACCAGGCCGCGTCAGCCACGCGGCGCGCGAACACCCCGACGGTGTCGAGCGACCAGGAGAAGCACTTGAGCCCGTGCTTGGGCAGCCACAGCGCCGTCGGCATATAGCCGACGACGCCGCAGTACGAGGCCGGCCGGATGGTCGATCCCCCTGTCTGGCTGCCCAGCGCCAGCGGCAGCACCCCGGCGGCCACCGCCGCCGCCGAGCCGGCCGACGAGCCCCCGGGAGTGCGGCCCGGCGCCGCCGGGTTGCGCGTGGCCGTGGGGTGCAGGAAGGCGAACTCGGTGGTGGTGGTCTTGCCGGCCACCAGCGCGCCGGCACGGCGCAGCGCCGCGACCACAGGGGCGTCGTGGCGGGCGGGCAGCGCGGGGTACAGGGCCGGGCTGCCGTAGCGCGTGGGCAGGTCGAGCGTGTCGAAGACGTCCTTCACTCCCACAGGGATGCCGGCCAGCGGGCCCGCGCAGCGCTCGGCCTGCGCCGCCAGCGCTGCCTCGTCGGCCAGGCACGCGAAGGCGCCGAGCTCCGGCTCGCGCGCCTGGATCGTGCGCATCACCTCGAGCACGTGGGCGCGGGCGCGCTGCGGGTCGGCCGCGTGGGCCAGGGCCCGCGCCTGCACGCTGGCCTCGGGGGCATGGAGTTCGGGGTGCGTCATGGAAAGCAAGTCCTCGCAGCGGTGGGTGTTCGATCGGGCGGTCGGCAGCGGCGGCCGGGATGCCGGATCAGGCGCCGGCTCCCGGCGCGTCCAGCCGCGTGATCAGGCTCGAGGTGTCCCAGCGCCGGCCCCCGGCGGCCTGGACGTCGCCGTAGAACTGGTCCACCAGCGCCGTCACCGGCACGCGCGCGCCGTTGCGCCGCGCCTCGTCGAGCACAAGGCCCAGGTCCTTGCGCATCCAGTCGACGGCGAAGCCGAAGTCGAACTGGCGGTCGACCATGGTCTTGCCGCGGTTGTCCATCTGCCAACTCTGCGCTGCGCCCTTGCCGATGACGTCGAGCACGAGCTTCATGTCCAGCCCGGCGCGCTGGCCGAAGGCGATGGCCTCGGCCAGACCCTGCACCAGCCCCGCGATCGCGACCTGGTTGACCATCTTGGCCAGCTGCCCGGCGCCGGTGTCGCCGACGCGGGTGATGGCGCGCGCGAAAGCCATCGCCACCGGTTTCATCGCGTCGAAAGGCGCAGCGTCGCCGCCGCACATGACCGTCAGCACGCCGTTGACGGCACCCGACTGCCCGCCCGAGACCGGCGCATCGATGAAGTGCAGGCCGCGCCCGCGCGCGGCGGCGTGGAGTTCGCGCGCGACCTCGGCCGAGGCCGTGGTGTGGTCGACGAAGACGGCCCCGGCTTTCATGCCGGCGAAGGCGCCGTCCGCGCCGATGGTCACGGCGCGCAGGTCGTCGTCGTTGCCGACGCAGGCGAAGACGAAGTCGGCGCCCGCGGCGGCTTGCGCCGGCGTGGGAGCGCTTGCGCCCCCGTACTCGGCTACCCAGGCCGCGGCCTTGGCAGCAGTGCGGTTGTAGACCGTGACGCGATGGCCGGCGCGCGCGAGGTGGCCGGCCATGGGATGGCCCATGACGCCCAGGCCGAGGAAGGCGACGGAGCGGGGCGGGACGGGGTCGTAGCTGCGGATGGTCATGTTGGATGCAGGTCTTTCAGGGTTTCGTGGACGCACTCGTCAAGGCTTCTTTCGCGGCTCATCCCGGGAAGTTCTCGGGCGTGCGCGCCAGGCCGCGCGCCTCCACCGGTGCCACGATCTGGCGCCGCACCAGGTCGGCCAGGTGCTGGTCCAGGGTCTGCATGCCGAAGGCCTGCCCGGTCTGGATGGCCGAGTACATCTGCGCGACCTTGTTCTCGCGGATCAGGTTGCGGATCGCGGGCGAGCCGACCATGATCTCGTAGGCGGCCACGCGCCCGGAGCCGTCGGCGCGGCGGCACAGCGCCTGCGAGATCACCGCCACCAGGCTCTCCGAGACCATGGTGCGCACCATCTCCTTTTCGGCCGCGGGGAAGACGTCGACGATGCGGTCGATGGTCTTGGCGGCCGAGCTCGTGTGCAGCGTGCCGAAGACCAGGTGCCCGGTCTCGGCCGCGGTGATGGCCAGGCGGATGGTCTCGAGGTCGCGCATCTCCCCCACGAGGATGACGTCGGGGTCCTCGCGCAGCGCGGCGCGCAGCGCGTTGGCGAAGCTGCGCGTGTGCGGCCCGACCTCGCGCTGGTTCACCAGGCTGCGCCGGCTCTCGTGCACGAACTCGATCGGGTCCTCGATCGTCAGGATGTGACCGTGGTCGTTCTCGTTGCGGTGGTTGACCAGGGCCGCCAGCGTCGTGCTCTTGCCCGAGCCCGTGGGCCCGGTGACGAGCACCAGCCCGCGCGGGCGCAGCGCCAGGTCGGCGAACAGCGCTGGGGTGGCGAGTTGCTCGAGCGTGAGCACCTTGCTCGGGATCGCGCGGAACACCGCGCCCGCGCCGCGCTGCTGGTTGAAGGCGTTGACGCGAAATCGCGACAGCCCCGGCACCTCGAAGCTGAAGTCGCACTCCAGCGTTTCCTCGAACTGCTTGCGCTGCGCGTCGTTCATCACGTCGTAGACCATGGCGTGCACGCGCTCGTGGTCCAGCGCCTCGACGTTGAGGCGCCGCACGTCGCCGTGGACGCGGATCATGGGAGGCAGGCCGGCCGACAGGTGCAGGTCGGAGGCCCGGTTCTTGACCGCGAAGGCGAGGAGCTGGGTGATGTCCATCAGGTGAGCGGCCCACGCGGCCGGGCGCGAGTCTCTGCATGGCGCTAAGCTCACGAATTATGACGAGCCCGGAACATTCTCTTGCGCGCGAAATCTCTGCCCGCCTCGCGCAGGTGCACAGCCGCATCGCCGCCGCCTGCACGCAGGGGGGGCGTGCAGCCGACAGCGTGCACCTGCTGGCGGTGAGCAAGACGCAGCCGGCAGACGCGGTGCGCGCGGCCTTCGCCGCCGGGCACCGCGCCTTCGGCGAGAACTACGTGCAGGAGGCGCTGGACAAGATCGCCGCGTTGGGCGAGCTGCGCGCGCAGCTCCAGTGGCACCTGATCGGCCCCTTGCAGAGCAACAAGACCCGGCCGGTGGCCGAGGCCTTCGACTGGGTGCACTCGGTGGACCGGCTGAAGATCGCGCAGCGCCTGGCCGAGCAACGCCCGCCCGGGCTGCCGCCGCTGCAGCTGTGCCTGCAGGTCAACGTCAGCGGCGAGGCCAGCAAGAGTGGCCTCGCCCCGGCCGAGGTGCCCGAGGTGGCGCGCGCGGTGGCCGCGTTGCCGCGGGTGCGCCTGCGCGGGCTGATGTCGATCCCGGCGCCGGCGCAGGGCTTCGAGGCCCTGCGCGCGCCGCATCGGGCGCTGCGCGAGCTGCTCACGGCCCTGAACGCGCAGGGCCTGGCGCTCGACACGCTGTCCATGGGCATGAGCGACGACCTCGAGGCCGCCGTCGCCGAGGGCGCGACGATGGTGCGCGTGGGCACGGCGGTGTTCGGCGCCCGCGCCTAGTGCCCTCTTCGGCGCGCGCCGAACACTGCACCAGCACCGCGTCACCCGCCCTTGGGCAGCTCGATTCCCGGGAAGATCTTGATCACCGCGCTGTCGTCCTCGCGCCCCAAGCCGGCGCTGGAGGCGTGCATGAACATCTGGTGCGCGGTGGCGGCCAGCGGGAGCGGGAACTTCGTCGCGCGCGCGGTGTCGAGCACCAGCCCGAGGTCCTTGACGAAGATGTCCACCGCCGACAGCGGCGTGTAGTCGCCCGCCAGCACATGCGCCATGCGGTTCTCGAACATCCAGCTGTTGCCGGCGCTGTGCGTGATCACCTCGTACAGCGCCGCCGCGTCCACGCCCTCGCGCAGGCCCAGGGCCATGGCCTCGGCCGCGGCAGCGATGTGCACGCCGGCCAGCAGCTGGTTGATGATCTTGACCTTGCTGCCCGCGCCAGCGCGGTCGCCCAGGCGGTAGACCTTGCCGGCCATCGCGTCGAGCGCGCCGCCGCAGCGCGCGTAGGCCTCGGGGGAGCCGGCCGTCATCATCGTCATCTGGCCCGCGGCGGCCTTGGCGGCGCCGCCGGAGATGGGCGCGTCCAGGTAGTGCAGTCCCAGCGCCTGCAGCCGCTGCTCGAAGCCGATGGAGACGTTGGGGTCCACCGTGGAGCACATCACGAAGACGCTGCCCGGGCGCATGGCCGCTGCCGCGCCGCCGCTGCCGAAGAGCACGTCCTCGGTCTGCTGCGCGTTGACGACGACGCTGATGACGACGTCGCAGGCCGCGGCCAGATCGGCCACGCTCGCGCAGGCGGTGCCACCCTCGCGCGCTAAGGCCTCGGCCACGCCGGGGCGGATGTCGAAGACGTGGGGCGCCCTGCCGGCGCGGCGCAGCGAGGCGGCCATGCCGGCGCCCATGGCGCCCAGGCCGATGAGACCGATGCGCACGGGGTCGGCGCCTGGGGCCCTGGAGGCCTCGGGCGGCTGCGCGTCGGGCTTCTCGTTGGAGGGGGTCTGCATCGTCGTCCTGCCTTTCTCGTCCCCGGGGTCTCGGGGTCTCAGTCCAGCTTGATCTTCGCCACCTCGACCACGCGCTTCCAGTTCCCGCCGTCGCGGGCCATGAACTCGGCCGTGGCGCGGGCGCTGGTGAAGCCCACGGTGGCGCCGCTGCGCTCCATCGCGGCCACGATCTCGGCGTCGCGCGCCACCGCCTCGAGCGCGCGCTCCACGCGCGCCAGCACCTCGGCCGGCACCCCGGCCGGCGCCGCCAGGCCGTAGAAGGCGCTGACGTCGAAGTCGGGTACGCCGGCCTCGGCCAACGTGGGCACGTCGGGCAGGGCCTTGCTGCGGGTGCGGGTGGTCACGGCCAGCGCCTTCACCGCGCCGGCGCGCACCTGGCCGAGCACGCTGGGCAGGTTCTCGAACATGGTGTCGACCTCGCCCGCGATCAGCGCCGTCACCGCCGCTGCCGCGCCCTTGTAGGGGATGTGCGTGATCTGCGCGCCGGTGGCGGCCTTCAGCAGCTCGGCGCTCAAGTGCAGCGAGGTGCCGTTGCCGTTGGAGGCGTAGTTCATCTTCCCCGGCGCGGCCTTGGCGCGCGCGACGAGATCGGCCACCGAGGTGATGCCGCTCTTCGGGTTGACCAGCAGCACGTTGGGCACGCGCCCGACCAGGCCGATGGGCACGATCTGCTCGGGCTTGTAGGGCAGCTGCGGGTACAGCGCCGGGCTGATGGTCAGCGGCGGCGAGGCCATCACCAGCGTGTAGCCGTCGGGCGCGGCGCGCGCGGCCTCGGCTGCGCCGAGGTTGCCGCCTGCGCCGGGCTTGTTGTCGATGACGATGGCCTGCCCGAGTTCGCTGCCCAGGCGCGGCGCCATCAGGCGGGCCATCTGGTCGATCAGCCCGCCTGGCGGGAAGGGCACGACCAGGCGGATCGGCCGGCTGGGCCAGGCCTGGGCGCGCAGGGTCGGCGCAGTCAGCAGCGCGGTGGCAGCCAGCAGGGCTTGGCGGCGGTGGAGGGTGGGCATGGGCGGCGACTCCTGTGTGCTGGTGTGGCGGCAGGCGATCTGAAGGGGAGGCAACTGACTCCCCGGAAGGGGTGCGATGTTAGGGGCCTCGGTGGCGGGCGCGGGCGCGGGTTTCCACGCGGTCTTCAGGGCGGCGCGCAGGGCGAAGATGACAGCCTCACGCGTCATGCCCGCACCAGGAGACGGCCCATGGACAACTCTCTTCCCGAAGTCCGCGAAGGCGGTTGCCTGTGCGGCGCGGTGCGCTACCGGGCTCGGGGCGAGCCGCTGCGCACGCTCGTCTGCCACTGCCGCTTCTGCCAGAAGATGACGGGCAGCACGTCCTACGCCGAGTCGATGTTCCCGGTCGAGGCGGTCGAGATCGACGGCGAGCTCGGCACCTACGCCCACCGCTCGCAGACCAGCGGCAAGGCGGTGCACCTGCACTTCTGCCCGCGTTGTGCCACCACCGTCACGCTCACCTTCGACCGCTGGCCGCAGTACCGCGCGGTCTCCAGAGGCACCTTCGACGACCCCGACAGCGTCGGGATCGGCTCCCATATCTGGACCGAATCCGCCCAGACGGGCGTCATGGTCCCCGGGGGCGTCGACTGCTTTCGCCAGGCCCGGGCCCTGCTCGACGGCACCCCTGTCGAGCCGACGCGCCACCCGGGCCCGGTCGAGGCGCGCGGCGCGGCCTGACTTGGGGCGCCACCGGCTGAGGTGCCGGGCTCGTCGGGCGATGTCAGCCCCACCCTTGCGCGTGCAGCGCCGAGAGCGGTCTTGCGGCGGGATCTGCGCATTCCGTCCCACAATCTCCATCCCACAATCGCCGTCATGCGCATCATGACAGCCACCCAGGCCGAGCAGGCGGCGCTGGTCGAGCTTCTGCACGAGCTCCACCTGCACTACAACCCGACGTCCACCGTCGAGCGCTCGCTGGTCGCCGGGCACCTGACCAGGCATCTGCTGGCTGCGACGTCGCCCACGAAACTGGTCGTCGCCTGGTCCGACGAAGGCGCCGCGACAGGTCTTGCCGCGGTGGTGATGCTGCATTCCCTGGTGGAGCCCGATCCCCGTGTGAGCGCCCAGTGCCTGCTGAAGGAGCTGTTCGTGTCGCGGGCCTGGCGCAGCCGCGGCGTCGGTCGTGCCCTGATGGAGTGGGTGGTGGACGATGCGCGCGCGCACGGCTGTTCACGCATCGACTGGAACGTGAAGGCCTCCAACGCCCGTGGCATCGGCTTCTACGAAAGGCTGGGTGGCCGCCTTGTCGAGGATCGGGTGAGCTACCGCCTCGCGCCTGCGGCTCTCGCGACGAGGTGACGCCGACGGCCTTTGGCGCGCAGGCAGGCGTTGTCGGTGGCCGCCGTGCCAGGACCGCTTTCGCAGCCACACCCCTCGAGCCGATCCGCCCTTCGGTTCTACCATCCCACACCATGGCCCAACACCTCGGTCTCGTCAGCGTCTTGGTTCTCGACTACGACGAGGCGCTCGACTTCTACGTCGGCAAGCTCGGCTTCACGCTGGTCGAGGACACGCCCGTTCCGGCCCAGGGCAAGCGCTGGGTCGTGGTTGCTCCCCCGGGCGCGCGGGAGTCGCGGCTGCTGCTGGCCCGGGCGTCCAACCCCGTGCAGCAGGCCCGCATCGGCGACCAGACCGGCGGGCGGGTATTTCTGTTCCTCGAGACCGATGACTTCGATCGCGACTTCGCGCAGTACCAGTCCCAGGGTGTCGAGTTCGTCAGGGGCCCCAGCCAGGAGCCGTACGGGACGGTGGCGGTCTTTCGCGACCTCTACGGCAACCTGTGGGACCTCATCGGTCCGCCAGCGATGGCCCGGGGAGCCTGATGCCGGGGGCCGAGCCGACCTTCTGCCACGGGGGCTGCGGGTGTCCCCAGGCCCTCAATAGCCGCCTTGGCCTGCGCCCGCACGCCCGCCGCCCAGCACCGCATGGATGTCGTCCAGCAGCCCGCTCGCGCCGATCCGAAAGCGCTGCGGGTTCAGCGCGTCGGCTCCCAGGATCTCGGCCACCAGGGCCATGTAGCGCGCGGCGTCGGCCACGGTGCGGATGCCGCCGGCGGGCTTGAAGCCCACACGGGCGCGCGCGGCCGGGTCGTCGGCGATGGCCTGCAGCAGCGCCCGCGCGGCCTCGGGCGTGGCGTTGACGCGCACTTTGCCGGTGCTGGTCTTGAGGAAGTCCGCGCCGCCGTCGAGGGCGACGCGGCAGGCGCGCGCGATGGCCGGCGGGCTGCCGAGCTCGCCGGTCTCGAGAATGACCTTCAGCCGCAGCCCGGGGCAGGCGTGCCGCACGGCGGCCAGGAGAGCGGGGGCGGCATCGGGCTCGCGCCAGGGCAGGACCACGTCGACCTCCTGAGCGCCAGCCTCGACGATGGCGCGCACATCGGCCACGGCGGCGGCGATGTCGCGGCCGCCGTGCGGGAAGTTGGCCACCGCCGCCACGGCCACCTGCGGCGGCAAGCGCTGCCGCGCGTAGGCCGCCAGCCGGGGCCAGACGCAGACCGCGGCGACGTGCCCGTGCGGGCCGACGGCGCGCGCGCACAGGCGGTCGATATCGGCCTCGGTGTCGGCATCGTTCAGGCTGGTGAGGTCCAGGCAGGCCAGGGCCCGCCGCGCGGTCTCTTCCACGGACCGGCCAGGATCGGCGCCGCTGTCCACCGGGTGGCCCTGTGCGGCCAGTTCGGCGTGGGCGGGAACGTCCGGCGCTGCCTTGTCGACCAGGGCCGCGGCAGCGGCAGTCCTGCCGGACGCGGTGGCGCCGGCGCTGGCCGTGCCGTGATGTGTCGTCGCTCCACCCAGGGCCGGCATGCGCCCACCATCGACCTCGGCCAGGCCCAGGTGGCTCGGCCCGAAGCTCGCCGGCAGCAGGCCGCCCAGCGTGAAGCGGGCGCGCACGCGCGTGCCGTCGGCGACGACGACCGGACAGTCGTCGCGCGCGAACTCACGCAGGCGCTGGCGGCAGCCGCCGCAGGGGGTGACGGGCTCGTCGGCCTCGCCGACGACAACGACGGCGCGCACCGCGCGCCCGCCCGCACCCACCATCGCCGCCAGCGCCGACGTCTCCGCGCACCAGCCTTGTGGGTAGGCGGCGTTCTCGACGTTGCAGCCGGCGTGCACGCGGCCCTGCTCGTCCATCACCGCGGCACCCACGGCAAAGCGCGAGTAGGGCGCGTAGGCGCGAGCGCGGGCGGCGCGCGCCGCGGCCAGCAGGGTCTGCAGCGCGGGGCCTGGGAGGTCTTCGGTCGGGGTCATCTCGGTCGGTCTCAGTGATAGGAATCGTCCAGCACGTCAGCGCCTGCGTGCGCACGCAGCGTCCGGCACGCCATCATCTCCGTTCGCACTGAGCCCTTCGACCAGGCTCAGGACAGGCTTGTCGAAGTGCCCGCAATGGGCTTCGACAGGCTCAGCCCGAACGGCTTGTTCGATCGCTTCGACCAGCTCAGCCCTCACGGCCTGTCCGATCGCTTCGACAGGCCTGTCCTGAACTTGATCGAGGGGCTCAGCCCGAACGGCTTGTCCGTGGACACCGCGCACGGGCAGGGGTGTGGCCCGGGCTCAATGCCGCTCCTTCACGTACGGCGTGCCCAGCGCACGCGGCGCCACCGCGTGGCCGATAAAGCCCGCCAGCAACACCACGGTCAGCACGTAGGGCAGGGCCTGGATGGCCTGCACCGGCACCGCGCCGCCGCCGAGCGCGGCCGGCAGTTGCGCGCCCTGCAGCCGGATGGCCACCGCGTCCATGAAGCCGAACAGCAGGCAGGCCAGCAGCGCCCCGCGCGGGTGCCACTTGCCGAAGATCAGCGCTGCCAGTGCCATGAAGCCGCGTCCGGCCGTCATGTGCGGCTGGAAGGCCGGGTTCTGCGCCAGCACCAGGAAGGAGCCCGCCAGCGCCGCGAGCACGCCGTTCAGCGCCAGCGCCTGGTAGCGCAGCTTCAGCACCGAGACACCGGCGGCGTCCACCATGGCCGGGTTCTCGCCCGCCGCGCGCAGGCGCAGGCCGAAGCGGGTGCGGTAGAGCAACCAGGCCACGGCAGCCACGAGCACAAAGGCGCCGTAGACGAATAGCGTGTGCCCGAACAGCGCCAGCGACAGGAAGCGCCCGAGCGTGGGCCCGACGAGCGGCAGTGCCTCCAGCGCCTGCCCCACGCCCGCCAGCCACGGCTCGGCGCGCACGCCGGCGGGCAGCGGCGGGGTCTGGCCGCCGGTCTTGAACGCCGCCAGCGCGACGACGATGGTGAAGCCCGAGGCTGTCATCGTCAACGCCATGCCGGTGACCATCTGGTCGCCCGGGTGGCTGACGCAGGCGTAGCCGTGCAGCATCGAAAGCGCCACGCCGGTGACGATGGCCGCGCTCAGCGCGAGCACGGCCGAGCCGCTGAGCACGCCGACGCTGGCGGCGACGAAAGCCGTCATCAGCATCTTGCCTTCGAGCCCGATGTCGACCACGCCCGAGCGCTCGCTCAGCACGCCGGCCAGCGCGCACAGGATCAGCGGCGTGGCCACGCGCAGCGTGCTGCCCACCAGCGTGCCCAGCACCGTGGCCCACTGGGCCAGGTTCAGCGCCTCATCCATGGCCCGCTCCTGCACCGGCCGCCGAACCCGAGGCCGCGGCCTGCCGGCCGCGCAGCGTCCGCAGCGCGCCCAGCAGCCAGCCCGACACGGCCGGGGTCAGCGCCCCGGCGAACAGCACGATCAGCCCCTGCAGCATGAACACCATGTCGCGCGAGAAACCCGGCAGCTCGAAAGTCAGCTCGGCCCCGCCCTGGTAGAGCGCGCCGAACAGCAGCGCGGCGAAGACGATACCCACCGGGTGGTTGCGCCCGATCAGGCTGACGGCGATGCCCGCGAATCCCGCCCCAGCCACGAAGTCCAGCAGCAGGCGGCCGTGCATGCCGGCGATCTCGTTCACGCCCACCAGGCCGGCCAGCGCGCCCGACAGCGCCATCGCGCCGACGATGACCCAGGGCGGGCGGATGCCGGCGTAGCGCGCCGCCTCGGGCGCATGGCCCACGGCGCGCAGCGCGTAGCCGGCGCGCGTGCGCTGCAGCAGCAGGTGCACCAGCGGCACCGCCGCCACGGCCAGCAGCACGCTCGCGTTCAGCGGCGTGCGCGGCCATGCGATGCCGAGCGCGCCCAGCAGCTCGTGCATGCCGGGCATGCGCGCCGCGTCGGCGAAGGCGGCGCTCTCCGGGGCCATCTGCCCGGGCGCCTTCAGCGTGTTGACGAGCAGGTAGGACAGCAACGCCGAGGCGACGAAATTGAACATGATCGTGGTGATCACGACGTGGCTGCCGCGCCAGGCCTGCAACGCGCCCGGGATGGCGCCCCACAGCGCCCCGCCCAGCGCGCCGGCCAGCACCAGCGCCGGCAGCAGCAGCACCGGCGGCAGGTGCGCGGCGCCGGCCAGCGCCATCACGCCCACCGCCAGCCCGCCCATCGTCGCCTGCCCCTCGGCGCCGATGTTGAACAGCCCACCGTGGATGGCCACCGCCACCGCCAGGCCGGTGAAGACGAAGGTGGTCGCGTAATACAGCGTATAGCCGATGCCCGCGCGCGAGCCGAAGGCGCCCTTGATCAGCAGCATGAGCACCTGGGCCGGGTCGAATCCCACGGCCATCGACACCGCGCCGGCGGCCGCCAAGGCCAGCGCCAGGCTGAAAGCCGGCAGCACGACGACGTCGACCCAGCGCGGCAGCCCGGTGTTGGGGGTGGAAGCCATGGCCTTGCGTCCTGCCTTTTCGGTGCCGGTGCGGATTCAGTGCCGCGCCGCGGCGCCGCCCATCAGGCGCCCGAGCGCGGCCTCGGTGCACTGCGCGATCGGCAGCTCGCCGGCGATGCGGCCGGCGTTCATCACCAGCACGCGGTCGGCCAGGGCCAGGATCTCGTCGAGCTCGGAGGACACGAGCAGGATCGCGCCGCCGGCCTCGCGCAGCGCGCGCAGCCGGCCGTGGATGAACTCGATCGCGCCGATGTCCACGCCGCGCGTGGGCTGGCCCACGAGCAGCACGCGCGGCGCGTGTGCGGCTTCGCGCGCGAGCACGAGCTTTTGCTGGTTGCCGCCGCTGAAGCTGCCCGAGCGCAGCGTGGGCGCGCGTGGGCGCACGTCGAAGCGCTCCATCATCTGCGCGCAGTCCTCGAGCAGCGCGCGCCGGCGCAGCCAGCCGCCGCGGCCATAGCGCGGCAGGTGCTGGTAGCCGAGCACAGCCGACTCCAGTGCCGCGAAGGGCAGCACCAGGCCGCGGCGCTGCCGGTCCTCGGGCACATGGGCGAGTCCGAGCGCGCGCGCCGTGGCCGGGTCGAGCCAGCGCCCGCCACCGGCCTCGAAGCGCTGGTCGTCCAGGGTCAGCGTGCCGCGGGCGGGCGCCTGCAGCCCGGCCAGCACGTCCAGCAGCTCGCTCTGCCCGTTGCCCGAGACGCCGGCGATGCCGACGATCTCGCCTGGGCGCAGGGCCAGGCCGACGCCATCCAGCCGCACCACACCCAGGGCGTCGACCACGCGCAGGCCTTCGGCGGCGAGCAGTGGCGCGGCGGCGGACACCGTCGCGGCCTCGGCACTGCCCTGGCGACCCAGCCGTACCTGACGCCCGACCATGGCCTCGGCCAGGGAATCGACGCTGACCTCGCCGATGGGCTGGTCGAGCACGACGCGACCGCCACGCATCACGGTGACGTGGTCGCACAGGGCCAGGATCTCGCGCAGCTTGTGCGTGATCAGCAGCACCGTCGTGCCCTGGGCGCGCAGTTGGCGCAGTACCGCGAACAGGGTGTCGGTCTCCTGCGGCGTCAGCACCGCGGTGGGCTCGTCCAGGATCAGGGTGCGTGCGCCGCGGAACAGCGCCTTCAGGATCTCCAGGCGCTGGCGCTCACCCACCGGAAGGTCGGCCACCGGGGCGTCCAGGTCGACCTGCAGCCCGGTCTCGCGCATCAGCGCGGCCAGGCGTTCGCGCGCCTGGCGGCGGGCGCGGCCGAGCTGCCAGTGCGGCTCGGCGCCGAGCAGCACGTTGTCCAGGCCGTTGAAGTCCTCGACCAGCATGAAGTGCTGGTGCACCATGCCGATGCCCAGCGCGATGGCCTGCGAGGGGTTGCCCATCGTCACCGGCTGGCCCTCGATCTCGATCTGGCCGGCGTCGGCGCGGTGGAAGCCGTAGAGCACGGCCATCAGCGTGCTCTTGCCGGCGCCGTTCTCGCCGACGATGCCGTGCACCGTGCCGGCGCGCACGGTCAGGTCCACGGACTGGTTGGCGTGGACGGCGCCGAAGCGCTTGTCGATGCCGCGCAGGCGCACGGCCGGCGGCATGCCGGCCGCCGCCGTGGCGGCGTTCCTGCCGGCTACGGCGTTCACGCGGCGTCCGCGCTGAGCCGCCGCCGTGCCCGGGCCTCACTTGCAGGCATTGGCCGCCATGTAGTCGATGACCTTGATCTTGCCCGCGATGATGTCGGCCTTGGCCGCATCCACCCGGCGCTTCATCTCGGGCGTGACGAGCTTGGCGTTGTGCTCGTCGAGCGCGTAGTCCACACCGCCCTCCTTCAGGCCGAGCGAGCTGACGCCGGGCTGCACGCCCTTGAAGGCGTTGTAGACGGCCACGTCCACGCGCTTGACCATCGAGGTCAGCATGGTGCCCGGGTGCAGATGGTTCTGGTTGCTGTCCACGCCTATGGCCAGCTTGCCCGCGTCCTTGGCGGCCTGGTAGACCCCCACGCCGGTGCCCCCGGCCGCGGCGAAGACCACGTCCACGCCCGAGGCGAACTGGCTCTTGGCCAGCTCACCGCCGCGCGCCGGGTCATTCCAGGCGGACGGCGTGGTGCCGGTCATGTTGGCGCTGAGCCCGATGTTCGGGTTGACGAACTTGGCCCCCTGCTCGTAGCCGCACTGGAACTTGCGGATCAGCGGGATGTCCATGCCGCCGACGAAGCCGACCTTGCCGGTCTTGCTGGCCATGGCCGCCATCATGCCCACGAGGAAGCTGCCCTCGTGCTCCTTGAAGACGATGCTCTGCACGTTGGGCAGCGGGACGACGAAGTCGACGATCGCGAACTTCAGCTTCGGGAAATCGCGTGCGACCTTGTCCAGGCTCGAACCCTGCGAGAAGCCGATGCCCACGATGGGGTCGGCGCCGCGCTCGGCCATGCGGCGCTTGGCCTGCTCGCGCTGCGCCGGGTTGTTGATCTCGAACTCGAGGTAGGGCTTGCCCGTTTCCTTCTTCCAGCGCTCGGCGCCGTCGTAGGCGGCCTGGTTGAAGGACTTGTCGAACTTGCCGCCCATGTCGAAGATGACCGCGGGCTGGGCCAGCACGGCCGGGCTGGCGAGCGCGGCGGCAAGGCCGGCGGCAAGGGTCAGGCGCTGGTGGGATGTCATCGGGGTGCTCCTGGTGCAGATGGGACGGAAAAGAACCGCCCGACAGAATAGCAAGCCCCGGGCCCGCGCCGCTCCCGGGGAAGCCCGGGGAACACAGGGGACTTGGCCCGGGAACCATGCCCTACGATCGTCTTCATGCCCGACACCGACCTGCATCCTGAAGACCCCTTGCTGGCACGCCTGCGCTCGCTGCCCAAGGTGGTGCTGCACGACCACCTGGACGGCAGCCTGCGGCCGCAGACCCTGCTCGAGCTGCTGGACGCGCGCGGCCTGCCGGCGCCGGCGCCGCACGCCGCGGGCGTCGAGGCCTGGATGGACGCGCGCGCCCACGCCGGCACGCTCGAGGCCTACCTCGAAGGTTTCGGCCTGACGGTGGCGGCGATGGCCGAGCCGTCGGCGCTGGCGCGCGTGGCGCTGGAGGCGGCGCAGGACGCGCAGGCCGACGGCGCGGTGCTGGCGGAGTTCCGCATCGCGCCGCTGTTGTTCGAGCCCCTGGGCATCGGCCCGGACGCGGCGGTGGAGGCGCTGCTCGACGGCCTGGCGCGCAGCGGTCTGCGCTGCGGGCTCATCGTCTGCGCGATGCGCCACCTGCCGCCGCGGGAGACGCTGCGCGCGGCCGAGCTGGCCTTGCGCTGGGCCGGTCGCGGCGTGATCGGCTTCGACCTCGCCGGGGCCGAGGCCGGCCACCCGCCGGCGGTCCACGCGCAGGCCCTGGCGCGCGTGCGCGGCGCCGGTCTGCCGATCACGCTGCATGCCGGCGAGGCCGACGCCGGGCCGCGCGTGCTCGAGGCGGTGCGCCACGGCGCGCGCCGGATCGGGCATGGGGTGCGCCTGGCGGATCTGCTGGCCGACCCGGCGCAGCAGGCGCTGGTGGACGAAGTGCGCGCTGCAGGCGTGCACTTCGAGGTCTGCCCGACGAGCAATGTCCATACCGGCGCGGCGGCCTCGGTCGCGCAGCACCCGATCCGCGCGCTGTGGGACGCCGGACTCGCCTTGAGCGTGCAGACCGACAACCGCCTGATCTCGGGCGTCAGCGCCAGCGGCGAGGCCTGCCGTCTGGTGCGCGAGGCCGGCTTCGCCGAGGCGGACCTGGTGCGTATGGGGCTGGACGCCGCCGACCAGTCCTTCCTGGGCGAGGACGCGCGCCAGGCAGCGCGCCTTGCGCTGCGCGCCTGGGCGCACGGCCGGGCGCTGCCGGGGTTCTGAATGCCTGAGAGCGCCCCGTGGGGCGTCGGGCCGGTCTGCCCCCAGCCCGGCCCCGGCGGGGGCGCAAGAACATGGCGACGGCCCGGCGTTTTCCTGGGTCTTTGAGGTGCCTTGCGGTTCCTCCCCGGCCTTGGTCTGGGGAAAACGCTCAGGCGCACACCGGGCGTAGCGCTTCCGCGCGTATCCTTCGCGTCTTTTCCGGGCCCCGTGCCCCACAGGTGCTGCCGATGAACCCCGTCGCCCCGCCCGCCGAACCCACCGTCTCGACTTCGCCTGCGCCCGCCGCGCGCCACATTCGCCTGACCTCGCACCCGGGCCAGGGCCCGAGCGGCGCGCCGGTGGTGAACTGGGGCGCGGCCGACCCCCTGGCGCGCGGCCCCATCGTCGGCACGACGACGACGCGGCGCCAGCGCAACGTCATCGGCACCCACAGCGGCAGCTATGGCGTGTACCGGGCGCTCGCGGTGGCGGCGGGCAACCTCGCGCGTGGCCACCGCGCCGACCTGACCGACACGGCGCCCACCGACGCCATCGGCCCCCACCCGCAGTGGGGCGAGCGCGACAAGATGGTCTCGATCGACCCCTGGGGCGCGAGCGTGCAGCAGGTCTACGCCGACTACCTGGCCCAGGGCTACGACATCCGGCCCACCATCGCGGTCACCAAGGCGCACATCCACCTGCCCGAGATCAAGCAGGCGATCGCCTTCCAGCGCCTGGCCATCGACGGCCGCATCCTGCTCGACGACGCCTCGGCCACGGTGACCAAGATCGCGGTCGAGCCGGTGTGGTGGCTGCCCGGCGTGGCGCAGCGCTTCGGCGTCAGCGAGGCCGACCTGCGGCGCGCGTTGTTCGAGGAGACCGGCGGCATGTACCCCGAGCTCGTCACGCGCAGCGACCTCGAGGTCTTCCTGCCGCCCATCGGCGGGCAGACGCTGTACGTCTTCGGCGACGTGCGTGCCCTGGCTGACCCCACCGTCACGCTGACCGCGCGCGTGCACGACGAGTGCAACGGCTCGGACGTCTTCGGCTCGGACATCTGCACCTGCCGACCCTACCTGACGCACGCGATCGAGGAGTGCATCCAGGGCGCGCAGCGCGGCGGCGTGGGCCTGATCGCCTACAGCCGCAAGGAGGGCCGCGCGCTCGGCGAGGTGACCAAGTTCCTGGTCTACAACGCGCGCAAGCGGCAGCTAGGCGGCGACAGCGCCGACAAGTACTTCCTGCGCACCGAGTGCGTGGCGGGGGTGCAGGACATGCGCTTCCAGGAGCTGATGC
>CAIRBF010000176.1 GCA_903876715.1 uncultured beta proteobacterium
ATCAAGCTGCAGTGAGTCTGGTCGGCTGGCACGGCGCTCGGGTCGAGGCCTTGCCCGGTAGACGGTCCCGGCACGACCGTGCTCAAGTCCGCCCGAGGAGGCCGCGGCCGATCACCTGGGCCTGGATCTCGGCCGCGCCTTCGAAGATGTTGAGGATGCGCGCGTCGCACAGCACGCGGCTGATCTCGAACTCCAGCGCGTAGCCGTTGCCGCCGTGGATCTGCAGGCTCGTGTCGGCGTTGCTCCAGGCCACGCGGGCAGCGAGCAGCTTGGCCATGCCCGCCTCGATGTCGCAGCGCGCGCGCTGCTCCTTGCGTTCGGCGGCGAAGTGGGTGAGCTCGCGCGCGACCACGGTCTCGGCGATCATCATCGCCAGCTTGTCGGCCACGCGCGGGAAGGCACTCAGAGGCTGGCCGAACTGCCGGCGGTCGTTGGCGTAGCGCCAGGCCAGGTCGAAGGCGCGCCACGCCACGCCCACCGCGCGCGCCGCGGTCTGGATGCGCGCCGCCTCGAAGGTCTGCATCAGCTGGCGGAAGCCCTGCCCCCGTACCCCGCCGAGCAGCCCCTGCGCGGGCACCTCGAAGCCGTCGAAGGCGATCTCGTACTCGCGCATGCCGCGGTAGCCCAGGACCGGGATGTCGCCGCCGCTCAGCCCTGGCGCCGGGAAAGGCTGGTCCGCAGTTCCGCGCGGCTTGGGGGCGAGGAACATGCTCAACCCGCTGTAGTCGCTGCTGCCGGGCTCGGTGCGGGCCATCAGCGTCATCAGGTCGCTTCGCGAGGCGTGCGTGATCCAGGTCTTGTTGCCATCGATGCGCCAGGTGCCGTCGGCCTGCGGCGTGGCGCGGGTCCTGAGCGAGCCGAGGTCCGACCCGGCATCAGGCTCGGTGAAGACGGCCGTAGGCAGCACCTCGCCCGAGGCGATGCGAGGCAGCCAGTGCGCCTTCTGCTCGGCCGTGCCCCCGCCGAGGATGAGATCGGCCGCGATCTCGGAGCGTGTGCCCAGTGAGCCGGCGGCGATCCAGGCCCGGCTCAGCTCCTCGGTCACGATGCACATGGCGCGCTTGCCCAGGCCCATGCCACCGTACTCCGAGGGAATGCTGACGCCGAAGGTGCCGAGCTCGGCGAGCTGGCGCACGACCTCGTCAGGGATGAGGTCGTCGGCGAGGTGCCAGGCCTGGGCGCGCGGGGTGATCTCGCGCTCGGCGAAGCGCCGGAACTGGGCACGGACCTGGTCCAGGTCGTCGTCGAAGCTCGTCTCGGCGACCTGCTGCCCCTGCAGCCACGCCTCCACCAGGGCCCGACGTGTCTGCGCTCGGGACCCATGGTCGATGAACCAGCGCACGGACGCGCGCGCAGCCAGGGCCTGGGCCGCGGCGCCCAGGCCGATCTCACCGGGTCGGAAGACCTCGTTCTGCGACATCGGGATGCCGCCGACCAGTTGCGCGAGGTACTCCCCGATGGCGAGCGTCAAGGCCAGTTCCTCGCCCTGCCGGAGCCGACCTTGGCCCGCGAGCCGCTCGCCCCACCGGACCGCGCTGGCGATGGCCTCGACCGTCGTCGCCACCCAGGCCAGTCCGTGGACAGCGCGCTGGTGCTCTTGCACCAGGTGGGCGTCGGCGCGGCCTCCAGGCGCGCACAACGCGGCCACCGCGCTGCGCACCTGGCCGTCGTAGGCCCGGGTCTCGGCGGTGACCGACCGGAGGTGCTGGAGGCATTCGTCTGACGAGCTCAAGATCTTGCTTCCGATGTCTTGGTAAGGCGAGTCTCGGCGCGGACCCGGCCAGGCAGGCAGGCAGGCAGCAGCGTTCCCCAAACCCTTCAGGCCGGACCTGCGACCACGCCCGCGTCGTGCAGCTCGCCGATCTGGGCGGCGCTGAGGGCCAGCACCTCGGCCAGAACCTCGTCGGTGTGCTCGCCGAGGTGGGGCGCGCGCACCACCGGTCGCCTGCTCGCACCCCCGAAGCTGCCCATCGCCCCCGGCGCGGGGTAGCTCAGGCCGCTCGGTTGCTGGAGCCGGGTGAAGAGTTCGGCGTCGAGCGACAGGCGCGGATCCTCAGCCAGGGATTG
>CAIRBF010000177.1 GCA_903876715.1 uncultured beta proteobacterium
GGCTACCGTCTGCAACCCGGCGGGGGAAATTCTGATGACACGCAGGCTGTGCCGGTGCTAGGCATGCTCGATGTGGTGCATGCCCCGCAGACACTGGCTCGCCCGCTCTGGATGCAGGCGCGCGCCGAAGACGACTCCGAGCAGGCTGTGATCCGCTGCCCCGCACAATTCGCGTCATGCCCCGAGCCCGTCCCGGTGCCGGCCCGGGCACTGGGCCTGGATACCGCTGCTATTCTTTGCGAGTTGGGCACCCGCTAAGCGCCTAGCGGGCCCGGACATTCCCAGTTCGCCAAGCTGCCGGGTCGCGCGGGCGCGACACGTTACCGCTGACACGTTTGCACGAGGCACGGGCGCGAACTACATTCGGAGGCTTTCTGCCTCAATAACCGGATACCCCCATGCCCCGCAGCCCCGCCCCCGCACGCGCTCGACGGAAGGCCCCTGACAAGGCCCCCGCCGCTCGGGCGGCTGCGCCTCGCCGGAAGGCCTCGACGAGCCAAGCGGTTGCGGTCGCCCCACCGGTCGCGGAGGTCTCGGAAGGCTCGCCGCAGGCTTCGCGCGCGCGCAACCGGGCCAAGGCGCCTGCGCCAACGGCTGGCAGACACCAGGCCTCACCCCGTGCAGCGAAGGTTGCGGGCAAGACCAGCGCGAAGCCAGCCACGCGCAAGAAGGCGGTTGCGTCGGATGCGCCGCAGCCACCGGTCAAGTCAGTCGCCGCCTCGGACGACGCGCAGACCGTCACCGCGGCGGCTCCCGCACCGCGGCGCGCCCGGCGCCGGGAAAGCACGGCCGAAGTGCTTGATGCGCTCGACCAGGGCTTCGTTCCAAAGGCACCGCCTCCGACGGCTCCGGCGCATGCGAAGCCAGGCGAGCCGGCGTTGCACGAACACCCGGGCGTCTCGGTCGAGGCGCCCCCCCTGGGCGCCCGACTGAGCCCCATTGTTTCGACACGACTGGCAACGACAGAACCTGCCGCCCAGCCCCGATATGATCCACCAGCTTCTATCGCCGCAGCACCTCCCCCGCCGCTTACTGCTGCGCCCGTGCGCTTGCGTTGCCCGGGCTGTGACTACCCACTCGCCCGGCAGGCGCGCTTTTGTCGACGTTGCGGTGTCGCGCAGCGCCCGAACGGCACGCTGCCCTTGGTGAGTGAGCAACGGATTACCCCGGCGGATGCCCCGTGGGCCCAAAGTGTTCTACGACCGGCGGCGGAATCCGAACAGACAGACGTTGAAAGCAAATCAAAGCACGTTGAGATCAAATCTCTACAAATCGACGGCGAATCGAAGCAGTTAGATGCAGAACCATTAAATGTCGAGGGCAAATCCCCGCGCGTTGAGGTTCCATCGCAGCAGCCTGTCGTTGCGTCGCCTGCCCTGGAAACATCTGTACCGCGTTTGGCTTGCGTGGCATGCGGAATGCCCCTTCTCGGGTCGGCCCGGTTTTGCCGGTCCTGCGATGGGAGCGAGAAAGATTCGACCCCGGCCCAAAACATCCAAGCAATCACGCCAGTGCAGGCGGAATCGA
>CAIRBF010000178.1 GCA_903876715.1 uncultured beta proteobacterium
ACGCGAGATCTCACGGCTGATGGTCGATGGCGAACGTTCGAGCGCGCGGGCCATGGCCCGCACGCCCGAACGCGCCTGGCACATGCTCGCGAGCGTCATGCGCTCCTCAGGCTGAAGCTGGCGGTAGGTCGTTCTGGTCTGCATCGGTGCACCTTACCCGAGGCGGGGTGTTGCACTTCAAATTTGAAGCCGCCAAAGAAAATGTCTAATTATCTAGAGCGTCCGATCGAGGTGCGTAGGGCTTGTCAGTTGATACTCTGCGCATGGCTGATTTCTGAAATTGGATTCCATGTCTTTATTTATACGCAAAGCTTTGCGAGCATGAGTGATAATTGGTCGACATTCTGGATATTTCTTGCTGCATCGATAGTGGTGCTATTTCCTAGAATTTGGCTGGTTCGTGAGATATGGCTAGGTCGGAAATGGTCGAGACATTTGATGAGTTCTTTTCTTGCTTTGAGTTGGGTGATATTCTTCTATTCGATCATAGATGATCCAGTGAAAAAATTGGATCCACTGGCAACGATTACCAAGACAGCAGGTGCCGCCTTGGAGGCGGTCTCGATAATTCTTCTGTATCGAGACAAGGCCTCGAGGTGGTTCGCATTCGTTTCATCAAGAAAACCATAATGCAGCACCGTCACTCTGCAAGAGTCCCCTTGATTTTAGGATCAAGCGCCTGATCTTGCGTTTTTGAAGATGATATTCTCCTCGTGAACTGGATTCGTTCGGTCAGAGTGGAAATATTGCGAATTTCGACTCTTCTGAGCTGTTTTCAAACCTCTGCCAGCCCCTCGAACTGGTAAGTAAGAGGTCCTCGTTCGAGGTGCAAATGCCTGGAGACACTGACCTCCTTTGGGTTCCCCGGTGACATCTGACGGTCTGGCGTACAGAGGCGCTACGCCAAGCCCAGTCGCCAGCGCAATTTGATTGCCACCCCCCACCCCCCACCCTTACACTGCCCCACGTTGGTGCTCGCCCAGCCCCCTCGAGGGCCAGGCAGTTCAACGGGAATCAGGAAGGGCGCGGCGTGCATCGTCGCGGCAGCGCCCCAACCTGAGCTGCCCCCGCAACGGTAAGCGGACGGGAGTCTTCGGGCTCCCCGCTCGTGTCGAACATCCACTGGTGGCCACCGGCCGCTGGGAAGGGCACACGGGTCGTCTCCGCCAGCCCGGATACCGGCCAACGAGGGGTGCCGCGCGCGAGCGCGGCGCCAGGGGTGCGCACCGGCGGGGAGGCCGGCAGCACGGTGGGGTACGAGGGTTTCATTCCATGAAGGGTTCGACAGTGAAGTCGCGCGCCGCGGTGCGCGCTGGGCGTGCCGTGGGCGTTTGCCGTGCCAGGGCAGTGGTGATTGCAGGCTGCTTCGGGGGGCTGGCGGCTGGCTGGGCCTCCGGCCCCGCCAGCGCGCAGACGGCCGGTGCGGCCGGCACGTCTGCGGAGACGGTGATCGTCGTGGGCAAGCGCTTGCCCGAGCCGCTTTCGTCGACGCTGGCAGACATCTCCGTCGTCGACCAGGCGGCGATCAGGCGCCAAGGTGCAGCCGCCGTCTCCGACGTCCTCTCCGGCCTGCCCGGCATCGCCATTTCGCGCAACGGCGGCCCGGCCGGCGCCACGAGCGTGTTCATCCGCGGCGGGGAGACGCGCCACACCGCCGTGTACATCGACGGCATGCGGGTGGACTCGCAAGCCACGGGCGGCGCGCAGTGGGTGCAGATCCCCCTGGAGCAGATCGACCGGATCGAGGTGCTGCGCGGCCCGGCGGCCGCGGTGTACGGCTCTGATGCCGTGACGGGGGTGGTGCAGTTGCTCACCCGGCGCGGCGAAGGCCCGGCGCGCCCGACGGCCTCGCTGACTTTGGGCTCTTTGGGGACGTATCTGGCGGGCTTCGGTCTTGCCGGCGCCTCCGACATCGTCGACTACCGGGTCTCCGCCACCCAGGGGCGCAGCGACGGCTACGACTCCCGCACCGCCGCGGCCGCGGGCCACAACCCGGACCGGGACGGATGGAAGCGCAGCTCGCTGCAGGGGCGCATCGGCGTGCAGGTCAACCCCGATCACCGCCTCGATCTGTCGCTGCTGAAGAGCGATCTGCGGGCGGGGTACGACGGTTACACCCCCGGCGCAGACGACCAGAACATCCACGACTTGCGCACGGGCAGCCTCCAATGGCAGGCGAGCTGGAACGACCAAGCGACGACTCGAGTTCGTGTCGGCCAGACCGCCAGCTCGCTGGAAACCCGCCCGGACTTCTACCGCACGGCGACGACGCTGCGGGACTTGCTCGTGCAGCACGAGCAGCACTGGGGCGACCACCAGCTGACGGGCACGCTGGAGCGGCGCAATGACGAGCTGTCCGTTTCGTCATCCATGCCGGGCTTCACGGGGTCTCGCCACCAGACGGGCCTGGCCATCGGCTGGCGGGGCGACTTCGGTGCGCATGGGGTTCAGGTCCGTGTGCGGCAGGACGCGGACAGCGAGTTCGGCAACAAGCACACCGGCAGCCTGGGCTGGGGCTGGGCTTTCGTGCCGGGCTGGAAGCTCACCACGTCGGCAGCCACTTCCTTCCGCGCGCCGACGCTCTATCAGCGCTTCAGCGAGTACGGCAACGCGTCCCTGGTCCCGGAGTCCGGCCGCAATGTGGAAGTGAGCCTGCGTTGGGCAGGGTCGCGATCCAACGCCAGCCTGACCGGGTGGCGAAACAAGGTCAGCGATCTCATCGATTGGCTCTACCAGCAGGGCACGTGCAAGGCGGTCATCAGCGACCCCGTGAACGAAGGTTGCTACTTCAATGTGGGCCGCGCCCAGTTGAACGGCTGGACTTTGGCTGGCGAGACCAGGCTCGCGCAGTTCAAGCTGCGTGGCTCGCTCGACTGGCAAGACCCGCGCAACCTCGACACGCAGAAGGTGCTGCCCCGGCGCGACAGGCGCTCGGCGTCGCTGGGCCTAGACACCCGGGTGGCAGGCTGGACTCTGGGGTCGGAGTTGCGGGCCAGCGCGTCCCGTTTCGACGACGCTAACAACACCAGCCGGCTGCCAGGCTACGGGGTGGTCAACCTGCACGCGAGCAGGTCGCTCGGCCTCGGTTGGGCGGTCGAAGGCCGGATCGACAACCTGGCTGACAAGCACTACGAACTGACCCGCACCTACGACACAGGCGGCCGGCAGGCGCAGGTGTCTCTGCGCTGGCAGATGCCCTGACACGACATGAAGAAGTCCCCGCACCCGCCCATATGCATGGCCGCGCCGAGAGCGGGTGCCTGCTTGCCACACACCCTGGACGTGGAGACAGCGGCCGGCGAGCCACTCCGCATGGCGCCGCCCGGGCTGAGCGGCGTGGCGGCACTGCCATGGGCGCCGGATCCTCGGCAAGCGCAGAGCATGGGGCGGTGGCTGCGGGCGTTCTACTCCAGCACGCCGGCGCTGCTGCCCAGCTTCCTGGCGCGCAGCGAGTGGGCACCTGGCCCGATGAGGCGCCCGCCCGCCCGTCGCGGCCGGGCGGGCGGCTGACATCTGCATGCCTGGGCTCTTCACACCAGCCAAGGCGCGCGGCTCTTGGCCCGCGCGGCGCCCGGGCCTGCTTGCCTGGCTGCTGTGCCTGGGGCTCTTGCCGGGCAGCTTGTGGGCGGCACCGCCGACGCCCCAGGCGGAGCGGGTGGCTTCCGCCGCCCCCATTACCCTCACCGACGACCTCGGCCACACCGTGACGCTGGCCGCGCCGGCGCGGCGCATCGTCACGTTGCTGCCCTCGCACACCGAGACCGTGTGCGCGCTGCAGGCCTGCGACCGGCTGGTGGGCACCGACCGCTGGTCGGACTGGCCCGCCCCGGTGCGGGCGCTGCCCAAGCTGGGCGGCCTGGACGATCTGGACGTGGAGGCGCTGGTGCGGTTGCGGCCGGACGTGGTGATCGCGGCGCGCTCGCACCGCGCGCTGGCGCGGCTGCAGGCGCTGGGCGTGAAGGTGGTGGCGCTGGAACCGCAGACGCACGCCGACCTGCGCCGCAGCCTGGACGTGGTGGCGGCGCTGCTGGGCACGCCGCAGGCCGGCGCGCAGGCCTGGGCGGGCATCGAGGCGGCGCTGCAGCAGGCGGCGGCGCGGGTGCCTTCTGCCTGGCGCTCACGGGCGGTGTATGTCGAGGTCGGCAGCGAGCCCTATGCCGCGGGGCCGGGCTCCTTCGTCGGGCAGACGCTGCAGGCGCTGGGGCTGGGCAACGCCATCCCGGCGGCGCTGGGGCCCTTCCCCAAGCTCAACCCCGAGTTCGTGGTGCGCGCCCAGCCCGCGCTGGTGCTGGCCCAGACCCGCGCCGCGGCCGAGATGCCCCGCCGCCCCGGCTGGGCCGCGCTGCAGGCCCTGCGCACCGGCGCCGTCTGCGCCTTCGAACCCGCACGCTGGGACCTCCTCGTCCGCCCCGGCCCGCGCCTGGGCGAGGGGGCCATGGCGGTGGCGGATTGCCTGGCGGGGCTGCCGGGAGCGGGGCGGTGAGGGGTATGGAGACCGTTCGGGCTGAGCTCCACCCCGTTCGGGCTGAACCCCACACCGTTCGGGCTCAGCCTGACCCCGTTCGGGCTGAGCCTGTCGAAGCCCCTCACGCGCACTTCGACAAGCTCAGTGCGAACGGTGGTGGGGTGCTGGCTAAGTCTTGTGCCGAACGGGCTGAGCTCCCCCCCGTTCGGGCTGAACCCCACCCCGTTCGGGCCGAGCCCCACCCCGTTCGGGCCGAGCCTGTCGAAGCCCCTCACGTGCACTTCGACAAGCTCAGTGCGAACGGTGGTGGGGTACTGGCTGAGCATTGTGCCGAACGGGCTGAGCTCCACCCCATTTGGGCTGAGCCCCACCCCATCCGGGCCGAACCCAACCCCATCCGGGCCGAGCCCCACCCCATCCGGGCCGAGCCCCACGCCGTTCGGGCTGAGCCTGTCGAAGCCCCTCACGCGCACTTCGACAAGCTCAGTGCGAACGGTGGTGGAGTGCTGGCCAAGCCTTGTGCGAACGGAGGTGTCAGTGTGGTGGGCGGACTCTTGCTGGTGACAGAACCCCCGAACATCCCGCGCCCGCTCGGGCACCCGACCCCGCACGGCGGGCAACCCAGGCGTTTCGATGCCGATGCCGGCCAGCGCGGCGAGCGCCCACCTACCCACACCCCATGACCACCCGCCCCCGCCGCGCCCGCCTGCTCGCCGCGCTGCTGCTCGGCGCGGTGCTGCTGGCCGGCGCAAGCCTGTTCACGGGCAGCGGGGGCTGGTCGCCGGCGGCGCTGCGGGCCGATCTGGCGGACGCGCAGGCGGCGCTGCTGTACGGGCAGATCCGCGCGCCGCGCACGCTGGGGGCGTTGCTGGTGGGGGCGCTGCTGGGGCTGGCCGGGGCGGTGGCGCAGGGCCTGTTCCGCAACCCGCTTGCGGACCCGTACCTGCTGGGCGCCGCCGCGGGCGCGGTGCTGGGCGTGGTGCTGGTGCTGGCTGGGGGCACGGCCGCGGGCCTGGCGCTGGGGTGGGCGGCGGCCGGGGCGTTGCCACGGCTGGGGCTCTCGGGCGCGGCCTTCCTGGGCGCGCTGGGCGGCGTGGCCTTGACGCTGCTGCTGGCGCGCGGCGCGCAGCAGACGGTGCGGCTGCTGCTGGCGGGCGTGGTGGTCGGCGTGCTGCTGGGGGCGCTGGCCGACACGCTGACCGTCTTCTCGCCCGAGGCGCTGCGCGGGCGCCAGAGCTTCCTGCTGGGCAGCACGGGGCACATCGGCTGGGACGCGGTGCCGGTGCTGGCCGCCGGCCTGGCGCTGGCGCTGCCGCTGGCGCTGCGCCTGGCGCGCGTGCTGGACGCGCTGACCCTGGGCGAAGACGGCGCCGCCAGCCTGGGTCTGGACCTGCCCCGTGCCCGCGCCGCGCTCGTGGCGCTGCTGGCGCTGTGCACCGGGCTGGCGGTGGCCCAGGCGGGGCTGGTGGCCTTCGTCGGCCTGGTGGCGCCGCACCTGGTGCGCCGCCTCGCGCCGTCGACCCACGCCTTCCTGCTGGCCGCCAGCGCCCTGGCCGGCGCCGTGCTGCTGCTGGCCGCCGACGTGCTGGCCCGCGGCCTGCTGGCCCCGCAGGAGCTGCCAGTGGGCGTGGTGACGGCGGTGCTGGGCGGGGGCTACCTGCTGGCGCTGCTGCATCGGGGGGCGAGGGCGTGAATCTGCGACACCACCTGCACCGCCTGCGCCGCTTGCGTCGCGAGCGCCCAAGGCGCGCCCCGAGCGGCGCCCGCGCCGCCACCGGCCGCCATCCCGGAGCCATGCTGCGCGGAGCGCTGGATTTGCGTTCCTGCTCCCTGACGGGGGAGGGGCTCGGGGAGAGGGGGAGAAGCGCCGCGGTGTTGGCCTTTCCCCCTCTCCCCAAACCCTCTCCCGCAAGGGGAGAGGGGCGGAAAGTCGGGGGCCCCTGGAATGGGTCCCGAGCTGGAGTCGCAGAGCCACGTGGCGGCTGCGCGCCAGCGCGAGGAGGGCCCCGTGCAGGCTCCTGAACTCAGCACCCACGCCCTCACCGTCACCCTCGGCCGGCGCACGGTGCTGCAGGACGTGTCCTGCCGCATCACCACGGGCTGGACAGCCATCGTCGGGCCCAATGGGGCGGGCAAGTCCACGCTGCTGCGCGCGCTGGCCGGCCTGCAGGCGCCGAGCGCCGGCAGCGTCACCCTGGGCGGGGCCGACCTGCCAGGGCCGGGCAACGGCAGCATCGACTTGGCCGGGACCGTCCTGACCAAGCCGCGCGCCGGCGGCCTCACCCTGGACGGCACCGACCTGCGCGCGCTGGCGCCCGCCGCGCGCGGCCGCGCGATCGCCTGGCTGCCGCAGGGCGGGGAGCATGGGGCCGAGCTGACCGTGCGCGAGACCGTGGCGCTGGGCCGCCTGCCGCACCTGGGGCTGCTGGGCGCGCCGGGTCCGCAGGACGAGGCCGCGGTGGACCGCGCGCTCGCCAGCGCCGACTGCGCCGCCTGGCAGGCGCGCCGGCTGGGCACGCTGTCGGGCGGCGAGCGCCAGC
>CAIRBF010000179.1 GCA_903876715.1 uncultured beta proteobacterium
CAAGCTGGGCGGGCTGCCGCGCCAGGCGGAAATCGCCAGCAGCACCGGCGCGCCCACGCCGTTGACGAACAGCATCCAGGCCGCCGGCGCGATGCCGTGCTGCGCCCCGGTCTTGGCCAGCGAGAATTGCAGGCCCCACAGTGCCCCCATCACCATCATGTAGGCAATGGCCAGGGGCAGGCGGGACGAGGAGACAGACATGCGGCTGGCGAGCTACAACATCCAATACGGCAAGGGCAAGGACGGAAGGTTCGACCTCGAGCGCATCTGCGCCGCGCTGGAGGGCGCGGACATCATCGCACTGCAGGAGGTCGAGCGCCATTGGCCGCGCTCGGGCGACCAGGACCAGCCGGCCGAGATCGCGCGTCTGCTCGGCGAGCGGCTGTACTGGGTCTACGGACCGGGTCTGGACATGGACGCGGGCAGCGGCCCGCCCGGGCAACGCCGGCGCCAGTTCGGCAACATGGTGCTGTCGCGCTGGCCCATCGTCTCCAGTCGCCACCATCTGCTGCCCAAGATGGGCCTGGTGCACCAGTACAGTCTGCAGCGTTCGATGATCGAGGCCGTGATCGCACCGCCCGGCGCGCCGGCGCTGCGCGTGCATTCACTGCACCTGAGCCACGTGGGTGACGGCGACCGCTCGCCGCAGGTCGAGCGGCTGCTGCAGGTGCACCGCGAGGCCCCGCTCGAGGGCGGCGCCTGGTGCGGCCGCCACGCCGAGGAGGCCTGGACGCTGGGTCAGGCGCCGCCGCCGATGCCAGCCGCTGCGGTCTACATGGGCGACTTCAACATCACGCCCGACTCGCCGCTGTACACCCGGCTCACCGGGCCCTTGTCCAGCGACTTCGGGCGAATGAGCCATGCCGGCGGCCTGACGGACGCCTTCGTCGCCGCCGGGGGGAGTGAACACGAGGCCGCCGACTGGACCTGCGACTCCTGCGAGCCGCCGCGGCCGCTGCGGCGGCTCGACTACTGCTTCGTCAGCACCGAACTCGCGCCGCGCGTGCGCCGGGCCTGGATCGACCAGGCCGCGCAGGGCTCGGATCACCAGCCGATCTGGACCGTGTTCGAGTTCTAGTGCAGTGTTCGGCACTAGAGTCGGGTCAAGCCTCCGCCCGGCGCCTCGGCGACGATCTCCGCCAGCACCCGTCCGGCAGCCACCTGCGCGCCGACCTCGACGTGCAGGGCGACCACGGTGCCCGAGACGGGCGCGAGGTGGAGATGCTCGATCTTCATCGCCTCCAGAACGACGAGCGGGCTGCCGGTCTCCACGCGCTCACCGACGCCGACCCGCACCGCGGCGACGCGGCCGCTGGTGGAGGCGCGTACGCGGCCGTCCTGGCCCGAGGCGCCTGCGCGCCTCGCCGGCGCGCGCGTCAGGTCCTCGACCCGCCAGGTCCGCCCCGCGTGGTGCAGCCACAGCACGGCGCCGTCACGGTGGAAATCCACCCGGTCCTGCACGCCCTCCAGCGTGAGGCGGGCATGGCTGGCGTGGAGGCCAGCGACTTCCAGGCTCCGGCGCGCGGACCCGCTCTCGACCTCGAGGCGGGTTGCGTCGGTGCGCACGATGCGGGCGCTGCACTCCCGGCCGTCGACGGCGTAGCGCAGCAGCAGCGGCAACGCGTGGCCCGGCGTCGGAACAGCGCCACGCGCGGCATCGACGGGGCCCGGCCTGTCCGGGGCCAACCCTTCCGTGGAGTGCAGCAGCCCCGCGGCCAGCACCTCCACGCGGTCGCGGGCCCGCGCGTCCTCGGCCAGCAGCGCGTCCAGGTGCTGGCCGACGAAGCCGGTGGTGGCCTGCCCGGCCACGAAGACCGGATGCGCGAGGCAGCGCGCCAGGAACTCCTGGTTCGTCGCCAGGCCCAGGGCCAGCGTGTCCTGCAAAGCGCGCCGCAGGCGGCGGCGCGCCTCCTCGCGCGTCGTGCCGTGGGCGACGATCTTGGCGATCATCGGGTCGTAGTGCGGCGGCACCGCCGCGCCGTCGGCCAGCGCGTGCTCGATGCGCACGCCCGGCGCGGGCTGCCAGCGGCGCAGCGTGCCGCTCTGCGGCAGGAAACCCTGGCGCGGGTCTTCGGCGCAGAGGCGGACTTCGATCGCGTGGCCGTCAAATCCGATCTGCGGCTGCGCCAGCGGCAGCGGTTCGCCCGCAGCCACACGCAACTGCCACTCCACCAGGTCCAGGCCCGTGACGGCCTCGGTCACCGGGTGCTCGACCTGCAGCCGCGTGTTCATCTCCATGAAGTAGAAGCGGCCGTCGGCGTCGAGCAGGAACTCCAGCGTGCCCGCGCCCTCGTAGCCGATCGCCCGCGCGGCCGCCACGGCGGCGGCGCCCATGCGCTCGCGCAGCGCCGCGTCCACCGCCGGCGACGGCGCCTCCTCGACCAGCTTCTGATGCCTGCGCTGCACCGAGCAGTCGCGCTCGCCCAGGTGCAGCACCTGCCCGTGGCGGTCGGCGAAGACCTGGATCTCGACGTGCCGGGCGCCGTCGACCGCGCGCTCCAGGATGACCGTGGCATCACCGAAGGCGCCCAGCGCCTCGGCCTGCGCACTGCGCAAGGCCTCGGCAAAGTCCTCGGCGCGCTCCACGCGGCGCATGCCGCGACCGCCGCCACCGGCGCTGGCCTTGATCATCAGCGGCCAGCCGACGCGCTGTGCCTCTTGGGCCAGACGGGCCGGCGCCTGGTCGGCGGGATCGGGGCTGTCGAAGCCGGGGATGCAGGGCACACCGGCGGCGCGCATCAGGCGCTTGGCGCCCGCCTTGTCGCCCATGGCGCGGATGGCCTGGGGCGACGGGCCGACGAAGACGAGGCCGGCCTCGGCACAGGCCGCGGCGAATGCCGCGTTCTCGGCCAGGAAGCCGTAGCCCGGATGGACAGCGTCGGCGCCGCTGGCGCGCGCCGCGGCGACCAGTGCAGCGATGTCGAGGTAG
>CAIRBF010000180.1 GCA_903876715.1 uncultured beta proteobacterium
AATGCTTTAAAGTATTCAGTCGCTGAAAGTCTTGTGGAGCTGAAAGTTGAATACAAGAGCAGCACGTCCAACAGCGAACTCCTGTTCAGTGTCTCCAATGAAATCAGGGAAGACGCCAAATTGGACTCAACACGCGTATTCGATCGCTACTACAGGTCTGAGTCAGCAAAACAACAATCCGGCGCGGGACTTGGTTTATGGCTTGCGCAATCAATGGCGCAGGCACTGGGGAGTCATATAAAATTCAAAACAGACAGACAGTTTGTTCGATTTGAATTCTCCATCCAGGTATGAATACAAAAAACCATCAATCGGTTGAAATGCCATCACCTGAGCAGATGCCAAACGTCCCATCTGTTTTATTGGTGGAGGACAACCTTCGCGTGAGCGATGAATTGGCGCTCGTACTTGAAACCGGCGGCTACAACACACGATGTGCTAACGATGGCGAACATATGCGCTCTTTGTTGGCGTCTTACACACCCAACGTCGTGATTCTTGACTTGAATTTGCCTGGCGAAGATGGCATCAGCCTGTGTAAGTGGCTACGGTATGTTTACCCAAATATCGGCATTGTCATGTTGACCGCCCGCGTGATGGGGAGTGATCGCACGGAAGGCTACCAAGCTGGAGCAGATGTTTACCTCACCAAGCCTACGCGATCTGAAGAAGTATTGGCTGTGATTCGTAATTTACTAAGGCGCAGCGAGAAATCCGGCACGACTGAGAAAAACGAACCATCGTGTTGGTCGCTTCACTTGAAAAGCATGTGTTTGATTTCGCCTGAGTCAGATGTATTGAGCCTAACACCTAAAGAAACTGTGGCGCTAAAAACACTCGCTCAATCATTGAGTCACTGCACCTACAATGACCTCATTGATAAGCTGGGTGGCGAAACTAGCCATTTATCCTTCGACAAGGTGCGTCTTGAAGTCCTAATTAGTCGATTGCGAACGAAGCTTTTTAACTTCAAAGAACAGTCCATTGAAATTAAAACCATTCATCGCACTGGTTATAGACTAACAAAAGCACTTGTTGTTAGAGAAAGATAACTAGGCAATCACCCAAATTATCGTCAGAACTAAAATTCTCAGGAACGAAATCACAGAACTTCCTTGGCAGGCTGCCGAAATACCACCCAGCCGACGTGCCTGTTTGGGCTGCTGCGGGGCCAATCTGACGTTCCGATTTGACCGAGACCCATGCGCGGCGCTGACACCTTCACCGGGAGCCTGTTCACCATGCGCAAGCTGGAGGACTTTGTGCCTGCCAAGCATCCGCTGCGCGAGATTCGCAAGACCACCAACGCTGCGCTGGAGAACTTGGGCCCGGTGCTCACGGCCAGGTACACCCGAGTTCGACACCAACCGCCGTAAGTGATTGATTTGCAAGGATTGACCTTGCAAGTTGGCACTACAGCAGCGTCATCTGGGTGTCGGCGGGCGGTTTCTTGATCCTCAAGGCGGCCAGTAGCGCGGCCTGATCGGGGTGGATGGTGGACACGCCGCCGATGGGCGCGCTGTCGTTGATGCGCACGCTGTGGCGCTGGATGCGGCGCAGTTGCTCCAACGCCGTCGCGGGCGAGGCTTCGTGACCCGCCAGCTGCAGGCGCTGGAGCATCACGCGGTGCAGGATCAGTGCCATGAAGCAGATGCCCGCGTGCGCGCGGATGCGCTCGGGTAGCCGGTGGAACACCGGCGCGATCTCGATCTCGCTCTTGAGCACCCGGAAGCCGCGCTCGATGTCGGCCAGCGCCTTGTAGCGCGCCACCACCTCGGCCGGCGTCATCGCCGTGACGTTGGTCACCAGCAGCAGCTTGCCGTCCATCAGCTCGGCGCGGGCGAGCGCCTCGTCGTCGATCTCGTAGGCGAAGAGGTCGGACTTCAGATCCACCTTGACGATGGTGGCCAGGTGCGCCTGGGCTACCTCGTGGAAGAACCGCGCCTTGGCGCCGGAGTCCGACAAGGCCCGCCCGCGGCTGCGCTGGCCCTCGTCCTGGGCGTCGAGCTTGTCGCTGAGGGCCTGCGCACGGGCCTGCAGCTCGGCGATGCGGCCCTGGCGCTGCGCGGTCTGTTCGGCCGCGCGCTCGGGGTTGTGCGCCACCACCAGCCGACGCCCGAGCCACAGGGACTCGTCCACCGTCTCGGCGGGCGTGGCCGCGGGATCGCCCGCTGCTCGCTGCGCCCGCGCGCGCGCAGCTTCGGCAGCCACCTTCTGCTGGAAGCCCCGCAGCACGGGTTCGAACTCGCCATAGCGGCGGCCCGGCACGGCCAGGATGTACTCCAGCGTCCGCGGCCCTGCAGGGCTGGGCGGCAACTTCAGCGCGGCCAGGGCCTCCAGGTTGTCCAGCGAGAGCAGGCCGCGGTCGGCCACCAGCACCAGGCGGCGGATGTGGGGGAAGCGCTCGACCAGGCGCGCCAGCAAGGGCAGCAGGGTCTGGCCCTCGCTGGCGTTCCCGTTGAAGACCTCGTGGTGGATGGGCTGGCCGTCGGCCGTCTGCACCACGCCCAGCAGGAACTGCCGGGCGATGAGGCCCTCCTTGCTCATGCCGTGGTGGCGCACGTCGCCGCGCTGGTGGCTCAGGCCCTCGGTGCCGATGGTGGTGAGGTCGTAGAAGACGACCGACAGCTCCTCGTCGATGAGGGGGCGCAGCAGGTGGGCCACGCACTCGTCGACCTCGGCCTGGTGGTCCATGAGCGCGTCCATGGCGCGCAGCAGGTGCTGGTGGGTGAACTTGGAGGCCTCGACCCCGGGCATGCTCACCGTCTGCGCCCAGCGCAGCACGCCGAGCTTGGAGTCGGGGTCGCACAGGCGGTTGAAGACCATCATGCGGATGGCGTGCTCCACCGGGGTGGTGTAGCGGGCGCGGCGAAAGACGCCGGCCAGGGCGTCGAAGCCGATCTCGCGCCAGAGCTGGTCCAGCGCCCAGACATCGCCCAGGGACAAGGCGGATTCGAAGCGCACCTGGGGCGCGGCGGTGCTGACGCCGGAGAGGCCGCGAGCCTTAAGCAGGGACTGCAGGAGCCGGTCGACGGGGCCGCCGTTCTCGTCGATGCGGCCCAGGGTCATGAGATTGCGCTGGCGGGGCTGGCCGTTGGCGTCGCGGAAGGACTCCACGAGCTGGGCGTAGTGGTGGCCCTTGGCGGCGGTGACCTTGACGAACATGGCCCGAGTGTAGCGCGTGGGGCTGGAAATTATAACTACATGAACCTCATAGGTTTAGACTACACGAAAATCGCGGAAGCGGCTTCCAAGTGCTTGATTTGATTAGACCTGGGGTCGGCTGGAGGGGTGAAAACGGCTCTGAAGTGTCGAACTTCGGATCACCGCATGGACAGGTGCTGGCTGAAGGGGTCCGAAGGCGACGCGCTGCACGCGGTGCTGTGCGCGGCGGGCTTCAACATTCGCTCGTTGCTGCGAGCCATCGCTGTTCAGGCGGCTAAGGCCGCCAAGGCGTTCTTTTTCGTCCTGTTCTGGCTGGCCTTGTGGCTGCCGCTCGCGCTGGGAGGCCGCCATACGGGCATGAGGACTACGGTGACCTCCGAAAAGCGGCGCAAGCGCAGTGTTGGAGCGCATGCCGAGGATCGTCTTCAACAGCCGCTCTTGGCGGCTGGATGAATTTCGCAAGGCCGACTAAATCACCCGCCCCGCGCTGTCGGACGAACGGGTGCAGCTCAACGCCGCCGGGCAGGTGGAGCTCACGCTCAAGACGCCTTGGCGCGACGGCACGACGCATCTGGTGATGAGCCCGCTGGAGTTCATGCAGCGGCTGGCCGCGTTGGTGCCGCGGCCGAGGTTGCACCTGATCAGGTTCCACGGAGTATTGGCCCCGAACGCAAAGCTCAGGCCGCTGGTGGTGCTGCAGGGGCTGCAGGTGAAATAGGTGGCGGCAAGCCGGCGTTCAGTCATCACGGGGCATTGCATCTTCTCCTCCTGGGCAGATACCGCCATGACAACTCTGTTCGCCGAAGAAGCCAAGTCCTCCGTATTGGCCACGCTGTGGTGGCCGACGCCCCCATCCCGAACTCGATCAGGCCAAGACCTTCAACCCATGCTTCTCCACCACCGCCAGCAACTTCAGCGCCATCCCGCTGGGCCGCTTGGTGCCGGCCTCCCACTTCTGGACGGTCGATTCGCTGGTGTTCAGGTAGCGCGCGAAGACCGGCTGGCTCACGTGCGCCTGCTCCCGAATGCGCTTGATATCCGCGGCGCTGATCTCGGGCGGCACGGCCAGGCAGCTTTCATCGAACTCGCGCATGGTCGCCTTGTCGATGGCGCCAACGCGGTGCAGGCCCCGAGCTGCGCTGTGGATGGCCTCGAAGGCATCGCTCTTGAACTTCGGTCTAGTGGTCATCGCTCAACTCCAGCAGGTTGCCCTCGTCCAGGGCCTGTTCAAGTTCCGGGGTCGTGATCCGCGCGTAGGCCTGGGCCAGCTTTCGGAACGCAGCCAACTCATCGGGGTCGATGTTGGCGCGGTCCTTCTTGGCATAGAGGAACGCGAACACCCATAGCTTCCCGCCTTTGGCCAGCACGATCGACCGGTGCTGGTTGTCGTTCAGCCGCTTCTTGAAGACGCCACCGCCCAGGTCATCGGCCTGACCGCGCATCGTCCCCGCACTGCCTGCAGCAGGGCACCGTCGCGGATGCGAGCCTTGCGGGCGGCCTTCGAAAACCAGGCCGTCTTGAAGGCTCTTGCGGACCTGTCTTCGGGCATGCCTCAGTCTAGCACCTGGTGCTATCTATTTGAAGTCCCCAGGACCGGTGCCGAAGCTGCTGAAGCCGCTATCGGACGTGGCGTACGGGTCCAGCACCGCCACGATAGGCCTGCGGAACCCGAGGCCCTGCTCGCGGCGCGCGGCCAGCCGCTGCGCAAGAAGCTCGTCACCATCGTCCTCGACGACCCGGCTGCCTACGCCTGGGGCGGCGAGACGCTGTCACTGGGCGGGGAGCCCGTGGGCGAGCTCAGCTCCGCCGGCTGGGGCTGGGCCGCCGGCCGCTGCGTCGCGCTCGGCTACGTGCGCGGGGATGCGGCGGCCGTGGTTCATGCGCGCACGCCGGTCTCGGTGGACCTGTGGGGCGAGGCGGTGGGGGCGAGGGCTTGGGATCGGTGGAGCGCTCAGACCCGGTGAACGAAGGCGCCCAGCCTCGGCCTGGTCAGGCATTCCCTATCGGAGTGAACCAAGCGCGGGTGGGCAGGCCCGGCGATCCGGGCTAGGCCCTTCACCAGGCACAAACAGTCCACTGGACTGTTTGTGTCCGGGCTCAGCGCTGTCGGACGAGCGGGTGCAGCTCAACGCGGCAGGGCAGGTGGAGCTCAAGCTCAAGACGCCGTGGCGCGACGGGACCACGCACCTGGTGATGAGCTCGCTGGAGTTCATGCAGCGGCTGGCGGCGCTGGTGCCGCGGCCGAGGTTGCACCTGATCAGGTTCCATGGCGTGCTGGCACCCAACGCCAGGCTGCGCCCGCTGGTGGTGCCGCAGCGACCCGAGGTTCAAGAGCGGGCCGCCGAAGTCGCAGCTGCCGGCGAGTGCGAGGTCGAGACGGTTCAGTCCCGGCCGCACCGCATCAACTGGGCCCGGCTGCTCAAGCGCGTGTTTGACATCGACATGGAGCGGTGTCCGAACTGCGGCGCCGTGGAGCTGAAGATCATCGCGGCGATCCTGGAGCGGCCGGTGATCGAGAAGATCCTCAGCCACCTGGGCCTGGATCCACAGCCGCCACCCCGGGGCCGGGTGCGTGAGGCGGGCGAGGCCTGGGCGCGCTGAGCCCGGCTGAGCCCGGATCTGGTGGAGCGGGGCTTCATGCCACTGCGCAAGCGCACCGCGCCCACCGAAGGCACATCGAGGCTGTGACGCGTGACCGGGCTGGGATGGCGCTGCGCGCCGCAAGTGTCACCATGACACCTCCGCAAGGCCGCGATCGACGCCAGGCGTGCCGAAGGGGCGACCGGATCAGCCGAACACCCGGCCCGCGAACACCCCCAGCCCGCTCGCCACGCTGCCCAGGCGGTCACCGTGGACGGGGCGGGCCTGCGGGAACGCGGCCGCCAGCCGTCGGGTCAGCGGCGCCAGCCCCGTCGAGCCGCCGGTGAAGTAGAGCGCATCGACGCCGGCCGCATCGACGCCGGCGTCTCGCACCGTCTGCCGGGCCGCGTCGACGATGCGCTCGATGTCAGCGTCCAGCGCGCGCAGCGCCTCGGCGTCGCCCAGCGTCGCAACCAGCCCCGGCTCGACGCGCGCGAGGTCGATGCGGGCCTGGCCTGCCGAGGCGGCCTCGATCTTCGCCGCCTCGCTGCGCGCAGCCAGGTCGTGACCGAGGCGCGTGTCGAGCACGCGCATCAGGCGGCGGTGCAGCGCGGCGTCGGCGTACCAGTCGCCAATCGAGCGCAGCTCGGCCACGCGCTGCGGCCGGTAGCAGGTGTTGATCAGGTGCCAGGTGGCGAGGTCGTGGTAGATCGCGCTGGGCACCTCACGGGCGCCGCTCGCGGCCGGCCCACGCGCGCCCAGCCCCAGGAGGGGCATCAGCGCGGCCAGCTCGATGCGGCGGTCGAAGTCGGTGCCGGCCACGTGCACGCCGTGGCTGGCCAGGATGTCGTCTCGGCGGTCGATGCGCTCGCGCCGCGAGGGCCCCACGCGCACGAGCGAGAAGTCCGAGGTGCCGCCGCCGATGTCGGCCACCAGCACGCGCTGCTCGCGGTCGACGCCGCGCTCGTAGTCGAAGGCGGCAGCGATGGGTTCGAACTGGAAGCGCACTTCGGCGAAGCCCGCCGCCCGCGCCGCCTTCTCCAGCGTGGCCTGGGCCAGCGCGTCGCGCCGCGGATCGTCGTCGACGAAGAACACCGGCCGGCCGAGCACGGCGCGCTCCAGCGGGACCCCACAAGCTCCCTCGGCAAGCTGCCGCAGGTGGCGCAGGTAGCCGGTGACGGTGTCGAGGTAGCGCACCGAGTGGCCCTCGCCGAGGTCGGTC
>CAIRBF010000181.1 GCA_903876715.1 uncultured beta proteobacterium
ATGCCCGACGTCGTCGAGAAGATGGCCTCCTTCGGCGCCCGACCGGCAGGCGGCGCACCCGACCTGCTGTCCAAGGTCAACGCCGAAGACCTGACACGCCTGACCCGCACGATCCGCGAGCTCAACATCACCGCCGACTGATCGCCGCCGGCCGGTGGCCCGTTCAGGGGCCGCCGGCAGGCGCCCACGGAGAACGCGCATGAGCGAATCGACCCTCGGCCGCGACACGCCGCAGGTGAACGCCCGGTCCAAGGTGCTCGGCCGGGCTCTGTACGCGGGCGACATCCAGCTGCCCGGCATGCTGCACGGCAAGGTGCTGCGCAGCCCGCACGCCCGCGCGCGCATCCGCAGCATCGACACCCGTGCGGCGCGCGCGCTGCCCGGGGTCAAGGCGGTCGTGACGGGCGATGACGCTCCTGGCACGCGCTGGGGCGTGAGCCACAAGGACCGCCACATCCTGGCCAAGGGCCAGGTGCGCTTCTGCGGCGAGGAGGTGGCGGCGGTGGCCGCCGTCAGCGAGGACATCGCCCTGGACGCGCTGGACCTGATCCGCGTGGAGTACGAGGAGGAGCCCGCGCTGCTGGACCCCGAGCTCGCGCTCGCCGACGGCGCGGCGCAGGTGCATTCGGGCCACGACAACGTCTCGCACCGCATCCGCTACCACCGCGGCGACGTGGACGCGGCCCTGGCGCAGGCGGCCGTGGTGCACGAGGCGCGCTACAGCACCCACCCCCAATACGCCGGCTACCTGGAGCCGATGGCCACGGTGGCGATGCTCGACGCCGACGGCCGGCTGCAGGTCTGGGCATCCACGCAATCGGTCTTCCTGGCCCGGGCGCGCCTGGCGGCCGCGCTGGAGTGGCCGGTGTCGCGCATCCGCGTGACCGCCCCCACGGTGGGCGGCGGCTTCGGGGCCAAGATCATCGAGGACGCCAACACGCTCGTCGCCGCGCTGCTGGCCCTGCGCGCCGGCCGGCCGGTGCGCCTGGTCAACAGCCGGATCGAGGACTTCCTGGGCTCCTGCAGCAGCCTGCCGGAGCGCATCGACCTGAAGCTGGGCATGACGCGCGAGGGCCTGATCGTGGCCAAGGACGTGCGCATCCTCGCCGACTGCGGCGCCTACAGCGGCCTGTGTGCCGAGGTCATGCACGTCAGCGCCATGCGCAGCGACAACATGCACCGGCTGGCGAACGTGCGCTGCGACGCCACGCTCGCCTACACCAACAACCCGCCACACGGGGCCTTCCGCGGCTTCGGCGGCACGCAGATGCTCTTCGCCCTGAACAGCCACATCGACACGATGGCGGGCCTGCTCGGCCTGGACCCGGTGGAGATCCACCGACGCAACGCCATCGGGCGCGGCGAGACTTCGGTGCACGGCTGGCACATCGGCAGCACGGGCCTGCAGGAATGCATGGACCAGTGCACCGCCGCCATCGGCTGGGCTGAACGCCGTGCCCGGCCACGCGGCAGCGGCACGCTGCGGCGCGGCGTGGGCATGGCCACGGCGATGCACGTGAGCGGCAACCGCACGATCGGCAACTGGGACGGCTCCACCGTGGTCGTCAAGGTGAACGAGGACGGGCGCGTCGTCGTTCACTGCGCCGAGGGGGACATGGGCCAGGGGGCGATGACGATGCTGGCGCAGGTGGTGGCGCACGAGCTGGACCTGCCCGTCGACCACGTGCACGTCGCGACGCCCGACACGGACGTCGCACCCTTCTGCATCGGCTCGCTCGCCTCGCGCGTGACCATCGTGTCGGGAAATGCCGCCATCGTGGCGGCACGGCGCGCCCGCGACACCCTGCTCGAGGCCGCCAGCGCCCTGCTGCAGGCCCCGGCAGCGGAACTCGAGCTCGCCGCGGGCAAGATCCGGGTCCGCGCCGATCACACGCGCATCCGCAGCCTGGCCGAGGTCGTGCGCCAGCACATCTGGCGCCATGGCGGCGAGGGCGTGCACGTCAGCGGCACCTGGGACGCCCAGACCCGGATGTTCGACCAGGACCTGATGGGCAACATCGCGCCAGGCTACTCCTTCGCGGCGCAGGCGGTGGAGGTCGAGGTGGACACGCAGACGGGCCAGGTGAGGCTGCTACAGAGCTTCGTCAGCGACGACTGCGGCAAGGCTCTGAACCCCATGGCCGTGCACGGGCAGAGCAACGGCGCAGCGGCGCAGGCCGTGGGCTGGACGCTGTACGAGCAGATGCGCTACGAGAACGGGCGCCTCGTCAACGGCAACTTCGCCGACTACACGATGCCCACCGCCGAGTCCCTGCCCGAGCTGCGCAGCGGCATCGTCGAGTCCGACGAGCCCAATGGCCCTCACGGGGCCAAGGGCGCCAGCGAGACGGCCATCCTGCCCGGCGCGGCGGCCATTGCCAACGCGGTGCACCACGCCATCGGCGTGCGCATCCGGGACCTGCCGATCACGCCCGAGAAGGTGCTGGCCGCCTTGGCCGACTCGGGCCGCACGGAGCCGGACCATGCATGAGTTCGACTTCCTCGAACCCGCCACTCTGGCGGAAGCAAGCCGCATGGCGGCCGACCTCGGCGACGGCGTGCGCTTCATCGCCGGCGGCACCGCGCTGGTGCTGACCCTGCGCCAACGCATGGTGCGCCCTTCGCACCTGATCTCGCTCGGGCGCATCGACAGCCTGCGCGGCATCGACGTCGGGCCAGACGGCGGCTTGCGCATCGGCGCGCTGACCCGCCACGCCGAGATCGCAGGCCATGCCCACGTCCGCGCGCACTGGCCGATGCTGGCCGGGATGGCCGCACGGCTCGCCAACCCGCAGGTGCGCAACCAGGGCACGATCGGCGGCAACCTCTGCTACGCCGACCCCGCGACCGACCCACCGGCCTGCCTGCTCGCCCTGGGCGCGCGGGTGGTGCTGGCCAGTCACCGCGGCACGCGCGAGCTGGCACTGGAGGACTTCCTCGTCGATTACTACGAGACCGCGCTCGGGCAAGACGAGCTCCTGCAGGAGATCCGCCTGCCTGCGCTCCCGCCCGGCGCACGGGGCGTCTACGCACGCTTCCTGCGCACGGCGGCGGAACACCGGCCGCTCGCCACCGTGGCAACCGTCGTGCAGGTGGAGGGGGACGTGTGCACCCGCGCGCGCATCGCCGTCGGCGCCGCCGTGCCCGTGGCGCAGCGCCTGCCCGCGGCCGAGGCCGAGCTCGCGGGCTTCGCGATCACGCGCGAGCGCATCGAACACTGCGCCGCCAACGCCGCCGCAGCGCTGTCGCCGCTGGACGATGCCCGCGGCAGCGCGGCCTACCGCCAGGCCATGGTGAGGGTGCAACTGCTGCGCAGCCTGGGCGACGCCTTCGGCCTCGAAAGGACTTGACGATGGGCATGCATACGCTCGATCTGACCGTGAACGGCGAAACCGTCAGCACCAGCGTTCCCGCGCGCCGCCTGCTCGCGGACTTCCTGCGCGAGGACCTGCACCTCACAGGCACCAAGCGGGGCTGCGAGACCGGCATCTGCGGCGCCTGCACGGTGCTGGTGGACGGCCAGCCGCTCAAATCCTGCCTCAGCCTCGCCGTGATGGCCAGCGGCTGCGAAGTGCGGACGGTCGAGGGCCTGCGCGAGGGCGAGACGCTGCACCGGCTCCAGGAGAGCTTCGTGCGCTGCGCAGGCCTGCAGTGCGGCTACTGCACCCCCGGCATGCTGATGTCGGCCTGCGCCCTGCTCGAGGCCAACCCGCGGCCGACGGCGGACGAGGTGCGGGCGGCCCTCGGCGGCAACCTGTGCCGGTGCACGGGCTACACGCAGATCGTCGAGTCCGTACTCGACGCGGCAGGGAGGCGCGATGGAGATTGAGAAGTCGCTGCGCCTGGAGGCGGCGCCGGCACAGGTCTGGGCCCTGCTGCTCGACCCCACGGCCATGATGTCCTGCGTGCCCGGCATGCAGTCGGTGGAGGTGCTCGGGCCCGACGAATACCTGGCGAAGATGAAGGTGAGCTTCTCCTTCGTCAGCGCCAGCTTCACGCTGAGGACGCGCATCGTCGAGAGCCTGCCGCCGTCGCGCCTGCGGGCCGAGGGAACGGGCGAGGAGAACGCGCTGGCGAGTTCGCTCCGGCAGCGCACCGACATCACGCTCGAGCCCGAGGACGGCGGCACGCGCCTGCAGTTGAAGGTCACGCTCGACCTCGTGGGGCGCCTGGGCACCTTCGGCCTCGCGCCGATGAAGACCAAGGCGGACCGCCTTTGGGACGAGTTCGGCCGAAGGCTGGCCGAACGCCTGGCGCCGGCGGGCCAGGACGCCCCGCGTCCCGGGCAGACCTGAAGGCAGAGATCTTCAGCGCGGCTGGGCCTCGCCCAGGAAGCCCCGGTACACCGCCATGAACTCGTCCAGCCGCTCGAAGTAAGGCAGCGCGCCGGCATCGCGCATCACGTGCACGCGCCAGCCTCGGCCGGCGGCGACCGTGGGCAGGCCGCGGTAGTCGGTGAAATCGCCGCGCGTGCCATGCACCACGAGCACGGGCACGTCGACCCGGCCGTAGACGCGGTGGATGTCGGCCGCGAACAGTCCGGCGCTCAGGAAGGACAGCGGCGCATGCTCGGCGCCAGGCTGGCGCGCGGTCAGGCAGCAGTAGGCCCACAGCGCCTCGTCGATCTCGCGCCGCCCCCAGGTCCGGCGCAGGAAATAGCGGATCACGCCCGGCCGCGTGAGCTGCCGGAACAGCGAGCCCCCCCAGCCCGGTCCGCGCAGCACGCGGTCGACCGCGCGCACGAAGCGGCTGCTGCCCTCCGGGCCCGCCAGCACCTGCCCGCCGCGCAACCCCGTCGGGCTGACGAGGGTGAGGCTGGCGTACAGGCCCGGCTGCTCAGCCGATGAGCGCGCGACGAACTCCGAGCCCAGCGACACCCCGATCGCGTGCACGGCCGCAACCCCATGACGCGCCTGCACCGAGCGCGCAGCCACGGTCACGGCGTCGGTCATCTGGCGCAGCGTGTAGGCCTGCGCACGCCGTTCGGACAAGCCGTAGCCCGGCAGGTCAAGGGCATAGACCGGCTGCGAGCGGCCGAACTCGTCGAACAGCGGGCGCACCTCGGCCGCCGAGGCCGCGGCGTTGACACTGTGCACCAGCAGCACCGGCAGCGCGCCAGCGCCGCCGCCAGGCGCCGGCGGCGCAGCGGCATACAGCGCCAGCGCGCCTGCCGGCCCGGCGAGGGTGTGCACCTGCGCTCGCAGGGCGCGTGGCAAGGACGGCACGGATGACGGCATAGGGGGGGAACCTCTCTCGGTCCGATTCTGCGCCTGGCCGCATGACCCCCTTGGACCGCGGTCGACCAGCGTGAACGACAGGCTTCACGAGGGGACCGGTCGAGCCCGGACAGGGCGGCCAGAGCGTGCCGGACGCAATGTGGCAGGCCGCCTCGCAGCGGCTGTTACCCTCCGCGGGATGAAATCGCAATCCCCCAGCCCGCGCGCCTTCGCTTTGCTGCTGCTGGTGGCCTGCCTGTTCGCGGCCAACCACGTGGCAGCGCGCTTCGCGATGGACCACGGGGTCGATGTCGTCACTGCCGTGGCGGCGCGCAGTCTCGTCACCGCCGCGGTCGTCGCGCTGATCGTCGCCGCCTACCGCGTGCCCTGGACGATGAACGCCCGGCAGGCCCGCGCGATGGCACTGATCGGCGTGATCATCGCGGTGCAGAGCGTGTGCCTGTACTCGGCCGTCGCGCGCATCCCGGTGGGAGTGGCGCTGCTGGCCTTCAACACCTATCCGCTGTGGACGGCGCTGTGGGCACGGCTGCTGTACCGCCACCGACCCGAGCGTGCCGTGCTGCTGGCGATGCCGGTGATCCTGCTCGGCCTGGCGCTGGCGCTCGACGTCACGGGGGCGGTCCAGGCCGGCACGTCGGCCGTCGGGGCCCCTGGCGCCGACGACGGCGTCGCGCTGGCCGGCGTGGCCTACGCAGTGACGGCCGCGGCGGTGTTCGGCATCGCACTGGCCCTGACACAGCACGAGGTTGCGGCGCTGGACGGGCGGTTGCGCTCGGCGCTGACGATGGCGCAGGTGGGGGTGATGGCACTGGCCGCCGCCGCTGCCACCGGCGGGCTGCACGGGCCCACGGATGCCGCCGGCTGGGTGGGCCTGGCGGCGTTGACGCTGCTTTACGGCACCGCCTTCACGCTCATGTTCACGCTGCTGCCACGCTTGGGCGTGGTCGGCAGCTCGCCGATCCTGAACGTCGAGCCCGTGGCGGCGCTGCTGCTGGCATGGGCCCTGCTTGGCCAAGGCATCGCCCCGATGCAGTGGGTCGGAGCGCTGCTCGTCGTGGGCGCGGTGATGGGGCTGGGTCTGCGACGGCGCTGAGCGCGCCCCCTGGGGACGGGCCGGGCGCGCCCCCAGCGCGGTGTGGGCTTTCGGCGGTGGTCGCAGGCGGACACGTAGACTTGCGTTCCGCATTGTGATCATGGCCTCCGAAAAAAGCCCGCCTCCCTTCAGCCCACGCGCTTCCCCGGCCGCCGCCAGCGGACCGGCGACATTGGGCATGGTCGCCCAGGTGGCCGGGGTGTCGGCCAGCACGGTGTCGCGCATCCTCAACGGCACGGCGACCGTCAGCGACGCAAAGAAGCGCGCCGTCGACGAGGCGATCGAGCGGCTGGGCTTCGTGCCGAATCCGGTGGCGCGCGGCCTGGCCGGCGGGCGCACGCTGAGCATCGGTGTCGTCACCCAGGCGCTGGACAGCCCCTTCTACGGCGGCGCGCTGCGCGGCATCGAGGACACGCTGGATCGTGTGGGTTACAGCGCCCTGTTCGTCAGCGGCCAGTGGAACGCGCGTGAGGAGGCGCGCTGCATCGACGTGCTGCGCGCGCGCCGCGTCGACGGCATCATCGTGCTGACCGGCCGGCTCACCGACACGGCGCTGCGCCAGGTCGCGCGCGCCATACCGGTGGTCGTCACCGGCCGCAAGCTAAAGGCGCCGAACCTCGTCGCGCTGGACTTCGACAACTTCGAAGGCGCCCGCCTCGCCACGCTGCACCTGGTCGGTCTCGGCCACCGGCGCATCGCCTTCATCACCGGTGACGCCAACCACCCCGACGCGATCGAACGCCTGCGTGGCTACCGCAGCGCGCTGGAGGCCTCGGGCATCGGCTTCGACGAGCGACTCGTCGAGCCCGGGCTGTTCCACGAGGAGAGCGGTGTCGTGGCGATGGAGCGGCTGCTCGACCGCGGCCCAACCTTCACCGCGGTCTTCGCCGCCAACGACCAGATGGCCATCGGCGCCTGTCTGACCCTGCACCGGCGCGCACTGCGGGTCCCCGCCGACCTGTCGGTGATCGGCTTCGACGACCTGGCGATGTCGCGCTACTGCGTCCCGCCACTGAGTACGGTGCAGCACCCGACCTACGAGCTCGGGCAGATCGCCGCGCAGTCCATGCTGGGACTGCTGCGCAGCGAGAAGCCGGAGCTCTCGGTGGCGGCGCCGCGGGTGATGGCGCGCGAATCGACAGCGGCCGCCCCCTCCGCGGCCTGAGAGCCCCCCCAAGGGCCGGGCTTCGCCCGTCCCGTCCGCCCCGCAGGGGTGCCAAGCTCGGCGAATACCCTGACTTGACATCGTAGACGCGCCGTCGAGAGAATGTGAAAGCGCTTTCAAAATTTCCCCGAGGAATTCTTCCTGACGCCTGGGCGCGGCCCTGGTCAGGTGGTCGCCGCGCAGCTCGATGACACCAGACTGGCCCCCTCACGTCCGCGGCGTCACCGTGCCTGCGGGCCCCCACAACCCGGACCCGACGCAGCACGGCCCTTGCCCAGCCCTTCACGCCCTCAGCCCCACCATGAAGAACGCCCCTGACCGCACCACCCGCCGCACCGCGTTGGCGGCCGCCGGATGCGTGTTGTCCCTGCCCGCGGTGACCGCGCTGCGCGCAGCCACGCCGCCACTGACGCTGACGGTGGCGGCATTCCCGGCAGTCGACGAGATCGTCAAGGCGGCGCTGCCGCGTTTTCGGGAGTTGCAGCCCGAGGTCAGCGTGAAGGTGATCAGCCGCCAGTTCACCGACCATCACGGGGCCATGACCACGGCCTTGTCGACGTCGAGCCAGTTGCCCGACGTGATGGCACTGGAGGTCGGCTACGTGGGCCGCTTCGCCCAGGGCGGCGGGCTGGAGGACCTGTCAGCCGCACCCTATGACGCGCAGCGCCACCGCACCGCCTGGGTACCCTACGCCGTCGACCAGGGCAGCGACGGCGGGCGCATCGTCGCCGTACCCAGCGACATCGGCCCCGGCACACTGCTGTACCGCAGCGACATCCTGCAGCGCGCCGGCCTGAAGGAAGCCGACCTCACCGCTTCCTGGGACGCCTACGTCGAGGCCGGGCGGGCGTTGAAGGCACGCGCAGGCGCCTACCTCGTGGCCCACGCGAGGGACCTCAAGGACATCGTCATCCGCACTGGTCTGGCCAGCGGCGAGGGCCTGTACTTCGACCGCGACTCGCGCGTGCTGGTCGACACGCCACGCTTCGCGCGCGCCTTCGAGCTCGCCGTGCAGGTCCGCAAGGCGGGGCTGGACGCACGCGTCAGCGCCTGGTCCAACGAGTGGACGACCGCCTTTCGGCGCGGCACGCTGGCCACGCAGATGAGCGGGGCGTGGCTGGCAGGCCACCTGGCGAACTGGCTCGCGCCCGACACGCGCGGGCAGTGGCGCGCCGCGCCGCTGCCCGGCGGCGTGACAGCAGCCTATGGCGGCAGCTTCCTGGCCATACCCCGGCGCGCCGACCCGGCGCGCAAGGCCGCAGCCTGGGAGCTGATCCGCCTGCTCACCCTCGACCGGACGCGCCAGCTCGCCGCCTTCAAGGCCCAGGACGCCTTTCCGGCGCTGGTGGCGGCGCACGACGACGCCTTCTTCGCCGAGCCGCTGCCCTTCCTGGGCGGTCAGGCGGCGCGCCAGCTGTGGCGCGAGACCGCGCGGCGCATCGCCGCCGTGCCGGTGCACCGGCAGGACGCGTTTGCCGACGAAGTCGTGAACACCGAGCTCGACAAGGTGCTCGACCAAGGCAAGGCCGTGGCGGCGGCGCTGGCGGATGCCCGGCGTCAATTGGAGCGGCGGGCCCGGCGCTGAAGCGCGCTGCGACGCACCGCCAACGACGGCCCCAGCTCCCGAACCCATGTCCCGCCTGCGCCTGCCCCGGCTGTCACCCCGCTGGGCGCCCTACGTCTTCGTCAGCCCCTTCCTGGTGCTGTTCGCGGTGTTCGGGGTGTTCCCGCTGCTGTTCTCGCTGGTGCTCGCCTTCCACACCTGGGAGCCCGCCAGCGGCCTGGAGACGATGCGCTTCGTCGGCCTGGAAAACTTCGCGTTCGCGCTCGAGGACGAGTGGTTCTGGAAGTCGCTGGGCAACACCGCGTGGCTCGCCCTGGCCTCGGGGTTGCCGCAGCACCTGGTGGCGATCCCGCTGGCGGTGTTCATCCACCGATCGATCCGGCGCTCGCGCGACGTCGTCGTCGGCGCCTGGTTCCTGCCCTACATCACCTCCACGGTCGCGATCGCGATCATGTTCAGCGCGATGTTCTCGACCGACTTCGGCCTGGTCAACCAGGGGCTGAAGCTGCTGTCGGACCTGCCGCTGGTCGGCGCGCTGTTCCCGGCCGCGCCCGTGGACTGGCTCGGCCGGCCCGAGAACATCAAGCCCGCGGTCGCGCTCATCGTGTTCTGGCGCTACGTCGGCTTCAATGTCGTGCTCTACCTGGCCGCGCTGCAGACCATCCCGAAGGACCTGTACGAGGCCGCGACCATGGACGGCGCCAGCCCGCTGCGGCAGTTCTGGCACATCACGCTGCCCAACCTGCGGCCCATGATCGTCTTCGCCTCGACGCTGACGGTGATCGGCGGGCTGCAACTGTTCGAGGAGCCCTTCATCCTGACGGGTGGACGCGGCGGCTCCGACCAGGCTGCGATGACGACGGCGATGTACCTCTACCGCATGGCGTTCGACTTCAACGACTTCGGCGCCGGCAGTGCGATGTCCTGGCTGCTGTTCGCGATCGTCGCCGTGCTGACCTGGCTGACCCACCTCGCGCTCGGCCCGAAGCGGCGCGTGCAGGAGGAGACTTGAGCTCCACCCCACTCCCGGACGGCCCCCTGCCCGGCGGATCAGGCGCGCTGCCGCACGCGACGGCGGTGGCCTTCGTGGGCCTCGGTGCCCTCGTCATGCTGGCGCCGTTCTGGTTCATGTTCGTGTTCGCCACGCACTCGCGCACCGAGATCATGAGCCTGCCGCCGCCGCTGTTCTTCGGCACCGAGCTGCTCGACAACATCCGCCTGCTGACCGAGCGCCTGCCGTTCTGGCGCAACCTGGGCTGGAGCCTGTACGTCGCGCTGGCGTCGACGGCGCTGACGCTGCTGTTCTGCTCGATGGGCGGCTACGCCTTCGCCTGCTTCGACTTCCGCTTCAAGAAGCCGCTGTTCCTGCTGGTGCTCGGCACGATGCTGCTGCCCGGCTTCATGAACATGATCCCGGCCTTCATGGTGATGGACCGGCTCGGCTGGATCGATCAGCCGCGTGCGCTGTACATCCCCGGCGCTGCCGGCGCCTTCGGCATCTTCCTGATGCGCCAATTCATCATCGGCGCGGTCCCGCGCGAGCTGATCGAGGCTGCCCGCATGGACGGCTGCGGCGAGTTCTCGATCTACTGGCGCATCGTGCTGCCGCTGCTGAAGCCGGCGCTCGGCACGCTCGGCCTGGTCACCTTCATCGCCTCGTGGAACAACTTCATCGGCGCGCTGATCGTGCTGCGCAGCCCGGAGATGTTCACCCTGCCGCTGGCGCTGCGCACGCTGCAGAGCCCGGTGGACACCGAATGGGGCGCGCTGATGGCCGGCGCGGCGATCGCCACCCTGCCCCTGCTCGTGCTGTTCGCGCTGTCCTCGCGACAGTTGATCTCCGGTCTGACGGCAGGCGCCGTCAAGTGAGCCGGCCCCGCAAACCCAGTCATCCGCACCCCGCACCTTCACCATGAACCGTCTCGCCGATTCCCCCGCGCTGCTGAGCACGCTCGACCCGGCAATGATCTTCCCCGCCGACTTCGTCTGGGGCGTGGCCACCAGCGCCGCCCAGATCGAGGGCGCAGCCCGCGAAGACGGGCGCGGCGAATCGATCTGGGACCGCTTCTGCCGCGTGCCCGGGGCCATCGCCGATGGCAGCGACATCGACGTCGCCTGCGACCATTACCACCGCCTCGAGCAGGACCTGGACCTGATCGCCTCGCTCGGCGTCAAGGCCTACCGCTTCTCGGTGTCCTGGTCGCGGGTCCAGCCTGCGGGCAGCGGCGCCTGGAACCCCAAGGGCCTGGACTTCTACGGCCGCCTGGTCGAGGGCCTGCGCGCGCGGGGCCTGCAGGCCCACCTGACACTCAACCACTGGGACCTGCCACAGGCCCTGCAGGACGAAGGGGGCTGGGCCGCGCGGCACACGGTCGACCGCTTCGTCGAGTACGCGCTCGGCGTGGCGGACCATCTGGGCGACGGACTCACCTCGCTGACCACGCACAACGAACCCTGGGTGGTGGCCATGCTCGGCCACGACCACGGCATCTTCGCCCCGGGCATCAAGAGCCGAGCCACGGCGATGCAAGTCTCGCACCACCTGCTGCTCAGTCATGGACGCGCCTTGCGCGCCCTGCGCAGCGCCGGCTTCGACAAGCCTGCGGGCATCGTGCTGAACCTCGCGCCGCTGCTGCCGGCCACGCCTGCGCCCGCCGACGTTGCCAAGACCCGCATCGAGGACGGCCTGCTGCTGCGCTGGTACCTGGACCCGCTGTTCGGACGCGGCTACCCGCAGGACGTCTGGGAACACCTGGGGGCAGACGCACCCCGGGTCGAGCCCGGGGACCTCGACGAGATCGCTCAGCCGCTCGGCATGCTGGGCATCAACTACTACTCGCGCTCGGTGGTCAGCGCCGGCACGCCCTACGACGTGCACGCGAGCCCGCTGCCGCTGACTGACATGGACTGGGAGATCTACCCCCAGGGCCTGGCCGAGCTGCTGCTGCGCCTGCACCGCGACTACCCCCTGCCATCGACCTATGTCACCGAGAACGGCGGCGCCTTCCCCGACCGGCTCGTCGACGGCCGCGTCCACGACGCCGACCGCATCGAGTACCTGCGCGAGCACATCGGCGCCGTCGGGATGGCGCTGCGCCAGGGCGTGCCGATGGCCGGCTACATGGTCTGGAGCCTGCTGGACAACTTCGAGTGGGCCTCGGGCTACGCCAAGCGCTTCGGCATCGTCCACGTGGACTACGAGACGCAGCGCCGCACCCTGAAGGACAGCGCGCTGTGGCTGCGGCAACTGCTGCAGCAGCAGGCTGCCGTCCACGCGGCAGCTCGGCAAGGCGCCGAAGGGAAGTGCTGACATGGGCCGGGTGACGCTGCGCGGCCTGCGCAAGCGCTTCGGCGACACCGAGGTCATCCGCGGTATCGATCTGGACATCGCCGACGGCGAGTTCATGGTCTTCGTCGGTCCTTCGGGGTGCGGCAAGACGACGACGCTGCGCATGATCGCCGGCCTGGAAAGCGCCAGCGGGGGCGACATCCTGATCGACGACCAGCGCTGCAATGACGTGCATCCGGCGCAGCGGGGCGCGGCGATGGTCTTCCAGAGCTACGCGCTGTACCCGCACATGACGGTGTCGCAGAACATGGGCTTCTCTCTGCAGATGGCCGGCGTGGGCCGGGCCGAGCGCGAGCAGCAGGTGCGTCGCGCCGCGCAGACGCTGCGCATCGAGAACCTGCTGCAGCGCCTGCCCAAGGAGCTCTCGGGCGGCCAGCGCCAGCGTGTGGCCATCGGCCGCGCCATCGTGCGCCAGCCCCGTGTCTTCCTGTTCGACGAGCCGCTGTCCAACCTGGATGCCGCGCTGCGCGTGGACATGCGCATCGAGCTCAAGCGCATGCACCAGGAGATCGGGACGACCATGGTCTACGTCACGCACGACCAGGTCGAGGCCATGACGCTGGCCGACCGCATTGCCGTGTTCCACGACGGGCGCATCCAGCAGGTAGGCGCTCCGATGGAGGTCTATGAACGTCCGGTCAACCGTTTCGTCGCCGGCTTCATGGGCTCACCGAAGATCAACCTGGTCGAGCGCCCTGGCGCGGACAGCCCTGATGCGCACCGTCAGGTCTGGAGCCTGCTCCTTCAGACGGCGGACGCCGACGTCCACGCCATCGGTCTGCGCCCGGAACACCTGCGCCTGAACCCGCAAGCCACGCCCGGCGACGTCTGCGCGCAGGTCGTGCTGGCCGAACATCTGGGCGACACGACGATCGTGCACCTGCGCGTGGACGGCATCGAAGAACTGTTGCGCGCCCGGCTCGAAGGCCATGCCTCCACCCTCGCCGCGGGCCAGCGCGTCGGGTTGGCGGCGGAGCCTGCGCACTTGATGCGCTTCGACAGCGCGGGCTGTCGCAAGGCCTGAGAGAGTAGAACCTCCGGTACCCGGCGGCGGCTCCGCCGGGCACCGTCGAAATCAGTTCGGCGTCCAGAACACCGCGTCGATATCGATCGTGTTCGAGTTGCCGGAGAAACCGGCGGACTTCCCCGTCGAGGCATACCGATCAGCGATCACCAAGGGCTGCGTGACCTTGGCCATGTCGAGAACCGAGACCTGCATCCCGAAGGCGCGCTCGCCCGTCAGGTCACGCAGGGGAATGCGCAGCGTATGCCATTGCCCATCGTTGATGTACCCGTAGGAATTCGCAGCGGGGTCAAGCGCGAGCAACTTCAGGAACGCCGATTCATCGCCGTTGCTGCCGCTCATGAAACCCAGCTCGAGCTTGCCGGGATAGCGGGTCCGGATCGACACGTTCAACACCCCTGCGGCGGCGAACGGCGACAAGTCCTCAGCCACGAGCCCATCAGCCGAGAGCGCGAAGGCGAATCCCCACCCCCAGTCGGCGGGCCCCGGCGTGATGCGAACGATCTGCGCCCCTTCGATGGCATCGCCTGCGCCCACCGCCGTCGCCGTCGCCGAGCCTCCAGCCCACGCGAGCGTCGTCAGCGCCGTCGCCGGGGCGGCCTCGCCCGACACGGCGACTTCGGCCATGATCTTGTAACGGCCAGCCGTCACGGGAGAACCCACCGTGAAGGGTTTGTGGAAGACGGCGTCGACATCGGCATAACGCTCGGCAGTCCACTCGGCCTGGGGGAAGAGGCTCTGCAAGGCATACCGCGCCTTGCGGCTGACGTCGAACAGACCCCACTTGTCGTCGCCCTGCTTCCAGGGCTCGTCGAAGGCCTGGAACCAGAAGATCTTGTCGGGTGCCGACGCGCTGCCCTCGGCAGCCCAGGCCCGCAGCCGGTCCAGGTACATCTTCTGGTTGACAGGGTGGGCCCGGAAGACCTCGCCGTCGGCGACCTCGGCCTTCCACCCGGTCTCGCCGATCACGACCGGCATTGCGCCCAGGCCGACCTTGCGCAGGTATGCCCGTACCGCGTCGTGATCCTTGCGCGCCTGGGCCAGCGCGCCGTCCATCATCGCCAGGGCCCGCACACCCGCCGAGGCGTCGCTGCGCCGCCAGTCCCAAAGTGCGTACTTCGTGTCGATGATGGGATAGGTGTGCATGGCGACATAGTCGATGGCGTCGACGATGCGGCGAGGATCGGCGCCATCGGTCCCAGCGAAAAATGCCCAGTTGTCGTCCGAGGTCACCGGCTGCGGTACCGCGGCACGGACTTGCCGGATGTAGCCAAGCATGCGGTCGACGGTGATGCGATGGCCGCTCCAGGACACCATCGCCTCGTTGCCGACGCTGACAGCGGCCACGATGGCAGGGAACTGGTTCGCCAGCACGATACCCCTGGCGATGTCCGCCTGGTTGGCCGTCTCGTCGGTGCCGATCCAGACCCCGAGTTGCACCTTCAGGCCCAGACCCTGGTCGCGAATGACCTCCAGCGTCTGGCGACTGACCATGTTGTCACTGCTGAAGAGCCTGATCAGGCCGAAGCCGGCGCGCACGACCAGGCGCAGGTCTTCCTCGATCTGGGCCTTGGTGATCGTCTCGGTGTCCCGGTTCGACGTGCGGTAGGGCGAGTAGTTGACGGCCTGACGCTGGAGGAAGTCCGCGGAGAGCGCGCGCCGCTCGACGCCCGTGGACGGCGCCTTGCCTCCCCCGCCACAGGCCGACATGAGCGCCACGCAAGCGAGCGCCAGCACCGCGCGGACGCGAAGCCCCTGGAAACGCCGAGCCAAGAGCAGGGTCACCTGCTGGAAGAAACGCATACCTGACTCCTCAGAACGTGTACACGACGCCAAGGCCGAACCAGGTGCCTGTGCGGTTGACGCGGGAGTCCACACCCGAGAACGCTGAGTTGGACGGCATGGACATCGGCGACAGTCCCAGCCGACCGTAGGACACCATGCCCGTGAGCGCGTACGCCTGCAACCCGTTGCCGAAGTCGTGGTTCAGGCCCAGGCTGCCGAGCCAGGCCGAGTTGCTCTGTCCTCGTTCGCTGGGATTGGCGGTGCGCGCCTTGCCCAGGTAGGTCATGCCGGCGGAACTCGTCCACCGTCCGTCGCGGCGCCTCACGCCGAGCATCAGGTCGGTGGAAGTGGCCGAGTACCCGGGGTTCGACACCCCGTTGCGCGTGCCGCCCCAGTCGACGTTGAACATGAAGTTCCATTGCGCAGCCGAGGTCGCCGTGGGCGGTGTGGTGATCACTGCATCGGCGCCGCTCCATCGGTTGTGCCGCACCCCGCCCGAAACCTCCCACCGCGCGTCGATCGCATAGCGCGCCATCACCATGACGATGGCTTGGCTGGAGTCGCTGAGCTTGGCGTCGTCGGACGCGAAAGGCGTCAGGCCGGTGAAAGGCCCGTGGCCCCACGCCTGCGGCGTGCCATTGCGAGCGTCCTGGGCGATCGCGTCCACCACCAGATCGCCGTTGACGTACTGGGCATAGAGCTCCAGCAGGCGCGGCTTGTGAATGCGGAAGCCGGTGTTGCCACGGTCGTGGGTGGCCTCGAGAACCAGGTCGCCGCCGGCCACGTCGAGCCGGGGTGAGGTGTAGCGCAGGGCGTGCGGCAGCAGACCGTAGCCCGCGCCGCTGGACGCCCAGGGATCGGCCTGTCCGATGTTGCTGCCGTAGGGATAGTCCGCCACCGACCAGGCGCGCGCCGGCATCGCACCCACGGCAAGGCGCCCGAAATCCTCGTGGGCCAGAGCCACGTTGCGCTCATAGAGGAATCCCGGGATGTCGTTGTCTCCGTCGCGCCGACGCTGGCTCAGCAAGCCGGAGAGCTTGACACCGCGACCCAGGTCGAAGTTCGCCGCGAGCCAGGGCTGGAACAAGACGACCTGGGTCGTGCGCGACCCGTAGGGCGCCTCCGAGACGAGCGCGTCGGCCCAGGCCCGCTGCTTGTTCTCCAGCGGCTCCACCTGACAGCCGGGGCACTGGCGGCTCGAGCGGACGAATTCGTTCTTGATGAAGCCTGTGAGCGTGAAGGGACCGAAGTCAACGGCACCAGCCAGAGAAGACACGGCCGACAGGCTGGCGCACAGCAGTCCGCGCCAGACGGGCTGCAACGTCAGGAACCTCGACGAAGCGCGAGCCGCAGGCGCCGGCGTGCCCGACGCACGTCCGGCCGATGAAGGATAGGTCATGGAAGGACCCCGTGTGATGGCGTGCAAAGGAGTGCACACCCTGAAGAAGCGTGGAGCGGACACCGGACTTGCGAGCCACGTTTGCAGAGTCTTGAAAGCGCTTTCAAGGATAGCCCAAGGCGGTTAACAGGGTCAATGGCTGGGGCATCGGTGTTTCCCCCCACCTGGGCACATCAAGGGTAAATCCTGACATTGAGGTTTGAAAGCGCTTTCATTAACATGCGTGCTGTCGTCGACCGAAATTCCCGCCATGTTGCTCAGAATCGTCCTCGCCGCGCCGTGGATCGCGGGTGTGTTCGCCTCGGCCGCGGCCGAGGCGCCCCGCACCGTCGTGCTCGGCTCGGCGAAGGTGCTCATGGCGCCACGGACCTCCACGGAAAACCGTCCTGCTGCGGCGCCTCTGCGCACCGAGGCCATGCGCGCGCGCGCCGCGCCCACCAACCAGTGGTATTCGAACCTGATCTATCCAGGGCCGGCAGAGCCGGTCTTCGCCCATCCATTGACGGTGCGCGCCTTGCCGCAAGGTCTGGAGGTGGCGCTGCCCACGCTGACGGCCGTGCCCACCGAGCGCAGGGACACCGAGATCCGCGCCGTGCATCGCGACGCCCTGCTCGTGTCCGCAGCCTCCTTCGAGACGGATACGCCACGACTGGCGGACGCGCGCGACTGGTCGATCGAGATCGCCTGGGCGGCGGGTTCGGAACAGATGCGCGCCACCATCGCGCATGGCAGCCCGTATGCGCAATTCACCCTGACGCGCGGTGGCTACAGGGTCAAGCTGCCACCGGCCGCAACCGCAGTCGCACCAGGGCAGACGCCCCACGTGCTGCGCGTCAACACGAAGACGGGCAGCTACGCAGCCTTTGCGCCGACCGGGGCCACGTGGGCCCAGACCGGGCCCGACACGTGGCGTGTCGAGCCGCCTTCGGGCCGGTCGTACCTGGCTGTGGCGGCCCTGCCGGACGGCTCCGAAGTGTCGTTCACGCTGCTGCAACGCCATGCCTACGCGTTTCTGCGCGACACCCGGGTCGACTGGCGCTACGACGCGAACGCAAGCAGTGTGACCACGCGTTTCACGGCGACGACCGAAGCGATGGAGGGCGAAGAACGCCGGCCGCTGCTGGGCCTGTATCCGCATCACTGGTTCCGCAACGCTTCGCTCGACGGCCGTCTCGGGCCGGGCTACCGGACGCTGCGCGGCCAGATCCGCCTGCTCGCGTCCGACACCTTCTCCACCGAGGTGAAGTACCACGGGTTCGTGCCGCGCTGGCCCGGCCTGCCTGATGAAGCGTCGCCCAAGGTGGCCCTGTTGCGCGACCTGATGAAGACCGACGTACGCAATGCCCGACGGATGATGCTGGAGATCGGCAAGGGGTCGTACTGGCAGGGCAAGGGTCTGCAGCGGATATTGAAACTGGCCGATGTGGTCGAGGCACAGGGCGACCTCAAGGGCCGCGACGAACTGCTCGAACTCCTGCGGCGACGGATGCAGACGTGGTTCTCGGGCGAAGACCGGAAGACCTATTTCGTGCTCGACAAGGACATGGGTACCGTTCTGGCGCACCCGGAAGAGTACTTCAGCATCGAGCAGATGAACGACCACCACTTTCACTACGGCTACTGGATTCGCAGTGCAGCCGAGGTCGCGCTGCGAGACCCCGCATGGGCTGGAGCCGACCGCTGGGGCCCGATCATCGACCTGCTCATCGCCGACATCGCCACCACGAAGCGCGGGTCCGCTGATTTCCCCTTCCTGCGCCATTTCGACGCCTACGAAGGGCACTCCTGGGCCTCGGGCAATGCGATGGGCGGCTGGGGCAACAACCAGGAGAGTTCGTCCGAGGCGGTCAATGCCTGGGCGGGGCTGATCCTGTGGGGCGAGCTGCGTGGCGACACCGCCCTGCGCGACCTCGGGATCTGGCTTTACGCCACCGAGGTCGAGGCCATCCAGCACTACTGGTTCGATATCCATCGTCTCGTGCTGCCCGACGAGTACAAGAGCGCCGAGGTCAGCATGCTCTTCGGGGGCAAGATCGCCCACAACACGTGGTGGACCGACGAGCCGCGCCAGATCAAGGGCATCAACCTGCTGCCGATCACGACCGCGTCGACCTATCTGGCGCGAGATCCAGCATTCGTGCGTCGCAGCCTCGCCACCCTCGAACCAGAGACTCGCGTGTTCGCCTCCCGCGGGAAGGTCGCCAAGCCGGCAGACATCTGGCAGGACGTCTTCGCCAAGTACCTGGCGCTGGTCGATCCGGCGGCGGCCCTCGAAAGCTGGGACCGCTGGGGATCGTTCGAACTCGGCGATACGCGCTCGCACGCGCTGCATTGGATGTTGACCCTGCAGCACTGGGGCACACCGGATTTCACGGTGACGGCCGACACACCGCTTTACACCGTGCTGCGCCGCCCTGACGGCCGCCGCACCTACATGGCCTACAACGCCGGCCGCAAGCCCCTGACCGTCCGGTTCAGCAACGGCGTCGAGCTGAAAGTCGAGCCATTCGAGCTTCGCACCCACCATGACGATGGCCGCTAGGTCGCCGTCGCGGTAATCGGCGCATAGACCAGTCTCATGCAAAGTCGCCCAGACCGTCAGCGCCGGAAGAATGAAAGCGCTTTCATTGCGCTCAGTGATCCGTCGACCCAACAAGTTCCCCGATCGGAAGCTTCCTCCATGAGTCAGACGCGAAAGCCCCGCATGGCCCCCGCCGAGCCCCGCCGCCGGCACATGCGAGACGCTTCGCTGGGAACACTGACGATGGCTGCCCTGTGGTCGCTGGCCGGTCAGACAGACCGGTCGACGCCCTCGCAGGGCCCCGATGAACGTCAGCAGACGGTCCAGTCCGTCCGCCCGGTCTCCGAAGGCCCGGCGCCCCAGCCCGGGATCGATAGTCGGTCCGTGGCCGACGGCCGCGAGATGGCGGTCGCTCTCGCCGAGGCAACGGCCCTGCAAGGGGCAATACGCCAGCTTGTGGCGAGTCTGACGAAAGACGTCGAGCAGCGCCCGTTGCCGTCGCGTGCGCCCGCACCTGACGAGCACACCGAGGTATCGTCGAACCCAGGGGCGGGTGCCTCGGCCCAGGGAACCCACCTCCGAGCACAGGAAGACAACGCGGCACAGGCTGGCGACGATCCGGCGTACCCAAGCTTCCTGGCGGCCGCTCCACTGGTGGAGGCCGCAACCCCACCAGGTGCCACGGCGGCTGAAGGTGTCACCGAGTCAGGGACCGGGCAGGCGGCCAGCGGCCCCGGCACCATCGTCACCGAAGCGGCATCTCCCGCACCGGCCTGGGGTGGCGCGTCAACCACCACCCTGATCGGTGTCGCGGCCGGCGTGAGCGCATTTGCCGGGCTCGCAGGCCAAGGGCTGACTGGCGCAGCCCCGACGGCGTCGACGCCCCCGCCGCCCCCACCCCCGGCGCCTGCGCCGCCAGCGCCTGCCCAGGTCCAGTTCGATGCCCGAGTCGTCGATGGCTACGTCAAGGGCGCGACGGTCTTCTATGACGCCGACGCCGATGGGGTCCTCGATGCCGGCGAGGTATCGACCGTCACCGACGACGACGGCAACTTCTCTCTCCCGAGGGTGACGCCGAGCGCCAACGGGCGCATCGTCGTGCTGGAGGGCGGCACCGACATCGAGACCGGCAACCCGGTGGGCCGCCTGATGGCCTCCGGCGACCCGACACTGAAGGTCGTTTCGCCGCTGACCCTGGTGCTCGCGCTGAACCCCACGTTGACCGAGGCGGAGCTGAAAACCGCCCTGGGCCTGCCGCAGAGCCTGGACCTCGAAACCTTCGACCCGGTAGCCGCGATGGACAAGGGCAGTGCCGCGGAGGCCGCGCTCGGTCAGGCGGTGTTCGCCGTGCAGCAACAGCTGCTGGCGGTGGTGCAAGCCGTGGCCATGGCTGTCGGTGAAGGGCAGGCAGACAGCGCAGCACTGACGAAGGCGGCCGGCGCCATCGGTGCAGCACTGAAGGACGCCGCGGCCACCCTTGGCGCGAGCGCACCCACGGCGCTGGCCGGACGGCTCGGCGACATCGTCGACAACGCACTGGAGACGGCGCTCGACGACGCGAACATGCCTGCCGCGGAATTGGAGGCCCTGGGCGACATCATCGTCACCTCCACCACCAAGGTCGCCGAGGCGTATGGCACGAGCGACGGCGGGATGTCGCTGTGGGAAGCGCGCCGGGTGGCGGCCACCCCGGATGCGGCCAACAACGCCGACCTTCAGGCGGCCATCGAAAAGCTGGCCGGTGCCAAGGCAGCGGCATCCGCATCCCAGACCCTGCTGATGGACGTGGTGGCTGACGTCGCGTCCGGTGAACGGGACGCCCAGCAAGCCTCGGCCGCCTTCTCAGCCGATCTGGAGGCGCGTGTCGAGGAACAAACCAGCGAGTACACCGATCGCATCACCATCGATGCCGGAAAGGCCGTCACGGTGGACGGCCTGCCGGCCTTTCTCGTGGCCGATCTGACGGGCGCCAATGCGGGCCAGTCCAAGGCGGTGCTGGACTACGCGGCAGCCGTCCAGAGCGTCACGCTGGCAGACCTCGTGGCCAACAAAGTCCGCGTGGTGCAACTCGTCGGGGGCACCAAGGCCCTGAGCCTGGACCTGGGCAACCTGCAGGCCTTCGCAGGCCAAGAACTCTCGGCCGAGCTGTTCGCCGACGGCGAGATCCCTGCCGGGCAGAGCGTCGCAGGCCCGGACTACGTGGTCACGCTTCGCGTGGCCAACGCGACCGAACTCGAAGCCATCGTCGCCAAGGCCCAGGCGCTGGTGGACGCAGGCATCGATGAGCTGTCGATCACCGATGCGGGCCTGAAGCCCACGGCGACGCAATCGTCGGACCTCGCCGAGGCCGGACTGCAGGTGCAGGGGGCCAGCGCCACGTCGACGCTGCGCGTCACCTTCGAAGTGGACGACACCAGCGGCTACACCCTGGGCAACCCCACCGGCCAGAAGGACTACGACTTCGGCGGCGCAGGCTCTTCGATCGCTGCCAACCCGCCTTCCGGGGCATCAGGCAGGGTAGCGCAGGTCGTCAAGTCCGATGGCGCGCAGGTCTGGGCTGGCACCACCTTCCTGACTCTGGCAACGGGCGAGTTGGTCACCGCCGAGAAGCCGCTCATCACCATGCGGGTGTGGTCACCCGAGGCAGGCACCAAGGTGCTGCTTAAGCTGGAAACCCTGGACAACCCGCCCGAGGGCGGCACCAAGTTCGCGGAAGTCGAGGCCTTCACCACAAGCGCGCAAGCCTGGCAGACGCTGAGTTTCAATTTCAGCAGCGCCAACCACGCACTCAGTCTGGCCAAGGCCAGTGTCTTCTTCGACTTCGGCAAAGCGGGCACGGGGAAAACCTACTACTTCGACAGCGTCGGTTTCCTTAAGGAGAGCAGTGGCACGCCTGCCCCGCCGCCCCCGCCTGCCCCTGCCCCGTCTCCTGCCCCCACCGCCGTCTCCGTCACCTTCGATTCGGGCGACTCCAGCGGCTATGCCCTCGGCCCCTTTGGCAATGCACAGGCCAGCGTCAAGTCCTCCGCTCCCACTGGCGGCTCGGGCCCGGCAGTGGAATTCGTCAAGCCCCAGGGCGCCCAGATCTGGGCCGGCGTCACCTTCCTCAACCTGCCCTACGGCGAGCTCATCACCCCCAACGCTCAGACCGCCACCATGCGCGTGTGGGCCCCAGAGGCAGGCAAGACCGTTCTGCTGAAACTGGAGACTGCGACCAACCCGCCCAACGGCGGCGACTTCGCCCAGGTGGCCAAGACCACCACCACCGCCGGCTGGCAGACCCTCACATTCGATTTCGGCAGCACCAACCCCAACCACAATCTCACACTCAGCAAGGCCAGCGTCTTCTTCGACTTCAACGCCACCGCTTCCGGCCAGACCTACTGGTTCGACGACGTCAAGTTCCTCGCCGCCGTGGTCGACACCACGCCGCCCGTCTTCACGGGTGGGGCCAGCACTGCGAAGGCTGCGGCGGAGAACCAGGCCACGCTGTACACGGCAGCGGCGACGGATGCCTCAGGCGCGGTGACCTACACACTGGGTGGCGCGGACGCGGCGCTGCTTTCGATCAGCAGCGCCGGTGTGGTGACCCTGAAGGCAGGCGTGCTGGACTTCGACGCGGCGGGGGCGAAGAAGACCTATCACTTCGAAGTGGTGGCCAGGGACACGGCAAACAACTCCGCCACACAGACCGTGGTGGTGAACGTCACCAACGTCTTGAGCGACGATTCGGTCACCCGCACCACGGTCTCGCTGGACGCCTTGAATCCTTCAGGTACCCAGCAGACGCCTGCGACCTACGACGCGTCGCAAGGGGCTTTCATATTCACCGACGACATCACACGGACCAATGTCACCGAGATCACGGGCTTCGGGTCGGACGACGCGCTGGAATATCTGGGCTTGGCCGGCGTTGAGGATCTCTCAATCGGCAACGATGGTCCCGATGTGTCTCTGACTGTGAACATCGAGGGAACGCTGTCGACGGTCATCCTGAAGGGAGCAGCGGCGGAACTCGTGGCGGACGATCCGGGCGCCATCGTCTATGACGTCGAATCGTTCAACGCCTTGCCGGCGGGCGATCTCGTGAACATATTCCAAGTCTGAACTTCATCATTCTCTCCTCACGCGGAGTCCAGTCATGAGCAACATCCTCCGGCCCAACCTCTACGGCATCGGGACGACCTCCACCCCCGAGTGGACTGTCAGCAGTGGCATGGTCGCGAAGGTGACCGATGCGTCGGGCGACCAGACCATCGTCGTCGCCCAGGGCGGCAAGCTGGACCTGGACGGCGCCATCGGCGGCAACCTGATCGTGCTGCAGGGTCTCGCCACTACGCAGGTGTCGGTGTTCCGCTCGGGCACCGAGGTTCGCTTCAAGCTGCTGAGCACCGGCGAGACCTTCCTCAGCCTGCCTGCCACATCGACGCTGCAGAACCTGCGGTTCACCGATGGCGACAAGAGCCTGCAGATCGTCTCCGGCGCGCCGAAATTCGGGGGGAACGCCATCTCGACGGAGACGACAGGGCCCCAGCTCGTCTCGGCTGGTGTGGTCGAGTCTGAACTCCAACTCGTATTCAACGAGGAGATAAATGGAGGCAACCTGCCGCTGGCGAGTGCTTTCCAGATTGCGCTCAATGGCGTTGCCTTGGCGTCCACGGAGTACTCGATCGTCAGCGGCGAGGGCGATACCGTGCGCATCAGCCTGCCGGCTTCGGCAGCGACGGCGTCGTCGGTCTCCGTGAGTTATTCCGACCCGACCACGGCCAATGACGCCCGCGCACTGCAGGACATCAATGGCAATGACGTGGCGAGCTTCGGCCTGTCCGCGGCGGTCCGCTACCCTGCGGACACGCGCGCGCCTGTCCTGCTGGGCGCAGCCACCAATGCGGACGGCAGCAGGGTCGCCCTCGAGTTCAACGAGGTCATTCCTGCAGGCGCGCTGGCG
>CAIRBF010000182.1 GCA_903876715.1 uncultured beta proteobacterium
CACCGACCGTTTCCTGCCCGACAAGGCGATCGACCTGATCGACGAGGCTGCGGCCAAGATCAAGATCGAGATCGACTCCAAGCCCGAGGCGATGGACAAACTCGATCGCCGTCTCATCCAACTCAAGATCGAGCGCGAGGCCGTGCGCAAGGAGAAGGACGAGGCCTCGGTCAAGCGCATGGCGCTGATCGAGGAGGAGATCGGCAAACTCGGGCGCGAGTACGCGGACCTCGAGGAGATCTGGAAGGCCGAGAAGGCCATGGCCCAGGGCTCGGCCCAGGTCAAGGAAGAGATCGAGAAGATCCGCCTGCAGGTCGAGGATCTGAAGCGCAAGGGCGACTTCAACAAGGTCGCCGAGCTGCAGTACGGCCGACTGCCCGAGCTGGAGAAGCGTCTGAAGGAGGCGCAGGACAAGGAGGCGGGCAAGAAGGGCGGGGCCAAAGGGCCGCAGCTGCTGCGCACCATGGTCGGCGCCGAGGAGATCGCCGAAGTGGTGTCACGCGCCACCGGCATCCCGGTGTCCAAGCTGATGCAGGGCGAGCGCGACAAGCTGCTGCAGATGGAGGACAGACTGCACGCGCGCGTGGTAGGCCAGGATGAGGCCATCGTGGCCGTGGCCGACGCGATACGGCGCTCGCGCGCGGGCCTGTCGGACCCGAACCGCCCGCTCGGCTCCTTTCTCTTCCTCGGCCCCACGGGTGTGGGCAAGACCGAGCTGTGCAAGGCGCTGGCGGGCTTCCTGTTCGACAGCGACGACCACATGGTGCGCATCGACATGAGCGAGTTCATGGAGAAGCACAGCGTCAGCCGCCTGATCGGCGCGCCGCCCGGCTATGTGGGCTACGAGGAGGGCGGCACGCTCACCGAGGCCGTGCGCCGCAAGCCCTACAGCGTCTTGTTGCTCGACGAGGTGGAGAAGGCGCACCCGGACGTCTTCAACGTGCTTCTGCAGGTGCTGGACGACGGCCGCCTGACCGACGGCCAGGGCCGCACGGTGGACTTCAAGAACACCGTGATCGTGATGACGAGCAACCTCGGCTCGCACCAGATCATGCAGATGGCCGGCCAGGACAGCGCGCTCATCCGCGACGCGGTCTGGACTGAGGTCAAGCAGCACTTCCGGCCCGAGTTCCTGAACCGGATCGACGAGACCGTGGTCTTCCACGCGCTGGACCGTCAGCACATCGAGGCGATCGCGAAGATCCAGCTTGAGGGTCTGCGCCAGCGCCTGGCGAAGATGGATATGCAGCTCGAGGTGGCGCCGATGGCGCTGGCTGAACTGGCCAAGGTGGGTTTCGACCCGGTGTTCGGCGCCAGGCCCCTCAAGCGCGCGATCCAACAACGCGTCGAAAACCCGGTGGCCAAACTGATCCTGCAGGGCCGCTTCGGGCCCAAGGACGTGATCCCGGTGGACGTTCGCGGTTCGGAGTTCGCCTTCGAGCGCGTCGTACACTGACACCGCAGCGGATGCATGCCGCCGCTGTCGGGCGCCAAGAATCAGGCCGAGCCGAAGGAGGGCGCGAAGCCGCCTCGGGGTTGCGACACGGCCCCGGGGTTGCGCTGAACGAAGTCGAGCATGCGCTCGATACAGCGCTGCGCGCGTGCTCGCACCAGATCGTCGACGTGGATCTCGCCGTCGTTGCGGGCCAGGCAGTCGATCACGCCTTGCAGGCTGTTCATGGCCATCCAGGGGCAGTGCGCGCAACTCTTGCAGGTGGCGCCCCGGCCTGCGGTGGGAGCCTCCAGCAGCGTCTTTCCCGGGGCGAGTTGACGCATGCGGTGCATCAGGCCGCTGTCCGTGGCGATGATGTACTCGCTCGCACTGCCGTTCACCACGGCGTTCAGCAGCTGCGAGGTGGAGCCGACAACGTCCGCCTGGCGGACCACGCTTTCGGGTGATTCGGGGTGGACCAGCACCTTCGCCTGCGGGTACTCGCGCCGCATCAGCTCGAGCTCCAGGCCCTTGAACTCGTCGTGGACGATGCACTCGCCGTTCCACATCAGCATGTCTGCGCCGGTCTGCTCCTGCACATAGCGCCCAAGGTGGCGATCGGGCGCCCACAGGATCTTGCGTCCTTGGGCCTTCAGGTGCTCGACGATGGGCAGCGCGCACGAGCTCGTGACCATCCAGTCGGCGCGCGCCTTGACCGCGGCGCTGGTGTTCGCATAGACGACGACCTCACGATCGGGGTGGGCGTCACAGAAGGCAGCAAACTCGTCAGGCGGGCACCCGAGGTCCAGCGAACAGGTCGACTCCAGGTCGGGCATCAGCACGCGCTTTTCCGGCGAGAGGATCTTGGCTGACTCGCCAATGAAGCGCACGCCGGCCACGATCAGGGTCTGGGCTGAGTGCTCGCGTCCGAAGCGGGCCATCTCCAGCGAGTCGGCGACGCAGCCCCCAGTCTCGAGTGCGAGGTCCTGAAGGTCGCCGTCGACGTAGTAGTGGGCCACCAGCATGGCGCCCACCCGCCGCAACGCCGCGGCGGCCTCGGCCATCTTGTTCTTGCGCTGGGCCGGGGTCAGCGAAGGGGGCACTTTGGCCCAAGCGTGCGCCGTGCAGGACGCGCCTTCGGCGTCCTGCCTCGTGTAGTCGTACATCACGGCGCTCATGGTGTCCGCACGGGGCTGTGTTTCAGGGGACCGAGATGGTAGCCCAGGCGCGAAGTCCTCGGGGAGCGACCTTGGCGCACAATCATCTCGAATTTGGCCGATACACGGCTGCCGGCCCGGTGCCGCTGGCTACTCGCTCGCAGCGCAGACACCCACTCCGCCCGCATCCCCGGGTGCACCGAAGCACGCATGTCCACCACCGCCACCGTTGCCGTACCCCTCGGGCAGGACGCCCGCATCATCGGCGTCATCTCTGTTGCACATGGGACCTCGCATTTCTTCCACCTGCTGCTGCCGCCGCTGTTTCCGGTGTTCATCAGCGAGTTCGGGCTCAGCTACTCGGAGCTGGGCCTGCTGGTGAGTCTTTTCTTCCTGGTCTCGAGCATTGGCCAGGCCCTGGCTGGCTTTCTCGTCGACAGGGTGGGTGCGCGCGTGGTGCTGTACGCCGCGCTGGGCTGCTTCCTGCTCGCAGCGCTGGCGGCAGCATCGGCACAAGGTTACGGCGGGTTGGTATTTGCGGCCATGCTCGCGGGCCTGGGAAACGCGCCGTTTCATCCGGTGGACTTCACGATACTCAACAAGCGCGTCTCGCCGCGGCGGCTGGGCCACGCCTTCTCCGTGCACGGCATCAGCGGGAACCTGGGCTGGGCCGCGGCCCCGGTGTTCCTGGTCGGCCTGACGGCCAGCGGCGTCGGCTGGCGCGGGGCCTACCTGGCCACGGCCTTGTGGGTCATCTTCGTGCTGGCGCTCGTCTGGCAGCACCGTGATGTGCTCGAGGACCGGTCTGCCGCCGCGTTGAAGGCGCCTGCCGCCGGCGCTGCATCTGCACGCGTCCGGGCGGCTGCGGCGTCCGAGCATCCGTTGGCCTTCCTTCGCCTGCCCACCTTGTGGATGTATTTTGCTTTCTTCCTGTTCAGCACGTTTGCGATGTCGGCCATTCAGGGCTTCGCAGGGCCGGCGCTGGGCCAGTTGTACAACCTGCCGTTGTCTGCGACGGCTTCGGTGCTGACGGGATACATGTTATTCGGGGCGGTCGGTATGCTGATCGGCGGCTTCGTCAGCACGCGCGTGTCGCGCTTGGAACTCACCATCGGCCTGGCGATGACGGGTACGGCACTGCTGCTGTTGATCGTGGCCAGCGGATGGTTGCCCAGCTCGCTGGCCGCGTTCGTCACGGCACTGGCGGGCCTGGGCACCGGCGTCGCAGGTCCCTCACGGGACCTGCTCATTCGCCAGGCCGCACCTCCTGGGGCAACTGGGCGTGTCTACGGCACCGTCTACGCGGGCTTCGACGTCGGCTTCACGCTCGGCGCACCCCTGTTCGGATGGATGATGGACCGCGGCTGGGCCGCAGGTGTTTTCGCCGGGTCGGCCGCCGCCTTCATTCTTGGAATCACGGCCGCCGCGTGGGTCGGTCTTCGCACGGCATCGGGGATCCCCGGCAAAGGAGCGACATCGTGAGTGACTCGAATACCGTCCCCCGCCTGGCCGGCCATGCGCTGGTGGAGGCGCTGATCGCCCAGGGCGTCGATACTTGTTTCGGTGTCCCTGGAGAGAGTTATCTCGCTGTGCTCGACGGCCTGCACCAGCACCGCAACCGCATCCGCTTCGTCGCCTGCCGGCAGGAGGGCGGCGCAAGCTTCATGGCCGATGCGCAGGGCAAGCTCAGCGGCCGACCCGGCATCTGCTTCGTCACGCGCGGGCCCGGGGCGTCGAACGCAGCCATCGGCGTGCACTCGGCATTCCAGGACTCCACGCCGATGATCGTGTTCGTGGGTCAGGTGGCGAGCGATCAGCGCGACCGCGAGGCCTTCCAGGAGGTGGATTACCGGCAGATGTTCGGCCCAGGCACGCTGGGCATGGCCAAGTGGGCAGCCGAGGTGCAGAGCGCGGACCGCCTGCCCGAGTACGTGGCGCGAGCCTTCCACACCTCGATGCAGGGGCGGCCTGGTCCGGTGGTGCTGGCGCTTCCCGAGGACATGCTGACGACACCGACCGCCGCGCCGGTGTTGCCGCGCGTCGAACCCGCGCTGGCCTGGCCGGCGCCTGGCGCTTTGCGCGACCTGCGCGTGTTGCTGATGCAGGCGCAGCGGCCCATCTTGATCGCCGGGGGCAGTGGCTGGACGGTCGCGTCGGTAGAGGCGCTGCAACGCTTTGCCGAGAACTGGCAACTGCCGGTGACCTGCGGCCTGCGCTTCCAGGACACCTTCGACAATCGGCATCCGCTGTACGCGGGCGACGCCGGCATCGGCATCAACCCGGCGCTGGCCCGGCGCATCCGCGAGGCCGACCTGGTGCTGGCCATCGGCGTGCGCCTGGGCGAGATGACGACCAGCGGCTACACCCTGCTTCAGGTGCCGCGCCCGACGCAGAAACTCGTGCATCTGCACGCCGGGCCCGAGGAACTTGGCCGGGTCTATGCCGCCGACCTGATGCTGCAGTCCTCTCTGGCCTGCGCCGGCAAGGCGCTCGAGACCCTGGCCGCACCACCCACGCTGCCCTGGGCCGATTGGACGGCCGCCGCGCGCGCCGACTACCTGGCCAACCAGCAGGTCGTCCCGGTGGAGCCGATGGACCTGGCGTCAGTGATGAGGACGGTACAGCGCCTGGCCCCCGCTGACACCGTGTATACCAACGGGGCAGGCAACTTCAGCGGCTGGCTGCACCGCTATGTGCAGTACCCGGGGCTCCAGCACCATGGTCGCACGCAACTGGCCTGCACCTCGGGTGCCATGGGCTACGGGTTCCCGGCTGCGGTGGCCGCGGCTTTGCTGTACCCGCAACGCACCGTTGTCAACGTCGCCGGGGACGGCGACTTCCTGATGACGGGCCAGGAACTGGCCACCGCCAAAGCGAGCGGCGCGCGGCGCCTGGTCAGCATCGTCGTCGACAACGGCAGCTACGGCACTATCCGCATGCACCAGGAGCGGGAGTACCCCGGCCGCGTCTGCGGCAGCGACCTGCACAACCCCGATTTCGTGATGCTCGCGCGCGCCTACGGCTGGCAGGCCGAGCGCGTGGATCAGAGCGCGCAGTTCGAGTCCGCCTTCGCCCGCGCGCTGGCCAGTGGCGAGCCCACGCTGCTGCACCTGAAGCTCGACACCGACGTCATCACCTCGCGCACGACGCTGGGCACCATCCGCGCCGCAGCGATGGCGCGTCAGGCCCAGGGTTGAGAAATCCCCTCGGGAGCTGCTGTCCCTGGCCGATACAATGCGCAGCTTCGTCGGGGTGTGGCGCAGCCTGGTAGCGCAACTGCTTTGGGAGCAGTGGGTCGGACGTTCGAATCGTCTCACCCCGACCATCTCACCTCCAGCTGGCCGGCGGGCACTGAGCCGCGTCGCCTTCTGCCCGTAGCTCAACTGGATAGAGCAGCTGCCTTCTAAGCAGCAGGTCGGGGGTTCGAGTCCCTCCGGGCAGGCCAGGCTCCGTTCGACGGCTCTTCGCCGGGCGCTGTCGGCCATCAGGGATTGTCTTGCCGTGGTTTCCTGAAGCGGTGTGCCAGATCGATCGGTGAAGTAATTCCGCGCTCGGTCCGTGTAGGCGGATCTTCGCCGCCTGCCTGCTCAGTGCCGCGCGACACCCCCAGATCTCTGTGCAATGGACACTTCAGGCGTACCGGACTGCTCATCGGCCTGACGGCCGCATCCCTCCTGGCAGCCACCGCAAGTCTCCCTGCGTTTGCCAGTGACAAGGTCAAGGTCGGTTTCGTCAGCACCTTGTCGGGACCTTCGGCTGCGCTGGGCGTCGACATTCGCGACGCCTTCATGCTCGCCGTCAAGTTCAACGGCGGCAGGCTCGGTGGCCTGCCAGCCGACGTGACCATGGTCGACGACCAGTTCAAGCCGAACGTGGCCAAGCAGGCCTTCGAGCGGCTGGTCAAACGCGACAAGGTCGATTTCATGACCGGTGTCGTGTTCTCCAACATCATGCATCCTGCTGCTCATCCTCGGCGGCGTAGGTACGCTGTCGGATGGCCTGTGGGGAGCGATCGTCCTGCTCGCGCTCGAGGACACGATCGCCGAGTTGACCATCCACTGGCAGTTCTACGTCGGCTGGGTGCTGCTGGCCGTCGTCATGCTGGCGTCGCGGGGCCTGGCTGCACTGCGCTGGCCGCGCCGTCGTGGCCGGCCGGAGGACGCGCCGTGAGCGCGGACGGGCTGCTGCCGAGCGCTCACCCTGGTCCGCAGGGTGCGAGGCGGGGAACGGTAGACGCGGAAAGGGGCGGGCGCTCCGAGCCGGCGCTGCTGCAGGTGGCCGGACTGGTCAAGCGCTTCGGCGCGCTCGTGGCCACCGACGGCGTGAGTCTTCAGGTCAGCCCCGGTGAGATCCACGCACTGATCGGTCCCACTGGCGCCGGCAAGACAACGCTGGCCGCGCAGCTGTCGGGGCATCTGCGGCCCGACGCGGGGCGCGTGATATTTGCCGGCGCGGATGTGACGACGCTGTCCACTCATCGGTGCGTCGCACGCGGTCTGGCGCGCTCCATCCTGATCACCCGCCTGTTCAAGTCCTTCTCGGTCCGCGAAAACCTGGCCCCGTCGGTTCAGGCGCGCTCGGGCAGCAGCCTTGCCTTCTGGCGCCTGGTGGCAGCCGAAACCGCGCTCGCCGAGGAGGCCGACGCGCCGCTGCTGCGCCTGGGCATCGCGCACCAGGTGGATGCGCTGGCGAGCGCGCTGTCGCACAGCGAGCAGCGTGTGCTCGAGATCGGCCTCGCGCTGGCCACCCGCCCGCGCCTGCTGCTGGGCGAGCCGATGGCCGGTGTCGGACCCGGTGAATCGCAGCGCCTGGTGGCGCTGATCGACAGCCTGCGGCACGAGGTCGCGATCCTGCTCGTCGAGCACGACATGGACGCAGTGTTCCGCCTCGCCGACTGCATCACGGTGCTGGTCAACGGCACGGTCGTCGCCTCGGGGCCACCGGCGTCGATCCGCCAAGACCCGCAGGTCATCGCCGCCTACCTGGGCGATGATCTCGGCTCGTCGCTGAGGGGTGGGCCTTCCGCCGGAGCGGGTGATGGCTGAGCCGCTGCTGCAGGCCACGGCGGTGGAGTGCGCCTATGGCGCCAGCACCGTGCTGTTCGGTGTCTATCTCGCGGTGGGCGCTGGCGAGGTCGTAGGGCTGCTCGGCCGCGATGGCATGGGCAAGACCACCTTCATCCGCACCTTGATGGGGCTGAAGGCGGCGCGTGCCGGGGAGATCGGATTTGCCTCTCAGCTCGTCTCGGGATGGAGCCCCGGCCGCATCGGCCGCATCGGCCTGGCGCTGGTGCCCGAGGGGCGCCAAGTCTTCGCCAACCGGAGTGTCGACGAGTACCTCACGGCCTTGCGGGCCCGGCGCAACGGCCATGCCCATGGCGCCGCCTGGGACTCGCGTCGGGTCTACGAGCTCTTCCCCCGCCTGGCGGAGCGCAAGCGCAACCTCGGCTCACAGCTGTCCGGCGGCGAGCAGACGATGCTGGCGATCGGGCGTGCCATGGTCACGAACCCGAAGATGATGATCCTGGACGGGGTCACCGAGGGGCTCACGCCGCTGATCCGCGAGGAGGTCTGGCACTGCCTACGCCAGCTCCGCGCCGAGGGCCTGACGTTGATCGTCGTCGACAAGTGCGTGAACCGCCTGGTGGAGATCGCCGACCACCGCCTCATCCTCGAGCGCCGCCGCGTTGCATGGCGAGGCAGTTCAGCGCAGCTGCAAGCCGACCCCACGGTCTGGCACCGCTACTTCGGGGTGTGAGGCCGCGGCCGGTTCTCGGGCCGGCTCGATGACCGACAGCGCGTACGGCCCACCGGCCCGGCCGTCGTGCGCGCTCATGGCGCGGCAGCACCGGCACCGGGTCAAGCCGCACTGCCGAATTGCCCCGCCGCCACGGCGCGCACGGTGTCGGCCACGTGCCGCGCGGCCGGGCTGACGGAGCCGATGCGACGCAGCGTGAGCCCGACGATGCGCGTCCAGTCGGCGCCGACGACGTCGAGCGCGGCGAGCTGTCGGGCCTGCACCTCCCACCAGATGAGTTGGCGCGGGATGAAGGTCAGCGCGTCGCTCTGCAGCACGTAGGACTTCGTCAGAACTGTGGACGTGGTCGCGATGCCCGCTGCCAGTGGCTCGAGCCCGTGGCGGCGGAAGAAGTCATCGAACGCCAGGCGCTCGAGCTCGCGCGGACGCGGCAGGATCCAGCGGCAGGGCTGCAGGCGGGCGGGCTGGAGCGCGCGTTCGGTCGCCAGCGGATGGCCGGCGCGCGCCGCGACGACTGCCGTCTCGGTGAACAGCGGCTCGTGCCGCAGGTCAGGGTCTTGCGCCCGCGGTGGCACCGACGACAACGCGAAGTCGACCTCGCCTTGCTGGACCCAGGGCATCAGCGCCTCGTTCAGACCGTAGAGCACGGTCACGCGCAGCGCGGGGTCGCTGGCGGCCAGGCGCTCCAGCGCCAGCGGCAGCAGGCGATTGGCCTCCGTCGGGCCGCAGCCCAAGCGCACGTGGCCGCCTCGGGCGTCCTTCAAGGCCTCGATCTCGTCGATCGCGTGGCGTAGCTCGACCTCGACCACCTGGCCATGCTGCAGCAGCGCCTTGCCGAAAGGGGTGGGGCTGACGCCGAAGCGCCCGCGCTCGAGCAGGCGCGCGCCCAGCGAGCGCTCCAGCGCCTTGATGCTCTTGGACAGCGCCGGCTGGGACAGACCGAGCTCGGCCTCAGCCTCGGTGAAGTCGCCGTGGCGCACGGCCGCGAGGAAGATCTGGACCTTGCGGTAATCCATGACCAATGGTGATGGATTTGGCATGGTTGGTTGTAGGTGGCGCCGGCCTGGTTTGGTATGGTCAGCATATTGCCGACCCTGGACCCACGTGCGCCCGACGGGTCGGGTTCAACCGCCCCGATGGAGCCCCTGACGATGCCCCTGCCCACCCTGGAACACCTGGTGCAGCCCGACCGGGTGCACCGCAGCGTCTACACCGACCCGGCGCTGCTCGAACTCGAGATGGAACACGTCTTCGAGAAGATCTGGGTCTATTGCGGTCACGAGTCGCAGGTTCCGAACACGGGCGATTACCACACCGTGCAGATCGGCCGCCAGCCCATGGTGATGGTGCGTGGCAAGGATCGCGCCATCCACGTGCTGTACAACCGCTGCCCGCACCGCGGCGTGCAGCTGTGCGGAAATGCGAGCGGCAACACTGGCAATGGCTTCGTCTGTTCGTACCACGCCTGGAGCTTCCACCTTGACGGCCGGGTGCGTGCGATCCCGCTGAAGCAGGCCTACGACGGCACACGGCTGCACACGGACGACCCCGACTGCAGCATGAAGCCCGCCGCGCGCGTGGCGAGCTATCGCGGTTTCGTCTTCGCCAGCCTGGCGGCCGAGGGCCCGAGCCTGCCGGAATTCCTGGGCGAGGCGCGCGTGGCCTTCGACGACATGTGCGATCGCTCGCCGCAGGGCGAGGTCGAGGCCGTGCGCGTGTGCCATCGCGTGATGCAGCACTCGAACTGGAAGTTCTTCATGGAGAACCAGCTCGACGCGCTGCACCCCTCCGTCACGCACCAGTCCACCGGCGTGCCGGCGCGGCGCGTGGAGCAGCGGGTCAAGGCCGAGCAGGGCAAGGCGCCGCTGTTCTTCCACTACCTCTCGGCCTTCGCCTCCAGCTTCGACCAGTGGGACAAGGTGCAGACCGTGAACTTCTCTCACGGCCACGGCATCCTGAAAGCCTACATGGGGCTGCGGCCGACCGACCCCGACACGCTCGAGTACGAGGCCCTGATGAAGCAGGCCTACGGCGAGCAGAAGGCCGAGGAATTCCTGTCGCGCAGCATCCACCACGTGCTGGTCTACCCCTACCTGTCAGTGCAGTCGCCTCTGCAGCAACTGCGCTGCTTGCGCCCCGTGGCGCCGGACAAGACCTTGTCCGAAATCTGGCACTTCCGCCTCAAGGGCGTGCCCGAGGCCATCTACCGGCGCTCGCTGTGGTACTTCAACCTCGTTAATTCGCCTGCCACGATGATCAACGCCGACGACCTGGAGAACTGGACCAAGGGCCAGCGCGGGCTCGAATCCCGCGGCGGCGAATGGGTCAGCTTCCACCGCCACTTCGGCACCGACACCGAACATGACGGCGTGCTGTACTCCAGCAAGGGCACCTCGGAGGTCGTGATGCGCAACCAGTTCCGCGCCTGGTCCGAGTACATGGCCCCGGCGCTGCAAGCGTTCGATCCCGCTGCGGTCCCCGCCACCGCCGCCGCAGGAGCCTGAGCGATGAACCGCAACGACGTGAGCCAGGCCCTGGGGACCGGGGTCGTGATCGAGGCCGTGCAGTCCATGACGGGCGCCGAGTCCATCGCGCCCGAACACCTGGGACGCGGACGTGTGCCCGCGCGCGGCTACGTGCCGCAGCCCGGCGCGGGAGTCGATCCGGCGCTGCAGCGCGAGGTTGAGACCCTCCTATTCCGGCAGGCCGTCATGCTGGACGCGCGCGCCTGGGGCGAGTGGATCGGCTTGTTCAGCGACGACGGTATCTACTGGATGCCCTCGACGCCCGACCAGACCGACTGGATGGGCGAGCCCTCGATCTTCGCCGAGGACAAGCTGCTGATGGAGGTCCGCATGGGCCGGCTGTCGCACCCCAACGCCTGGTCCCAGGCAGCGTCCTGGGGTACCAACCACATCGTCGGCGGCGTCATCGTCGAGGTCGTCTCGCCCGACCGGCTGGAGGTGTACTCGCGCTTCCAGATGATGGAGCTGCGGCGCGATGCGGTGCGCCACTTCGGCGGCAGCTACCGCCACACGCTGGTGCGCGAGACGGGCGCCTGGAAGATCCGCCTGCAGCGCGTGGACATGACGAACGCTCAGGCGCTGTACGACTACGTGATCCAGGCCTGGATCTGAACGGGCGGTGGCGGGTGCCGGGCTGCGCGTCCGGCGGATCGCCGCCCGCGCTGGCCGTGTCGTGACCTGCCGATTGATGTCAGGCTCGCTCTGCCGTGCCTGAATTTCTTGGTCGTTTCCTTCATGGCTCGGTGTCCGTGTCAACCATCTGGCACGGTGGCTTCGAACGCCCGTAACATCGGTTGAACGGTTTACACGGTATCAACGAACGAAGACAGAGCGGATCCAGGTGCTGGCCGGCGCTGCGCTGCGTGGAATCGTTCCGATAGAAGCCGTTCGACAAAGAGACCAAAGGAGACTCCAAGTGGCAGACATGAGCCCCGGGCCTGGCAAGGCAGAAACGTCGGCATCCGCAGAAAGCAGATCGGCGTTCGATTACGACCTCGTGGTCATCGGGTCGGGCCCTTCGGGGCAACGCGCGGCCATACAGGCGGCGAAGATCGGCAAGCGCGCGGCCGTCATCGAGCGTGCCCGCGCGGTCGGTGGCGTGTGCGTCAACACTGGCACCATCCCGTCCAAGACCTTCCGTGAGGCGGTGATGCACCTGTCGGGGTTTCGCGAGCGTGGCATCTACGGCTCGTCCTACCGGGTCAAGCACGACATCACCATCGATGACCTGCTGTACCGGGTGCAGCAGGTGGTGCGCTCCGAGATCGATGTGATCCGCAACCAGATGACGCGCAATCGGGTGGAACTGATCGAATCCACCGCGCGCTTCGTCGACGCGCACACCGTCGAGCTCCAGTCGGCGGCGGGGCACGGCCGACGGCAGATCAGTGCCGAGAAGATCGTCATCGCTTGCGGCACCGAGGCGGCCCGCGACGACCACATCCCGTTCGACGGCCAGCGCATCTTCACCAGCGACGACGTGCTGGGGCTGGAGTTCCTGCCGCGCTCGCTCATCGTGGTCGGTGCCGGCGTGGTCGGCGCGGAGTACGCCACGATGTTCGCCGCGCTCGGCGTGCGCGTGACCATCGTGGACAAGCGGCCCGTGCTGCTGCCCTTCCTGGACCACGAGATCTCGGCGGCCCTGACCTACGTGGCTCAGCAGAGCAACGTCACCATGCGGCTCGGCGAGGAGGTGGCGCAGGTCAAGCTGCTGCAGGGCGTGTCCAAGCCGGTAGAGGTCGGGCTGAAGAGCGGCAAGGTGCTGCATGCCGAGGCGGTGCTGTATTCCATCGGTCGAGAGGGCGCCACGCGCCGGCTGGACCTGGAAAACGCCGGGGTGCATCGGGACGCGCGCGGGCGCCTGCCGGTGAACGAGCACTTCCAGACCAACGTCGAGCACATCTACGCCGTCGGCGACGTGATCGGCTACCCATCCCTGGCCTCCACGTCCTACGAGCAGGGGCGGGCGGCCACCCGCCATGCCTTCGGCCTGCGGGCGGAGCATGAGGGCGGCATAGGACTCTTCCCCTACGGCATCTACACCGTGCCGGAGATCTCGACCATTGGCAAGAACGAAGACGAACTCACCGCCGCCGGCGTCCCCTACGAGATCGGCAAGGCCAACTACCGTGAGATCTCGCGCGGGCAGATCATCGGCGACCGCACCGGCATCCTGAAGATCATCTTCAGCCCTGAGAGCAAGAAGCTGCTGGGGGTGCACATCATGGGTGAAGGGGCGAGCGAGCTGATCCACATCGGTCAGACCCTGATGGCCCACGACGGCACCATCGACTACTTCGCCGACGCGGTGTTCAACTTTCCGACACTGGCCGAGTGCTACAAGACGGCCGCGCTCGACGGCATCAACCGGCTGGCGCTGTAGGGGTGGACGACGCCGTTCTACGGATCGATCGGGCCTGCTGACGTGTCCGAAACCGTCACATCGATCGACGGAGCGCAATGCGCGTCGCGTCCGGCAGACCGGCCGGCTGGACGAGGTGGTGTGCGCTCGTGCGGTGGGGTGGGATGTCTTGTGGCTGTCTGGCGGCGGAGGCCCACGCCGCGAGCATCGACCGTTCCCGACTCCCTGCCGGCCAGGGACGTGTTCACCGGCCTCGTCTTGCGGCAGGTGCTCGCGCAGAGGGTGACGGAAGCACTGCGTGACGATTCGTCCGACGAGCCCCGGGCTGGCCAGCGGCTGTCGATCGCCGGCCGAGCTGGCGCGCCAGTGCGCCCGGCACCGGACGGCCGCGTGGTGTACCCCGGCACCGGGCTGCGCGGCTACGGCAACATGGGAATCATCAGCCACAAAGCTGCGGTTTGACGTGCTGCGCAGGGGTTGACCCGTCGATCCGATGGTCGTCCTGCCGTTGCGCCGTTGAGCGCCGCGCGCGCGGCGGGCCGAGGGGGTCCATGCCAGCGCCCGGGGCCTGCCCTTGATCCAGCGCCCATCGCCCCAAACTTTCAACTGCCGTGCTCTGCGCACGGCACCGTCCCATCCACGCGCGCGTTCAGGAACTTGTCCATGCCCCACCATTCCCTGCCCTGGCTGTGGCGCCTTTCCAATCTGCTGTTCGGCGCCTTTTTGACGCTGACTTACGTGCCCGCGGCCGCGGCCAACGCTGCGGCGACTGCGCCGGTGCGCAGCGTCGAGGGCATCACCGAATATGCCCTGCCCAATGGACTGCAGTTGCTGCTGGCGCCGGACGACTCGAAACCAACGACCACGGTGAACCTGACCGTACGTGTGGGCAGCCGGCACGAGAACCACGGCGAAACCGGCATGGCGCACCTGCTCGAGCACATGCTGTTCAAGGGTTCAGCGCGCCACCCGCGGCCATGGGCGGACTTCGGCCGCCGCGGTCTGCGCGCCAACGGCACCACGTCGATGGACCGCACCAACTACTTTGCGAGCTTCGCCTCGAACAACGAGACCCTGGCCTGGTACCTGGGCTGGCTGGCCGACGCCATGGTCAACAGCCATGTCGCCAAGGCCGATCTCGACACCGAGATGACGGTGGTCCGCAACGAGATGGAGATGGGCGAAAACAGCCCGGGGCGCATCTTGTTCGAAAAGACGCTGGCCGCCATGTACCAGTGGCATGGCTACGGCCGCTCGACCATCGGAGCGCGCAGCGACGTCGAGGGGGTGGACATCGAACGCCTGCGCGCCTTCTACCGCACCTGGTACCGACCGGACAACGCGACGCTGATCGTCTCTGGCCGCTTCGAGCCCGACCGGGTGCGCGCGATCGTCGAAGAGGCGTTCGGTGTCATTCCGCGCCCGGCCACACCGCTGCCTCGCCTGGTCACGCTGGACCCGGTGCAGGACGGCGAACGCGAGGTCGTGCTGCGCCGCATCGGGGGCGGCGCCTCGCTGCTGGTGGGCTACCACGGTGTGCCGGCGGCCCACCCAGACCAGGCGGCCGTCGAACTGCTGACGCAGGTGCTGACCGACGAGCCCGGCGGCCGCCTGCACCGGCGCCTGACGCAGGCCGGACTGGCCGCACGCACCTGGGGCTGGGCGGCCGGGCTGCACGACCCGGGCTACATCGTCTTTGGGGCCCAGCTCGCCCCGGGTCAGGACCTGGCGGCTGCCCGGCAGGCGCTGCTGCGCGCGCTCGAGACCCTGGCCGACGAGCCCATCACGGTCGAGGAGCTCGAGCGTGCCCGCACGCGCTGGCTCAACGCCTGGGACCAGGGTTACACCGATCCCGAGCAGGTGGGCTTGGCGCTGTCGGAGTCGGTGGCCCAGGGCGACTGGCGGCTGGTCTTCCTGCTGCGCGACCGGGTGCGTGAGGTGTCGCTGGCGCAGGTGCAGCGCGTGGCCCAGGAGCGCCTGCTGCCGGCCAACCGCACGCTGGGCAACTTCGTACCCACGCCGGCGCCGTTGCGTGCGCCGGCACCGGCGGCGGTGGACGTCGCGGCCCAACTGCAGGGTTTTCGCCCGCGCGCGGCCGAGGCGGGGGTCGAGGCCTTCGCCGCCACGCCGCAAGCCATCGAGGCGCGCGTGCAGCGCGCGCAGGTGGGCGGGCTGAAAGTGGCGCTGCTGCCCAAGGGTCCGCGCGGACAGGTGGTGCAGGCCGAACTCCAGCTGCGGGTGGGCGACGCCGCCTCGCTGCGCGGCTTGGGCGCGACCGCCAGCGTGATGGCCGACCTGCTCGGCAAGGCGACGGCCACGCGCACGCGCCAGCAGGTGCAGGACAGCCTGGACGCGCTGCGCGCGGAGGTGTCCTTCGAGTTCACGCGCGGCCTGCTCTCGGCGCAGATGCGGGCACGGCGCGAGAGCTTCCCGGCGCTGCTCGAGCTGGTGGCCGAGATGCTGAGGCAGCCGGTCTTCGACGCGGCGCTGCTGGACGAATCGGTGCGTCAGCAACTGGCAGCACTGGCCCGCGCGCGCAGCGAGCCCGGTGCCATCGTGGCCCTGGCGGTCGAGCGCCACGGCAATCCCTATCCGCGCGGCGACTTGCGCCACGCGCCGAGCTTCGACGAGACCGAGGCCGACCTGCGGGCGCTCACCCCGGAGGCGTTGCGCGCCTTCCATGTCCGCTTCGTCGGTGCGGGGCTGGGTGTGTTCACGGCGGTGGGTGACTTCGACCCCGCAGCCGCCCGCGCCGCGGTGGAGCGGACCTTCGTGGGCTGGACAGCACCGCAGGCGCCGACGCGCGTGGAGCGCCCGGCGTGGACGCCCCTGCCCGCGCGCTTGGTCTTCGAGACGCCCGACAAGCAGAACGCGAGCCTGCGCATGCGCCAGGGCCTGCCGCTGACGGACCGCTCGGACGACTACTCCGCGCTGCTGATGGCCAACTACCTGCTCGGCCAGGGAGGGCAGTCCCGGCTGTGGCTGCGCATCCGTGAGCGTGAGGGCCTGTCCTACGACGTCGGCAGCTGGATCGAGTGGAACCCCTGGGAGCCGGGCTCCTGGTGGCAGTTCCGAGCCATCTTCGCGCCCGACAAGCTGGCTGCCGTGGAGACCGCGCTGCGCGAGGAGATGGAGCGCGCGCTTCGCGAGGGTTTCAGTGCGCAGGAGGTTGCCGAAGGGCAGGGCGCCTTGCTGAACCTTCGACGCCTGTCGCTTGCCCAGGACGATGTGCTGGCGCAGTTGCTGGCGCGCCAGGCCTGGCTCGGTGAGACGATGGCCCGCCACGCCGAGATCAGCGCCGCGATCGAAGCCTTGACGCCGGCGCAGGTGAGCGCAGCGCTGCAGCGGCACCTGCGTCCCGACGATTTCGTCAAGGGAGTGGGCGGCGACTTCAGGGCACGGCGCTGAGCCACCCGCAACACCCGCGGCCCCGCCCGGCGCCGGCGCACTGGCGCCCGCTCACCACGCGTCGACGTAGCCGCGCCGCGGTGGCAGCGGTCCCGACAGGCGCGCGAAGCGCTGGAAGGTGGTGCAGTGCAGGCCGGCTACCGTGCCCGCGTCGACGTCGCCCGGCCAGCCGCCGCCGCCCTCGGCGAACAGCACCAGCGGCAGGCGCTCGCACTCGCAGATGTCGAGCAGGCGGTCGCTCTTGCGGTGCTTGAACCAGCCTTGGGTGCCGGCGAGCACGGTGTAGTCGTAGTCCATCACCGCCAAGCGGGCGCGCTCGGGCCCGTGCCGATGTGCGCCGACGCTGCCCATACCGGTGATCAAACCGTCGGCCGGAGTGTTTCGTTGCAGGTCTTCGAACGTGCGCCGGTTGCGCTGCGCGGCCACCGCAAGCGCGCCGTATTCGACAAAGCTGCCCAGGTCGAGCAGGTCGGCCAAGTTCTCGCGTACGGTGCGTCCGCCAGCGTCATGGTGCTTGCGCACCGCCTCGGAACGCGCCGCGTCATCGAGCCAATGGCGGCGCTCGAGCAGCGCGCGCAGGTCGGCGCGCGGTTGCGCAGGGTCCGGCGCCGGCACGGCCAGCGGCGGCAGCGCGCCAGCGGCACCGGGTTCGATCTCGACCAGCACCATACCCTCGTCGACGACGTCGCCAACTGCCGCGCCAATGGCGCGCACCGTGCCCGGCTCTACGGCCTCCAGCGGCACCCCCATCTTCATCGACTCGAGGAGCACCAAGGGCTGCCCGGCGGCCACCGTCTGACCGACGACGATCTCGACGGCGATCACCGTGCCGCGTACCGGCGCGGGCAGTAACTGGCGCAACGGGGACCTGGTGGGTGGGTCGAGGTCTGCGTGCGTTGCGCGGGCGCCTCGATCAGGCCGCGTGCCGCCCGAGCTCGATCTTCGCAATCGCGTTGCGGTGCACCTCGTCGGGGCCGTCGGCGAAGCGCAGCGTGCGCGCGTTGGCCCAAGCGTAGGCAAGCGGGAAGTCCTGGCTCATGCCGCCGCCGCCGTGCACCTGCATGGCCCAGTCGATGACCTTCAGCGCCATGTTCGGCGCCACGACCTTGATCATCGCGATCTCCGCCTTGGCAGCCTTGTTACCGGCCACGTCCATCATCCACGCTGCCTTCAGCGTCAGCAGCCGGGCCTGCTCGATCATGATGCGCGCCTCAGCGATGCGCTCCTGCGTCACCGTCTGCTGCGCCACGGTCTTGCCGAAGGCCACGCGCGCGCTGGCGCGCTTGCACATCAGCTCCAGCGCGCGCTCGGCCTGACCGATCAGGCGCATGCAGTGGTGGATACGCCCAGGGCCGAGGCGGCCCTGGGCGATCTCGAATCCGCGGCCTTCGCCGAGCAGAAGGTTCGACGCCGGCACGCGCACGTTGTGGAAATCGATCTCCATGTGGCCGTGCGGCGCGTCGTCATAGCCCATTACCGACAGCGGGCGCGTCACCTTCACGCCGGGCGTGTCCATCGGCACGAGGATCATGGACTGCTGCGAATGCCGCGGCGCCTCGGGGTCGGTCTTTCCCATGAAGATCATGATGCGACAGCGCGGATCGCCAGCACCGCTGATCCACCACTTGCGGCCGTTGATCACGTAGTCGTCACCGTCGCGCTCGATGCGCGACTCGATGTTCGTGGCGTCGGATGAGGCCACGGCTGGCTCCGTCATGGCGAAGGCGCTACGGATCTCGCCCTCCAGCAGCGGCTCGAGCCAGCGCTTCTGATGCTCAGGCGTGCCGTAGCGCACCAGCACCTCCATGTTGCCTGTGTCGGGAGCTGAGCAGTTGAAGACCTCGGGCGCCCAGGGCACCCGGCCCATGATCTCAGCCAGAGGCGCGTATTCCTGGTTCGTGAGCCCGGCACCGCGCTTGCTCTCGGGCAGGAAGAGGTTCCACAGGCCCGCGGCGCGCGCCATCGGCTTCAGGTCCTCGATCACCGGCACTGGCGACCAGCGGTGGCCGGCGCGGGTGTTGTCCTCGATCTGCCGGGCCCACACGGCTTCTGCTGGGTAGATGTGGCGCTCCATGAAATCGAGCAGGCGGGCCTGCAGGTCCTGGGTGCGGGCTGAGTAGCTGAAATCCATGTGGTTCTCCGTGGCGTGTGTTGTGCGTGTCCAGATGTTCGGGAGGGCGCAGCGGGCCTGGCGCTTGGCCTTCGACGCACTCAGGCCTTCTGCGCGAAGGCCCAGGCCAGTTCGGCCAGCGGCCGCGCGCCGGCACCGGTCTCGCGCGCCTCGGCACTGGCGGCCGTGCCGTCCACCACGCGCCGGGCGATGCCCTGCAGGATGGCGGCGATGCGGAACAGGTTGTAGGCGAGGTAGAAGTTCCAGTCAGCCCGAACTGCGTCCAGGTCGGTGCGCCCGGTGCGCTCGCAGTAGCGACGCAGGTAGTCGTCCTCGCGCGGGATGCCCAGCGTCTCGATGTCCAGGCCAGCCAGTCCGCGGCGCAGGCCGTGGGGGATGTGCCAGGACATGCAGTGGTAGCTGAAGTCTGCCAGCGGATGCCCGAGCGTGGAGAGCTCCCAGTCCAGCACCGCGAGCACACGCGGTTGTGTGGGGTGAAAAATCAGGTTGTCGAGGCGGAAGTCGCCATGCACGACGGCCACCTGCGACGTGTCACACGCACCGGCCGGGATGTGTGCCGGCAGCCATTCGATCAGCCGGTCCATGGCCTCGATCGGCTCGGTGACAGACGCCTGGTACTGCTTGCTCCAGCGGCCTATCTGGCGCTCGAAGTAGTTGCCGGGCCGGCCGTAATCGCCGAGGCCCGCCGCGGTCGGGTCCACGCGGTGGAGCGCCGCCATGACGCGGTTCATCTCGTCATAGATTGCCGCGCGTTCGGGGTGCGACATCCCAGGTAGGGCCTGGTCCCACAGGACCCGGCCTTCGACATGCTCCATGATGTAGAAGGCCCGACCGATGACCGACTCGTCATCGCACAGTGCCATCATGGAGGGCACGGGCACATCGGTGCCCCGCAGGGCACCCATGACGCGGAACTCGCGCTCGATTGCGTGGGCGGACGGCAACAACCGGGCCACGGGCCCGGGCTTGGTACGCATCACATAGCGGAGCGCGGGCGTTGTCAGCAGGTAGGTCGGGTTCGACTGTCCGCCCTTGAACTGGACCACCTGAAGCGGGCGCTGGAAGTGAGGCAGGCGGCTGGTTAGCCAGCCCGACAGTGCCTCGACGTCGAAGGCGTGGGATTCCGCCATTGGGCGGGTGCCGGTGAATTCGTCCATCGGTCAGGGTTTCTCCTGGGGCGCTCGGGCTGTCTCCGTACGGGCTTGCCGGGCTTCCCCGACCAATCCAAGCCTCATTGTGCGCTCGCGCGTCACAGGGCTTGGCCGCTGTGCCGAGGTAACACACGCATGGGCGTGCTAGAGTGATTTTCAGTTAGGAACAGGCGCCGTACCTCCCGCTGCCAAGCATGCCCGAGTCCCCATTCAAGGCCCTTGTATCGACGCTCGTCCTGCTGTGGGTAGCCGGTCCGGCCCAGGCTTTCGAGTTCGGCGCCGCGTCGACCACGGCCGTCCTTGGGGCGCCGCTGGAGTTCGAGGTTGAGCTGAGGTGGGCGCCTGGGGACGAGGCCGCCCTGCGTTGCCTGGCGGCTGATGTGGCGATGGGGGGGGTTCTGGTGGCGCCCCGGGGAGTGTCAGTCGGCTTGAGCAGATCTGATGCGGGTGCATCGGTGCGCGTACGCACCGATGCC
>CAIRBF010000183.1 GCA_903876715.1 uncultured beta proteobacterium
CGTCGAGATGAAGTACCTGGCGCTGGGGGACCTGCACCGCTGAGGGCAGGCCGTACGGCATGCCCCAACCCGCCACCGGCCTGAGCACCGAAGTCGCGGCCAGGCGACTGCGCGACGAGGGCCCGAACGAATTGCCGCGCGGGCCGCAGCGCACGCTGTGGCGCATCGCGCTGGAGGCCGCGCGCGACCCGATGTCGCAGTTGCTCGTGGCTGGGGTCGTGGTCTACCTGCTGCTGGGCGATGCGCGCGAGGCCCTGGTGCTGCTGGCCTTCGTCGCCGTCACGATCGGCATCTCGGTCGTGCAGCAAGGCCGCACCGAGCGCGTGCTGCAGACGCTGCGCGAGCTGGCAAGCCCACGCGCGCTGGTGCTGCGCGGCGGCGAGCGGCTGCGCATTGCCGGGCGCGAGGTCGTGTGCGGGGACCTGATGCTGCTGGGCGAGGGCGACCGCGTGCCGGCCGACGGCGTGCTGCTCGACGCTGCCGACCTGCAACTCGACGAGTCGCTGCTGACCGGCGAGTCGGTACCCGTGACCAAGGCGGGCGCGGATACGGTTCACGGCGGCACGCTCGTCGTGCGCGGCCAGGGCCTGGCCGAGGTCACGGCCACCGGCGCGCGCAGCCAGATGGGGCGCATCGGGCAGGCGCTGGGCAGCATCGTCACGCCCCCGACCCCGTTGACACTGGAGACGCGGCGTCTGGTGCGCTTGGCCGCGCTGGTCGGCGCAGGGGTGAGCCTGCTCTTCGTCGTCATCTTCGGTCTGACCCGCGGCGACTGGCTCGGCGCGCTGCTGGCCGGCATCACGCTCGCGATGTCGATGCTGCCCGAGGAGTTCCCGCTCGTGCTGACGGTCTTCATGGCCATGGGTGCGTGGCGCCTGTCGCACGCCCGGGTGTTGTCTCGCCGCCCGGCAACGATCGAGGCGCTGGGCGCGGCCACCGTGCTGTGCACCGACAAGACCGGCACGCTGACGCACAACCGCATGGCGGTGGCCGAGCTGGCCGTGCCGAACGACGGCGGCCTCGTGGCGTGGCGCGCCGACACCTCAGGGCCCGGGCTGCCCGAAGGCTTCCACGCGCTGATCGACGCGGCCGTACTGGCCAGCGCCGTCGAGCCGCACGACCCGATGGAGCAGGCCTTCCACACGCTGGGCCGGGCCGAGCTCGACGCGGCGCATGGCCACGACGGCTGGTCGCTGGTGCACGCCTTCGGGCTGCGTCCGGAACTGCTGGCGGTCTCGCAGGTCTGGGCCGTGCCGGGGGAGGACCTGCACACCGTGGCCGCCAAGGGCGCGCCCGAGGCCATTGCCGCGCTGTGCCGCCTGGACGCCCCCCGACACGCCGCCTGGACCGCCGCGGCACACGCGATGGCCGAACGCGGGCTGCGCGTGCTCGCGGTCGCGCGCGCCGCGCACCGGCGCGGCGACCCGTCGGCCCCGAACGGCGGCTGGCCGCCCAGCCCGCACGGCTTCGAGTTCGAGCCGCTGGGCCTGGTCGGCCTGGCCGACCCGCTGCGCGCCGAGGTGCCGGCGGCGGTGCGCGAATGCCGCGCCGCCGGTGTGCGCGTGGCCATGATCACCGGCGACCACCCGGCCACGGCCCTGGCGATCGCGCGCCAGGCCGGCATCGCCACCGAGGCCGGCGTGCTCACCGGCACCGAGATCGACGCGCTCGACGACGTCGCACTGGGCGAACTCGCGGCCCGGGTGTCGGTGTTCGCGCGTGTGATGCCGGCGCAGAAGCTGCGCCTGGTGCAGGCCTTCCGCGCCGCCGGCGAGGTCGTGGCGATGACGGGCGACGGCGTCAACGACGCCCCGGCGCTGAAGGCGGCGCACATCGGCATCGCCATGGGCCAGCGCGGCACCGACGTCGCGCGCGAGGCCTCGTCGCTGGTGCTGCTGCAGGACGACTTCGGCGCCATCGTGCAGGGGCTGCGCCTGGGTCGGCGCATCCTGGACAACGTGCGCAAGGCCATGGTCTTCATCCTCGCCGTGCACGTGCCGATCGCCGGGCTGGCGCTGCTGCCGCTGCTGCTGGGCACGCCGCCGATGTTCTCGCCCATCCACATCGCCTTTCTCGAGCTGCTGATCGACCCGGTGTGCTCGATCGTCTTCGAGTCCGAGCCCGAGGAGGACGACGTGATGGCGCGTCCACCGCGCGACCCGGCCGCGCCGGTGCTCTCGCGCGGGCTGCTCGGCCTGGGGCTGGCGCAGGGCGGCGCGGCGCTGGCTGTGACCACCGCGCTGTACCTGACAGGCCTGCATCTGGGCTGGGATGCCGACCTGGTGCGCGCTTCGGTGTTCACGGCGCTGGTGGCCTGCCTGATCGCGCTGATCCTGGCCAACCGCTCGTTCAGCGCGCCCTGGTGGCTGTCGATGCGGCGCCGCAACCCGGCGCTGTGGGGCGTGCTCGCGGCCACGGCCGCCATGCTGGCTGCCGCCCTGGGGCTGGCCCCGCTGCGCGAGCTGTTCCGCTTTGCCGCGCCGGACTGGGCCGTGCTGGCCGCGGCGCTCGGCCTGGCCGCGCTGCTGCTGGTGGCGCTGGAGTGGATCGAGCGGCGGCGGGCGCTGGGACTGAGCCGCTGAGGCGCCCGCGCCAGACGGCTCACCCGTCCATCAGCGCCCGCAAGGTCGGCAGCGTGTCGGCCTCGTGCAGCGGCTTGTCGTCGCGGATGCGCAGCATGCGTGGGAAGCGCACCGCGATGCCGCTCTTGTGGCGCGGGCTCAGGTTCAGGCCCTCGAAGCCGAGCTCGAAGACGAGTGAAGGCCGCACGCTGCGCACCGGGCCGAACTTCTCCAGCGTCGTGGCGCGGATCACGCGGTCCACGCGCGCGAACTCGGCATCGCTCAGGCCCGAGTACGCCTTGGCGAAGGCCACGAGCTGCAGTCCCTCGGGCCGCGCCGGCTCACGCCGCTCGATCGCCTCGATGACAGCCTGTGCCTCGGCCGCATCGGCCGGCTCGCGATTCCAGACCGCGAAGGTGTAGTCGGTGTAGACGCTGGCGCGGCGCCCGTGCCCGGCCTGGGCGTAGATCAACACGGCGTCGACACTGAAGGGGTCGACCTTCCACTTCCACCACAGGCCGTCGGCCTTGGTGCGGCCGCTGCCATATCGCGCCTGCCGGTGCTTGAGCATCAGGCCCTCGACGCCGCGTGCGCGCGCCGTCTCGCGCAGCGCGGCCAGACCGGCCCAGTCCTCGGCGCGGACCTCGGGCGAGACGTCCAGCCCCGCGCGCCCGGCCAGCGCGAGCAGGCGCTCGCGCCGCTGCGCCTGCGGCAGCGCACGCAGGTCGGCGCCGTCCTCCTCGAGCAGGTCGTAGGCGACGAAACGCACCGGCGCGTCGGTCAGCACCTTGCGCGTCAGCGTCTTGCGACCGATGCGTTGCTGCAGCAGGTGAAAGGACGCGGGCGCCGCGGCGCCGTCGAACCAGACCAGCACCTCGCCGTCGAGCACGCAGCCCTCGGGCAGCGCCGCGGCGCGGGTGACGATCTCGGGGAAGCGCTCGGTCACCAGTTCCTCGCCGCGCGACCAGATCCAGGTGCCGCCGGCGCGGCGCACGAGCTGGGCGCGGATGCCGTCGTACTTCCACTCCGCCAGCCAGTCCTGCGCCGGGCCTAGCGTCTGGGCCAGGGTCTGCGTCTCTAGTTGCAGCGGGTGGGCGAGGAAGAAAGGATAGGGATGCCCCGGGTCGGCCTGCGGCGCGGCGTCGAGCGCGACCAGGCGCGCGTAGCGCTCAGCGCTGGGCACCGCCTTCGCGTCGGTCCAGCCCATCATGCGCTGCGCGACGGTCTTGGCGTCCAGGCCGCTGGCATCGGCCAGCGCGCGCTGCACCAGCAGGCGGCTGACGCCCACCCGAAAGCCGCCGCCGATGAGCTTGACGAGCAGGAAGCGCCCGGCCGCGTCGAGTTCGTCGAAGGCCGCGCGCAGGCGCGCCGACTGCTCCTCGGGCGTCAGGCCCTTCAGCGGCAGCAGCCGCTGCTCGACCCAGTGCGCGAGCCCCTCGGTGGAGACGCTCGGCGCGGCCGGCAGCACGTGCGCGATGGTCTCGGCCAAGTCGCCCACGGCCTGGTAGCACTCCTCGAACAGCCAGTCGTCGACGCCGGCCGCCGCGCAGGCGGTGACGCGCAGCAGCGCCGTGGGCACCACCTGGCGCGGCTTGCCCCCGGCGAGGAAGTACACGGCCCAGGCCGCGTCGGCCGCCGGGGCAGCACGAAAGTAGGCCGCCAGCGACGCCACCTTGGCCGCGGTGGAGGTGCTGGCGTCGAGGGCCTCGAACAGGGCGGCGAAGTCGCGCATCGCAGGATGATCCCAGATCCCAGATCCCAGATCCCAGATCCCAGATCCCAGGCCCGGGAGCCGGAGCCCGCCACGGCCGCGCGCAAGGGCGTCACCCGGGCCCACGCCGCGCGACGACCGCCGCAGGCCGATCCCCGGGGAGCGCCGCGGGAGCCCGCGGGACGCCGCTAGACCCCCAGCGCCCGCGCCGCCAGCGCCTTCTTGAGCGGGCCCAGGCGGTCCAGGAGCGACAGCCCCTGGTTGCGCAGCAGGCGCAGCGCCGGGTCGGGCGCGGCGAACAGGTGCCACAGGCCGTCGGTCACGCCGGCCATGGCCTGGGTCGCGCCACGCTGCGCGCGCGCGTACCGGCGCAGCAGCTTCTCGTCGCCCAGGGGGCGCCAGGGCTCGCGCGCACCGATCACGCCGGCCAGCGCCGCCACATCGGCCAGGCCGAGGTTCAGGCCCTGCCCGGCCAGCGGGTGGACGACGTGGGCCGCGTCGCCCACCAGCGCCCAGCCCGGCCCGCAGACCGGGGCCGACTGCGACAGCCGCAGCGGCCAGGCCGCGCGCGGGCTGCGCAGGCGCAGCGCGCCGGCCGCGCCCTGCGTCGCCTCGGTCAGCGCCTGCTCGAAAGCGGCGTCGTCGAGCGCGAGCAGGTCTGCCGCGCGCGCCGCCGGCACCGACCACACCAGGCCCCAGCTGCGCCCCGCCGCCGGCCGGTCGAAGGGCAGCAGGGCCAGCACCTCGGGCGAGCGGAACCACTGGTGCGCCACGCCCGCGTGCGGCAGATCGCTCTCGAGCCGGGCAGCCACGCCGCTGTGGCCATAGGCGTGGGCCGACACCTGCACGCCCAGCGCGGCGCGGCCGGCCGCATCCTTGCCCTCGGCGAGCACCCGCAAGGGCGCCTCGGGCTCGAGGTCCAGCCGCTCGACATGCGGCGCGAAGCGCACCGCGGCCGCGAGCGCCGCGTCGAGCTCGGCCGCGTCGACGATCCAAGCCAGCTCGGCCACCGCCTGCTCCCAGGCCGAGAAATGCAGCAACGCGCCTGGGGCGTCGCCGCGGATGCGCATCTCGTGCACGGCGCAGCGGGCATCGACAGGCAGCGCGTCCCAGACCTTCAGGCCCTGCAGCAGCACGACCGAGGCGGCGTTCAGCGCATAGGCACGCACGTCGGGCCCCGCTGGGGCGGCAGCGCCTGCCGCCGGCCCGGGCCCGACCAGGGCCACACGCAGACCCTGGCGCGCCAGCGCGAGCGCCAGCGCCCGGCCCACGGGACCTTCACCACGGATGCTGACGTCGAAACCGGCCATTCCCGGGATTCTAGGCAGCGGGTACGATTCTTCCCCTGTGCCTGCGCGCGACCGCGAGCCGCGCCGCGTGGAGGGTCCGGACCGCGCTGGCGCTCCGGCCTCACGCGCCGCCCCTCGGCCCCACGGACCACGCTCCGGACCTCCGCCCCCTCCCACGAACTCCACGCCGGGCCCCCGCCCCCACGACCATGAGCACCCTGCCCTGCACCCTGTCCGAGATCCGCCTGCACCCCGTCAAGAGTTGCGGCGGCTTCAGCGTGAGCGAGAGCCTGCTCATCGAGACCGGCCTGGACCTGGACCGCGCCTGGATGGTCGTCGACGCGCACGGCGACATGCTCACGCAGCGCGAGCTGCCCCGGATGGCGCTGGTCGCGGCCTCGATGCGGCGCGGCGACCTGGCGCTGCGCGCGCCGGGCATGCTGGCCCTGCACCTGTCGCTGAAGGCGGTGGAGGCCCCCACGCGCGTGCAGGTCTGGGACGACACCGTCGCCGCCTACGACATGGGCGCGCTGGCCGGCCAGTGGTTCAGCGACTTCCTGGGCACGAAGGGCCTGCGCCTGGTGCGCTTCGACCCCGAGCAGAAGCGCCTGTCCGACCGCCAGTGGACCGGCGCGATCGAGGCCGAGAACGCCTTCGCCGACGGCTTCCCGCTGCTGGTGACCTCCACCGCCTCGCTGGCAGAGCTGAACCGGCGCCTGGCCCTGGCGGGGCAGGCCGCGGTGGACTTGGCGCGCTTCCGGCCCAACCTGGTGCTCGACGGCCTGCCGGCAGCTCACGACGAGGACCACGTCGACACGCTCGAGATCGAGGCCGAGGGCGGCCCGGTGGTGCTCAAGCTCGTCAAGCCCTGCGCCCGCTGCACCATCCCCGACGTCGACCCGGCCACCGCGGCCCAGGGCCACGCCGTCACCGACGCCCTGGCCGCCTACCGCGCCGACGCGCGCGTCAACGGCGGCCTGACCTTCGGCATGAACGCGGTCATCGTCTCGGGCGTCGACGCGGTGCTGCGCCCAGGCGCGGCTGTGAAGGCGACGCTGGCGTTCTGAGAGGCCGGGCGCGCTCAGCCTCTAAGGCGTCCCGCTGGGGTGGGCATGCGCGCCACCCCGCCGCCTAGAATTCGTCGAATGGCGGCGTAGCCGAACGCTGCGCTGCGCCGCGGGCCGCAAGCAAAACGCGCCCGCATTCCTGCTCCTCCCCCGAAAGCCCGCCCATGAGCCTCCAATGCGGCATCGTCGGCCTGCCCAACGTCGGCAAGTCGACCCTGTTCAACGCCCTCACCAAGGCCGGCATCGCGGCCGAGAACTACCCCTTCTGCACGATCGAGCCCAATGTGGGCATCGTGGAGCTGCCCGATCCGCGCCTGGCGCAGCTCGCGGGCATCGTCAAGCCCGAGCGCGTAGTGCCGGCCATCGTCGAGTTCGTCGACATCGCCGGCCTCGTGGCCGGGGCGAGCAAGGGCGAGGGCCTGGGCAACCAGTTCCTCAGCCACATCCGCGAGACCGACGCCATCGTCAACGTCGTTCGATGCTTCGACGACCCGAACGTGATCCACGTCGCCGGCAAGGTCGACCCCATCGCCGACATCGAGGTCATCCAGACCGAGCTCTGCCTGGCCGACCTGGGCACAGTGGAGAAGAGCCTGGTGCGCTACCAGAAGGTGGCCAAGGCCGGCGGCGACAAGGAGGCGCAGCGCCTGGTGGACGTGCTGAAGAAGTGCGACGCCGCGCTGAACGAGGGCCGCCCGGTGCGCAGCATCGACTTCAGCAAGGAAGAGCGCGTCGTGCTCAAGCCGCTGTGCCTGATCACCGCCAAGCCGGCGATGTTCGTCGGCAACGTGGCCGAGGATGGCTTCGACGACAACCCCTACCTCGAACGTCTGCGCGAGTACGCAGCGCGCCAGAACGCCCCGGTGGTGGCCATCTGCGCCAAGACCGAGGCCGACCTGGCCGACATGGAAGACGAAGACCGCCTGCTCTTCCTGCAGGAGATGGGCCAGGACGAACCCGGCCTGAACCGCCTGATCCGCGCCGCCTTCAAGCTGCTGGGCCTGCAGACCTACTTCACCGCCGGCGTGAAGGAAGTGCGCGCCTGGACC
>CAIRBF010000184.1 GCA_903876715.1 uncultured beta proteobacterium
CAGCTGACCGGGCTCGAGGAACTGGGCCACCGCCTGCGGGCCCATCATGAAGCAAGGTTTCAGCTCCTGGATCGCCCGACCGGCGCGCCGCAGCATCTGGCGCACGGCCACCCGAGGGCGCTGCTGCGGTATCAGGTGCCGCAGCAACTCCATCTCGGTCTTGTCCTCCACCCTGACACCGCCGTTACCGGCAGGCGGATTGCTGAGCGCGCAACAGTCCTGGGCGACCTGTTGACCGCGAAGCTTGATGATCTCCTTGTCAATGTCCGCGAACTCCTTGCGCACCGATGCATGGCGCAGACCGCTGAACTGCCTGAGGCCCGGCGACTTCTCGAACGCCGCCTGGGCGATGCTGGCGTAGAACCGGTACAGGAACGCAGCTTCGAGCTTCTCGGCGGGAATCTGGCCGGACTCGTGCCGGGTGATGAAGTCTTCCAGACCAGCGCTGACCGCCTCTTTTCGTGCTCCGACGTACTGCGCCCAGGCCAGCAGGCCACCCACCTTGTCGGCCGCTGTACGTGTCTTGGCCGCGAGTGCCTGGGCATAACGCGATGCTGGACCCACAGACGGGTCCGCCCACGTCGCGGGCTCGAACCGACCGAAGCCGGACATTGCCGCACCAAACTCGGCAACCGCTTTCCAGCCGTCGGCGATCGTGCGCGTGTAGCCGGACAGCAGGCCGTGGCTCGTCATGCAGTCGGGGGACAGCAAGACCTTCTCGATGCTGCCGGGCAGTGACGACTTCAGCACCAGGCCGCCGTAGGTGTGCGCGGCCAAGGCGGCCTCGACGTCAGCGCGCCGGCCGTCGTAGGCCTTGCCGAACAGCTTTTTCCCGCCCGGGTGCTCGGATAGCGCCTGCTCGAGCCCAGGGATCTCGTGGCTCGTGACCACGGCGCGCAGACCGGCCTCGGCCGCCGCCTCCCTGCGCAACAGCCCCTTCATCGCCAGTTGGGCAGCGGTGATCGCGCGCAAGGCGCCATGGGCGGCCGCCAGCCGGCCCTTCCAGTCGACGCTCGACAAACCCGTCCTGACCACGGCGTGCGCGGAAGCCAATACACCCTGGAAGGCCACCTCAAACGCGTCGAGCAACGCCAACGCGCTTCGGATGGCAGGGGCCCTCTGCTGGACGGCAGACAGCCGGGCGCGATCCAGTCTGGTCGCGTCGAACACGCCCGACGGCAACCCTGCGGCCTCCAGGGCCGCGTCGGTTTGCCGCACCCAGGTGGCCAGCACCAGAAGTGAGTCGAGCGGCGTCTGGTCAGCCTTGAAGTGGGGGCCGGCGGCGGCGCGCAGTGCCGGGTCGTCCCGCCAAGCGGCCTGGTCCTTCAGCAGTTGTCGGATCTGCTCGAGATCACCCAGCCGCTGCGCGGCCGACAGCTTGGACTTCTGCCTCTGCAATTGCTGGTGGACGCGCACCGCGTCACGCCACCTGCTTTGGAAGATCCGGTACCAGGCGTCACCCTCCCGCAGGGTGAGGATGGCCGAGGACAGTGCATCATCCGACGGCAACGAGTCCACGTAGAGCAAGCGCTCCATCGACTCGAACCTTTCCCGGTGGGCCTGCAGCCGGGCCTTGCCACGCTGCAAGTCGGACACCACTTCCGGCCCACGCAGCCCCGGGTGCAGCAGGTGCAGGCTGTCCTTGGGGGCGCGGCCGGCGGCGTCGACGATGGCGACCAGTTGACGCGCGGCGCCCGTGGTGCCGTCGAACGGCACGCCAAGGTCCTTGGCTGCGTCGGCCAGCACCCCGAGCGCCCCTTCGGCCTCGTCGGTCGCCTTCCGCAGCTGCTTGCGCTGGGCCTCGAGCTCGCTTGCCGTCATGGCGCCTAGGCCATGGGTGTTCAGATCTTTCAAGGCGGCCGCCGCCGCAGCGGCCTGCGCGTCGGACGCCGGACTGCCGAGCACGGTATGGCGCAGCACCTCAGCCTCGGCCGCTTCCAGAGCCGCAATCCTTGCCGACAGGTCCTGCAGGACGGACAGGCTGCGCACCCCGCGAGGGTCGTCGTCAGGAAACAGCGCTGGCAACAACTCAAAGGCTACGCGGTCGGGGTCTGCAGGCGCGATGTTCTCGAGCACGGACAGCACTTGCTCCGCGCTCTTGTCGCTCATGTTCAGGCTGGTCCCGCCGAGCAGCGTGGCGGCCATGGACATTGCGTCAGAGAACGCTTCGAACCTTGCAGCGAAGACCGACAACGCTCGCTGCACGGGGACATCATCCTCCGGTCTGAATTCAGCGGGGAAGAAGCCCCACATCGGGTGCCCAAGGCCGTAGGTGCCGATGAGCTCGAGCTGGGACGCAACATAGCGCAGGCGATCGAGCAAGGCCGCCAACTGCGACGGCGTCGCCCGCGGCGCGGGAAGGTAGGCCAACTGCTGCACGACAGCGGCACTGGCTCCGGCCTTCAGCCGATTGCGCTCGGCGCGCCACATCACCTGGTGCAGCGTCAGGTCGAGCGGGTTGCCGGCCTTCGCGTTCATCAGGTCCGCATAGGCCTTCAACTCGTTGCGTTTGCTCGCCTGCCGCTCCAGCAGTGCCAACAGATCCCCTGCCCCGGAGGGACGCAGCGCAACCCGCGTGGCAAGATCCTCCAGCACGCGCTTCTTGGTTGTCTTGTTGCTGTGCAGTTCCAGCACGAAGGGGGCCAGGCCCGCCAGCGTCAGGCGGGACTTCACCACCTCGAGGGCGGCGAGCTTCTCCGCGACGAAGAGCACCTTCTTGCCGGACTGCAGTGCCGCGGCGATCAGATTGGTGATGGTCTGGGACTTGCCCGTGCCCGGCGGGCCTTCGATGACGCGGTTCCTGCCCTCGTGGACATCGATCAGCGCGCTGTGCTGTGAACTGTCGGCGTCGTAGATGAGTGGCAGATCGCCCTTGGGATGGGTGTCGATGTCGTACTCGTCGCCGTACCGGGCGTCCCCCTCCGCCGCCTTGCCTTCGAACACCTGCTTGACCAAGGGATGCGCCAGCAGGGCGGACGTTGTCCCGGCCAAGGGCCAGTTCGCCGGGTCCAGATCCCGCACGAGAAGCATGTTGGTGAACGAAAGCAGCGTCAGCGTCAGCGTCCGCCGCACGCTCCAGCCAGGCAGCGTCGACACCCGGTCGGTCACCGCCTCGAGGTAGTTCTCCAGAGAACCGTCATTCTCGAAATCGAAATCGGGCAGATTGAGCCCGAAGTCGCGCCTGACCTTCTCCCGCAGTGAGAGGTTTTCGCTGAGTTCCTCCCCGGTATAGGTCAGGTAGAAGCTCGAGTACTGCCCCTCGTCAGTCCGCGTCATGTGGACCGGCACGCACACCAGCGGGGCCCGGTACAGCTTGTCGCTGTCCGGCGCCTCCGGGAACTCGAGCATCCCGAAGACCAGGTAGAGCATGTTGGCCCCGGTCTCCTCGATGGCGGACCGGGCCTCGCGCTCCAGCTTGCGACAGTGCTTGCCCAGGTCTTCGGCGTAGAAGAGGGTGCGGGCCTGCGAGCCCGAGGTCGGCGCCGCGACCGCACGCCCCTGGCGGCCGGAAAGCTCGTACGAAGGATCGATGCCGATCGTGGCGGCGTATTCCTTGGGCTCAGGGCGACCCAACCGGCCGCCGCGCACGACCCAGGCCGCGCGATCCGGTTCTGGCAACGGGGTGATGCCCACCCGGCTGCTCTGTTCGGACAAGAGACGACGGAAGCTCGCGTCCAGGCTCGTGTGGACGAATTGCAGCGACTTGCCCGCTGTATGCTTGAAGTTGATGAGGCGGTTTCGGCCGGTCAGGTCCAACAGGCGCAGGCGCAACTCGTTCAGCGCGGCCTCGATGGGCAGGCGTCCGCCGAACAGGGACGAGGAAGGCGTGCCTGACGGGTCACTTTGGGGGTTAACTTGCATGGGATGGAACCTAGTCAAGTCGGACGCATTGGCCATGCTGATCGGCGCGCGCTCTAGGATGCCTATTGACCACAAACAGCATGATCGACAAGACGCGCATCGTGACTTACCTGTCGGCCAACTACTCCGCCAGCGCCTTGAGCAGGGCGTCACGCCCATCCTGGTAGAACTCGATGTCCAGCTTGGTCGCCATCTCATCCGATAGGTCGAACAACTGACGGCGGCAGGACACTGGCAGCAGCAGAGCCTTGGCCCCCTTCTCGACGGCGATCTCGGCCAGCGTGACGGCGTTGTGAACGGGCTCGATGGTGCCGCCCAGGGTCACCTCGCCCACGATCACCAAGCCGCCGCGGATCGACTTCTTCAGCAGCGCGCTCGACAGCGCCAGCAGCGCGCCCACGCCCGTCTTGGCACCTGCCTTGGCGGCATCGAACCCGCGCAACTGCACCGAGAACTCATGTGAGCGGGGGTCGCGGTCGCCGACCAGTTGGCGCGCCCGAGAGTACAGGTTCTGCTCAGCGCAGCGGATCGATTCCCTGAACGGCGCCGGCGTCGGGTTGTTCAGCACGCGCACGCCGCTGCCCGGGCCTTCGTTCACCTCCAGGCGGAACAGGCCCGGGTGCTCATCATCTCCGCCGGGGCTGAGCACCCACACCTGACCGC
>CAIRBF010000185.1 GCA_903876715.1 uncultured beta proteobacterium
CCTGGGTGGTGCTGATCTCGCGCCCCGCCGCGGTAGGCTCGAGCACCGACTTGAAGGTCTCCAGCGCCGGCACGGTGAAGCTCTCGTCGGCGCGAGTACGGCGATGCGGCAGGTAACCTCCAAGCGTCTTGCGGCGCTCGTGCAGGTATTTCATCTCCGGCGTGTCGTCGGCCGGCTTGTAAAACGGAATCCTCGGCAGTTCGCTGTCCGGAATGGGGATATTGAAGCGGTCGCGGAAATAGCGGATGTCGTCGTCGCTGAGCTTCTTGGCCTGGTGGGCGGTGTTCTTGCCTTCGCCGGCGCGCCCCATGCCCCAGCCCTTGACCGTCTTGACCAGCAGCACGGTCGGGCCACCGCTGTGCTTGTTGGCGGCGTGGAAGGCGGCATAGACCTTCTGCGCGTCGTGCCCACCGCGCCGCAGGGCCCAGATGTCGTCGTCGCTCATCTTGGCCACGAGCTCCAGCGTGCGCGGATCGCGGCCGAAGAAATGCTTGCGAACGAAAGCGCCATCGTTCGCCTTGAAGGCCTGGTAGTCACCGTCCAGCGTGTCGAGCATGATCTTGCGCAGCGCGCCATCCTTGTCGCGCGCCAGCAGCGGATCCCAGTTGCTGCCCCAGATCAGCTTGATGACGTTCCAGCCGGCGCCACGGAACTCGCCTTCTAGTTCCTGGATGATCTTGCCGTTCCCGCGCACCGGACCGTCCAGGCGCTGCAGGTTGCAGTTGATGACGAAGACCAGGTTGTCCAGCTTCTCGCGCGCAGCCAGCCCGATGGCGCCCAGCGACTCAGGCTCGTCCATCTCGCCGTCGCCGCAGAAGACCCAGACCTTGCGCTGGGACGTGTCGGCGATGCCGCGCGCGTGCAGGTATTTCAGGAAACGTGCCTGGTAGATCGACATCAGCGGGCCCAGGCCCATCGAGACGGTCGGAAACTGCCAGAACTCGGGCATCAGCTTCGGATGCGGATAACTCGACAGGCCCTTGCCGCCGACCTCCTGGCGGAAGTTCAGCAACTGCTCCTCGCTCAGCCGGCCCTCCAAGAAGGCGCGGGCATAGATGCCCGGGGCGCTGTGGCCCTGGACGTACAGCAGGTCACCGCCGTGGTCCTTGTTCTCGGCATGCCAGAAATGGTTGAAGCCCGCGGCGAACATGTGGGCCAGGGAGGCGAAGGAGCTGAGGTGTCCGCCCAGATCCCCACCGTCCTCGGGATTGAGGCGGTTGGCCTTGACGACCATCGCCATGGCATTCCAGCGCATGTAAGCCCGCAGCCGCCCCTCGAGTTCGAGGTTGCCCGGGCTGCGCTCCTCGTGGTCAGGCTCGATCGTGTTGACATAGCCGGTGTTGGCGGAGAAGGGCATGTCCACGCTGTGCTGGCGCGCCTCTTCCAGCAGTTGCTCGAGCAGGTAGTGCGCGCGGTCAGGCCCCTGAGCCTCGATCACCGCATCGAGGGCCTCCAGCCACTCGCGCGTTTCCTGGCTGTCGGTGTCAGGGGGGGCCAGGCCCGCGGCCTGGGAAGCGGTGTCTGCCATGCTCGGTCTCCTCGTTCGACGGCGGTTTTGAGCGAATGAAACAGAGTGTCGCACAACTCCACCGTATTTCAAATAGTGGCTTTACATTTCACAATATGCAATAACCTTCAAGCAAGCCCCGCTGCACCTCGGATAATCTCGTCCAACAATGTCCGCACGCCGCCTCTCCCTTCCTGCCAAGCCGCCGTGGGTGGGCCGCGCAAGCCGCTTCTTCTCGCGCTGGTGGCGCCGCCTCCCGCCCTCGCGCCAGGACCGCCTGGCAACGATCGGCCCGCTGATCTCCGTGCTGCTGTTCCTGGCGGCCATTGCGGTGTCCTTCTGGACCTTGCGCAACGAGGAGATCGAGCGGGAAACCGACTCCGTACGCCGCGACGCCGAGATCACCCAGCAACAGATCGCGTTGCGCCTGATCGGCAACCAGGAGCAACTGGTGCGGCTGGCGCGCGAACTCGTCACGCGCGAGGTCGAGCGCGGCGAGTTCGCTGCCCAGGCGGCGGCGATCGCGCGCGACCGCCCCGAGATCACCCACCTCACCTGGATAGACGGCCGACGTTCGGTGCGCGCGATCTACCGCGGCGCGATGCAGGAGGCCGAGGAAAGCGCGGCGGGAGCCAGACCGGTGCTCGTGCTCCCGGTCGACGGCGCGACGTCAGCCCCCGAGCAGGCGTATACAGCCGCGCGCGAGCGCAGGCAGCCAGCGTATTCAGGCGCGTTCAAGGACACCCTCGGGCGCCCGGTCTTCCAGTTGCACGTGCCGCTGATCGACCGCGCCGGGTTTGCCGGCACACTGATGGCCGAGTACTCGATAGAAGACCTCATCTGGCGCTTCGTGCCCGCGGAAGTGGCCTTGCGACACCGTATCACCGCGCTGTCAGACGACATGACACCGCTGGCGAGCACCAACACGCCGATGCCAGGACGCCAGCGCGAGCGCGGTTCGATCGTGCACGAGGTGCCGCTGACGCCCGCGTTGAACGGGGTCGTGCTGCGGGGTGAAGGCTGGCGGACCTCGATCGGAATGGTCAGCAGCATGTTGTTCTGGATGGTCGTCGCGCTGTCGGCGCTGACGGTGTGGATGCTGCTGGGCACGTGGCGCCACATGCGCCGCAGGTCGCAGATCCAGAACGCCCTGGTGCAGGAGACGCAGTTCCGGCGCGCGATGGAAAACTCCATGCTCACCGGCATGCGCGCGCTGGACATGGAGGGCCGGATCACCTACGTCAATGCCGCCTTCTGTCAGATGAGCGGCTTCAGCGAGGCGGAACTGCTGGGTTGCACGCCGCCCTACCCTTACTGGCCACCGGACAGGATCGAGGAGAACAGCCGCATGCTGCGCCAGGAGATGCAGGCCCGCAGCCCTGCGGGCGGCATCGAGGTGCGGCTGATGCGCAAGGACGGGCAGGTGCTCGACACGCGCATGTATGTCTCACCGCTGATCGACCCCAAGGGCCAGCAGACGGGCTGGATGACGTCGATCACCAACATCACCGAGGCCAAGCGCATCCGCGACCAGCTCTCGGCGTCGCACGAACGCTTCACCACCGTGCTCGAAGGCCTGGACGCCTCGGTGTCGGTGGTGTCCGTCCAGCAGGGTGACCTGCTGTTCGCCAACCGATCCTACCGACTGTGGTTCGGCGCGGACGCGCGCGGCCACGGTCTGCTGACACAGAAGGACAAGACCCGCCCGTTCGAAGCCGAGGATCTGGACATCGTCGACGAGCTGTCAGGCCTGCCTTCGCAGATGCTGGCTGACGGCGGCGGCGACCTGCGCGAGATCTACGTCGAGCCGCTGACGAAGTGGTTCGACGTGCGTTCGCGCTACCTGCAATGGACCGACGGACGCCTGGCGCAGATGGTGATCGCCACCGACGTGACCGCGCGCGTCAAGGCCGAGGACCAGGCCAAGCAGCAAGCCGAGAAGGCGGCCGTCACGAGCCGCCTGATGACGATGGGCGAGATGGCCTCCTCCGTCGCGCACGAGCTGAACCAGCCCCTGACGGCCATCACGAACTACTGCAGCGGCATGGTCTCGCGGGTGACCGCAGGCTCGATAGGCACCGAGGATCTGGTTGCTGCGCTGCGCAAGACCGCGCACCAGGCCGAGCGGGCCGGACAGATCATCCACCGCATCCGCTCGTTCGTGAAACGCAGCGAGCCGCAGCGCCAGCCTTCGTCGGCGCGCAACATCGTCGACAACGCGGTCGAGCTCGCCGGCATCGAGTTGCGGCGGCGACAGGTCGCCATCCGCACCTACGTTGCGCAACGCCTACCGGCGCTGATGGTCGATCCCATCCTGATCGAGCAGGTGCTGCTGAACCTGCTGAAGAACGCAGCCGAGGCCATCGACAGCGCGCAGCTGCCTGCCGCGCGGCGCCACATCGAACTGCGCGTCGTGCCGCGGCACACCCCGGAAGACGGCGGCGCGATCGAGTTCAGCGTCACTGATGCCGGACCCGGGCTGCCCGAGGCGGTGATCTCGCGCCTGTACGAGGCCTTCTTCTCGACCAAGGTCGAAGGCCTGGGGATCGGGCTCTCTCTTTGCCGCTCGATCGTCGAGTCCCACCGCGGCCGGATGCGGGCCCAGAATCTCTACAATGGTCAAGTTATTGTGGGCTGTCGGTTTGCCTTCACGCTGCCGGTCGAATTGCCCTCCCGCGGCGAGGTGGCGCCAGCCGACTCCGACCGCCCCCTCACCGAGCCCGCGACGTCCCCATGAGCCTGATCCCCAAGAAAGGTACCGTCTATGTCGTCGATGACGATGAGGCGGTTCGCGATTCGCTGCAGTGGCTGCTCGAGGGCAAGGACTACCGTGTCAAGTGCTTCGAATCGGCCGAGAGCTTCCTTTCGCGCTTCGATTCCCGCGAGGTGGCCTGCCTGATCGCCGACATCCGCATGGACGGCATGAGCGGGCTGGAACTGCAGGATCGCCTGATCGAGCGTCGCAGTCCCCTGCCGGTGGTCTTCATCACCGGCCACGGTGACGTGCCGTTGGCGGTGTCGACCATGAAGAAGGGGGCGATGGATTTCATCGAGAAGCCCTTCAAGGAGGAGGAGCTCCTCGGGCTCGTCGAACGCATGCTGGAACAGGCTCGCGCGGCCTTCAGCCAGCACCAGGAAGCGGCCAGCCGCGACGCGCTGCTCGGGCGCCTGACGACCCGCGAAGCCCAGGTGCTCGAACGCATCGTCGCCGGCCGGCTGAACAAGCAGATTGCCGACGACCTGGGCATCAGCATCAAGACGGTGGAGGCGCACCGCGCCAACATCATGGAAAAGCTCAACGCCAACACGGTGGCGGATCTGTTGAAGATCGCGCTCGGAGCGGCGGCGAAGGCCTGAGAGGCGAAGCGCCTGAGTCAGGCGCTGACCCGGGTCTTGTGCGCGCGCCGGACGGCACCATCTTTTCTACCCGCTTCGACAGCGCGGGCTTTTCGCCCCGCGATCATCGATCCACCCCTATGGGACTGACATGCCTGCTCAATTGATCGATGGCGTGGCGCTGTCCAGACGCCTGCGCTCAGACATCGGGACGCGCGCAAGCGCGCTGGCAACTGCGGGCCACCGGCCCGGCTTGGCCGTGATCCTCGTTGGCGACGACCCCGCAAGCGCCGTCTACGTTCGCAACAAGGTTCGCGCCTGCGCCGAGCACGGCCTGCACTCGGTGCTCGAGAAGTTCGACGCCGACCTGTCGCAGCAACATCTTCTGGAGCGCATCGCCGCGCTGAATGCCGACCCCACGATCCATGGCATCCTGGTCCAGATGCCGCTGCCGCGTCACCTCGACCCGCAGCGCGTGATCGCGGCGATCGACCCACACAAGGACGTCGACGGCTTTTCCACCCAGTCCGCCGGTGAACTCGTCAGCGGGCTGCCGGGCCTGCGTCCTTGCACGCCCTGGGGCTGCATGAAGCTGATCGAGAGCACGGGCATGGCGCTGCGCGGCCAGCACGCCGTGGTCATCGGCCGCAGCAACACCGTGGGCAAGCCGATGGCGCTGATGCTGCTCCAGGCCCACGCCACTGTCACCATCTGCCACAGCGCCACCCCCGACATCGCCCGCCATGCGCGCGACGCCGATGTGCTGGTCGCAGCCGTCGGCCGCGCCGGCACCGTCGGCGGCAACATGATCAAGCCCGGGGCTGTCGTCATCGACGTCGGCATCAACCGCACCACCGACGGTCGCCTGTGCGGCGACGTCGATTTCGCCGCAGCGAGTGAAGTGGCCGGCTGGATCACTCCGGTGCCTGGCGGAGTCGGACCGATGACGATCACGATGCTGCTGTCCAACACCGTCGATGCGGCTGCTGCGGCCGCTGTCAGTGCCCAACTGCCCGGGAGATGAACCCCATGGATATGCACAACCCGTTGCTGGCGATCGAGGACCTGGCCGCCTTCGACGCCATCCGCCCCGAACACGTCGAACCGGCGGTGACAGCGCTGCTGGCGCGTGCCGAGGCGGCGCTGGAGCAGGCCGTGGACCCCGCCACACCGGTGGACTACGACGCCCTTGCCGCCATCCTCGACGTGGCTACGGAGCGGCTGGGACGCGCCTGGTCGGCGGTCGGGCACATGAACTCAGTGGCTGACACGGCAGACCTGCGCGCCGCCTACAACGCGCAACTCGGTGCGGTGACCGCGTTCTACACACGGCTCGCCGCCGATGAACGCCTGTTCGCCCGCTACCAGTCCCTGCACGAGCGCGCTGACGCCATGCCCGAGGCGCGACGTCGCGCGCTCGATCATGCGGTGCGCGACTTCGTGCTCTCGGGCGCGCGACTGCAGGGGGCTGCACGCGAACGCCACGCGCAGGTCCGTGCGCGCCTGGCCGAGCTGTCGCAGAAGTTCTCGGAGAACGTGCTAGACGCGACCGACGGCTGGGGCCTGGACCTGGACGAATCCCGGCTCGAAGGGCTGCCCGACGATGCCAAATCCGCCGCGCGCGCCGCGGCCGAAGCAGCGGGCGTCGAAGGCTGGCGCCTCACGCTGCACGCGCCGAGCTACCTGCCGGCGATGCAGCACCTGCGCGACCGCTCCGCGCGCGAGTCCATGTACCGCGCCTACGTCACACGCGCCAGCGAGTGGGGGCCCGCCGAACGCGACAATACCGCGCTGATGGCTGAAGTACTCGCGCTGCGACAGGAGCAAGCCCGGCTCCTCGGCCACCCGAGCTACGCCGTGCTGTCGCTCGTGCCGAAGATGGCGCGCTCGCCGGAGGAAGTCGTCGGCTTCCTGCGCGACCTGGCTGCACGCTCGCGCCCCTACGCCGAGCGCGACCTGGACGAGCTGCGCCGCTTCGCTGCGGCCGAGCTCGGCCTGCCTGACCTGCAACCCTGGGACGTGCCTTACGCCAGCGAGCGCCTGAAGGAGGCGCGTTATGCCTACAGCGAGGAAGAGGTCAAGGCCTACTTCACGCTGCCGCGCGTGCTCGAGGGGCTGTTCTCGATCATCGAGACACTCTTCCAGGTTCGCATCGTCGCCGACGCTGCGCCCGTCTGGCACGACAGCGTGCGCTTCTACCGCGTCGAGCGTCAGGCCGCCGCCGCAGGCGACGCCGCGCCGGTGACGGTAGCGCACTTCTACCTCGACCTGCACGCGCGTCCCGGCAAGCGGCCCGGAGCCTGGATGGACGACGCCCGCGCGCGCTGGCGTCGCCCGGGGCCGGACAGCCGCCTGCAGACACCTGTGGCCCACCTGGTGTGCAATTTCGCCTCGCCGCAGGGCGGCAGGCCCGCCCTTCTGACACACGACGACGTCATCACGCTGTTCCACGAGTTCGGCCATGGCCTGCACCACATGCTGACGCAGGTCGAGGAGCTCGCGGTGTCAGGCATCTCCGGCGTCGAGTGGGACGCCGTCGAGCTGCCCAGCCAGTTCATGGAGAACTTCTGCTGGGAGTGGGAAGTGCTGTCGCGCATGACGGCCCATGTCGACAGCGGCGCGCCGCTGCCGCGGGCGCTGTACGACAAGATGATCGCGGCCAAGAACTTCCAGAGCGGCATGGCGATGCTGCGACAGATCGAGTTCGCGCTGTTCGACATGCGGCTGCACGCCGAGCCTGGGCAGGGAGTCCGCGTGCAGGCAGTGCTCGACGACGTCCGCCACGAGGTGGCGGTGTTGCACCCTCCGGCCTTCAACCGCTTCCAGAACTCCTTTTCGCACATCTTCGCCGGCGGCTACGCCGCAGGCTACTACAGCTACAAGTGGGCCGAGGTGCTGAGCGCGGACGCCTGGAGCGCCTTCGAGGAAGCGGGGGTGTTCGATGCAGACACCGGCCAGCGTCTGCGGCGAGAGATCCTCGAAGTCGGTGGCAGCCGGCCGGCGCTGGAGAGCTTCCGCGCCTTCCGCGGCCGCGAGCCTTCCATCGATGCGCTGCTGCGCCACCAGGGCTTGGCCGACTGAGTCGCAGCTCCGCTTCCTGCGGCGGCAGGGTTCAGGGCCGGGGCGTGGGGAAGTCCTCGGCAGACCTGGGCGGATACTTCCTGACTGTCCAGGAGCCCGCCGCGGACAGCGCGCCACAGATCCAGAACAGGACTGTCGTGCCGATGGCCGCTCCAGCCAGGCCGAAGGTCACCGGCATCAGCGTGCTGGCAAGATTCAGCATCAGCGAGCGCAAGGCCAGGGCCTGTCCGTGGCGATCGGGCGGGGTCAGATGATGCATCGTGGCCATGACCATGGGCTGCGCGCAACCGAGGGCGAAACCGAGCAGCACTGAACAGCCGGCCATCCACCATGCGTTCGGCGCGAAGGGGTAGACCGCCATCACGATCGCGCTGAACCACAGCGTCGCACGCAGCACCTGGGTCTCCTCGATCCTGTGGGCCAGCAGCGGGATCACCAGCCTGACAGCGGTCACCGCGAGCGTGAACACGCCGAGGATCAACCCGATCGTCGATGCGTTGAAGCCGCGTTCGTGACCGAGGATGGGCACGGCAAAGCTGTGCGCATCCCAAGAGGTAGCGAGCAGCCAGTTGGCCAGCAGCAGACGCTTGATGCCCGGCTGCGCGAGCAAGCTGAGCACGCTGCCGCCCACTGCCGGACTCGCGTGCCCGCCACCGATGCCTCGTGGCACGCGCAGCAGCCCCCACAGGGTCAAGCCGGTCGTCGCGCCGAGCAGCACGTAGGCCGCGAGGAATCCCCCGAGATCGATCATCACCCCGGCGCATACCGGGCCGATCACGTTGGCAAACGCGGGTGCCACGCTGAGCCAGCTGAACACCCGCAGGCGCTCGGTGCTGTCGCGCGCCAGCAGGCCTGCTGTGCGCATGATCGCCAGGACACCGGTGTTGGCTCCCACCCCACTGGCCATGGCCGCCAGGCACAGCAGGGCGAAATGGGGTGCGCCCTCGGTGAAGGTGGAGGCGATGGCGCACACCGCGCCGCTCGCACTCGCAATCAGAGACAGCAACACCGGCCGGTGGTAGCCGTACCGGTCGACCAGGCGGCCGGCGTGCATGACGGTCAGCACCGGCGCGGCAGCGAACAGCGCAAGGACGACACCTACCGCCCCAGCCCCGTAGCCTTCGCGCAGCAGCTGCAGTGGCGCGGCCATGCGCACCCCGGCCATGACGGCGTGCAGCCCGAGCTGACCGATGCAGAAGACCAGCAGCAAGCCCGGAGTGAAACCAGTCGCGGCTCGGGCGCCAGCCATGGGCTCAGAGGCGCGCGCCATGACCTGTACCTCGCGACGCGGCGGCGTCGGGCCCCGCGCCGGACACGGACGACATGCTGTCGTCAGCCCCGCCGTCAAGGCCCGGCGGCAGCAGTGACCGGGCCTGCTCGTCCGAAAGCGACTCCACGGTCTTCAGGCGACGTGCCATCGCGCGCGTGCGTACCTCGGCAGCGTCGATGGTCTGGCTCGCTTCGTCCAGCTTCTTCTTCGTCTTCGCCAGGACGTCTCCGAACTTGGCGAACTCGGTCTTGACGGCACCGAGCAATTGCCAGACCTCGGCACTGCGTTGCTCGATCGCGAGAGTCCGGAATCCCATCTGCAGGCTCGAGAGCAGGGCCAGCAGCGTCGTCGGACCGGCGAGCGCGACCCGGTGCTCGCGCTGCAGTACCTCCACCAGGCCCGGACGCCGCAGTGCCTCGGCGTACAGGCTCTCGGTGGGCAGGAACAGGATGGCGAAGTCGGTGGTGTGCGGGGCGGCGAGGTACTTCTGCCGGATCGTGCGCGCCTCCAGACGGAAGCGAGCCTCCAGGGCACGCGCGGCGGTCTCGGCGGCCGCCGCATCGGCACGGTCCTGCGCTTCGAGCAGGCGCTCGTAGTCCTCGCGCGGGAACTTCGCGTCGATCGGCAGCCACAGCGGCGCACTGCCCTCGCCCCGGCCGGGCAGGCGGACCGCGAACTCCACCCGCGCGCCGCTGCCGGGCACGGTCTCGACGTTGGACGCGTACTGCGCCGGCGCGAACACCTGCTCCAGCAGCGCGGCAAGCTGCACCTCGCCGTACAGGCCGCGCGCCTTGACGTTGCTGAGTACCCGGCTGAGCGAGCCGACGTCACGCGCCAGCCCCTGCATCTCGCCCAGCCCCTGGTGCACCTGCTCCAGGCGCTCGGCCACCTGGCGAAAGCTCTCGCCCAGACGCAGCTCGAGTGTGGCGTGCAGCTTCTCGTCGACCGTGGCACGCATCTGCTCGAGCTTGCTGTCGTTGCCGTCCTGCAGGGCCTTCAGCCTCGCTTCGACAGCCGCGCGCATCTCGGCCAGGCGCAGATCGGTGCTCTGCGCCACACGCTGCAACAGCTCGTTCTGGGTGCGCGCGGCCTCACCACCCTGGGTCAGCAGCAACTGCTGCAGGCGCGTGAGGTCGCCGCGATTGGCCTGGGCCTGGCGACCGAGTTCGTCGCGCAGTTCGCGCTCCAGGCGCTCGAGCAAGGGCTCGATCTGCTCAGCAGCCAAAGGCACTTCGGCCTCGCGACCACGCCGCCACAGCAAGGCCAGGTTCAGCAGCGCCAGCACAGCCAGCACCCCCAGGGCGAGCCAGGTCGCGTCGACGCCGCCGATCATCAACAAGACATCAGCGCCGCAGCACCTGCGGGTTCACCGGCGTGGGCGGGGTGCGGCCCATGAGCGCGGCGATCAGGTTGTCGGCGGCCAGATCGGCCATGCGCCGGCGGGTGGCGACGGTGGCGCTGGCGATGTGCGGCGTCAGCACTACATTGGGCACGTCCAGAAGCCCCGGGTGGACGGCTGGCTCACCCTCGAAGACGTCAAGCGCCGCGGCGGCGATACGGCGCTCACGCAGCGCCTGCGCCAGCGCCGTGTCGTCGACGATGCCGCCGCGCGCGAGGTTGGTCAGCGTCGCGGTCGGCTTCATCAGCGCCAGCTCCGCCGCGCCGATGGCATGGTGGCTCTGCGCCGAGTACGGCAGCACCAGCACCAGGTGGTCGGCCTCGCGCAACAGCGTGGCCTTGTCGACGTAGCGCGCGCC
>CAIRBF010000186.1 GCA_903876715.1 uncultured beta proteobacterium
CGGTCGCGCTCGGCCGGTGAAGGTAGAGGCTGAAGTCCTCGGCCAGGTGGTGGCGCAGGAACATGTCCTTCAACAGCCCCTCGTAGCGCGGGCCGAGCAGGATCTGGTGGTGCGGCACGTCGTCCCAGCGCCGGTCGGTGCCGAAGTACCAGACGAACAGGCCCATCGAGTACTTGGCCCGCTCGAGCTTGCGGTCGGTCCAGACCTTGCGCTGCACGCCCGGCAGCAGGTGGCGGTAGGTCCAGGCGGTGTCGGCGTTGCTGACGACGATGTCGGCGCCGATGCGCTCGCCGCTGACCAGTTCCACGCCGGTCGCGCGGCCCTCCTCGACGACGATGCGCTTGACGTCGGCGTTGCAGCGCACCGGCACGCCGCGCGCGGCGAGCAACTTGACCATCGCGCGCACCAGCGCCCCCGTGCCGCCCATGGCCCAGTGCACGCCGAACTGGCGTTCCAGGCTGTGGATCAGGCTGTAGGAGGAGGTCACCTTCAGCGGGTTGCCGCCGATCAGCAGCGGGTGGAAGCTGAAGACTTGGCGCAGCGCCGGGTCCTTCAGATGGCTGCACACGAGCTGCCAGATCGTGCGCCAAGCCTGCATCTTGACCATGTTCGGCAGCGCGGCGAGCAGGTCGCCGACGTTGTCGAAGGCCACGCTGCCCAGCTTCTCGAAGCCCTCGCGATAGGCCACGTCGGACTCGGTGACGAGGCGGTCGTAGCCCGGCAGGTCCGCCGGATTGAAGCGCGCCACCTCGGCACGCATGTGGTCCTGGTCACCGCTGTAGTCGAACCAACGGCCGTCGTCGAAGCGGACTCGGTAGTAAGGGTCGAGCGAGGCGAGCGTGACATCGTCGCTCAGGCGCCGCCCTGCGAGCTGCCACAGTTCCTCGAAGAACTGGGGCACGGTGATGATGGTGGGCCCGGCATCGAAGCGGAACCCGTCCTGCTCGTGCACGCGCGCGCGGCCGCCCGGGGACGGCAGGCGCTCGAGCACCTGCACGCGCCAGCCGCGCACGCTCAGGCGGATCGCAGCCGCCAGACCGCCGAAGCCGCTGCCGATCACGATGGCGTTGCCGCCGCCAGCCTGCACGACCGGGCCACCGCCCAGGGGATAGTGATCGACTCTCATCGGCAAGGCTCCTTGGCCTGGGATTGCGCGCTCAGCGCGCCGCCACCGCCTCGCGGCGCAGGGCCCAGCGCCACAGCGCCGAAGGCTGCAGCGGCAAGACCAACATCAGGTGCTCCACGAGCGCCAGCACCAGCAAGGCCGCCAGCAGCACGTGGGCGACGCGTATCCCGCCCGTCGTGACGGCCGCGCCCTGGAGCAACCAGGCCACGACCCCGCAACCGGCCAGCAGCGAGACCGGCATCAGGGCGTTGAAGCGGCGCTGGCGGAAGTAGCTGCCCAGGTAGAGCAGACGCGGCGGCAGGAAGTCCAGCGCGAGGTTGCGCACGCCCAGGTAGAGGTTGAGCTTGGCCGACACCCGCATCGCGTACAGCAGCGTGAAGGTCCAGGCCGCCACCGGGTTGGCGCTGCCGGCCAGGCCCCACCACAGCGCCAGGCCGGTGGCGATCAGCGCAAGTTCGTGCCACAGCAGCACCTGCACCGCCTCCGACAGCCGCCGCCAGGGACCGACGCCGAGGCTCGCGGCACGACGCCGCGGGCCGGTGAGCCAGCCGCCGAGGAAGGTGAACTCGTGCCAGCCCCAGAGCACGACCGCGCAGGTGAAACCGGCGTAGGCGCCGGCCACGCTCGTGTCGCGCGCCGTGTGGCCGATGCACAGCGCCGCCGCCAGCGTGAACAGCGAGGCCGCGCCCAGCGTCCAGGTCGAGGTGTCGCGCGGCAGCCGGTCCAGCAGCAGCACGGCACCGGTGCCGGCCCACCACAGCAGGACGGCTGCGAGCGCGGGCAGGGCGTAGTCGGTCATCGGCGCAGGCTCACCACACCGGGGCGACGCGGATCTGCGCCGGCAGGTCGTGGCGCTTGACCGGATGCAGGAACAGGCGCACGAAGGTCAGCCCGCCAGACAGGGCGGCGCCAGCCTGCTGCAGGCGGCCGACGACCCCGCCACGCTCCCGCCCGGCGTCGAAGCGAACACGCGCCTGCACCAGGCGGTCCAGGCCTTTGCGGAAGGCCGGGGCATCGGTGTCCAGCGTCAGCGGGAAGACCTGGCGCGAGATCTCGCTCGTGATCTCGAACACGCGGTAGTCGAAGTCATCAGGCTCCAGGCCCATCGCCCGGTGCAGCATCGGCCGCGTGTGATCGCGCACGAACATCGTCGCGTAGACCGCCAGCAGGAAGAACCGTACCCACAGCAGGTTCATCCCGCGCAGCAGGTGCGGGTTGGCGCGCATGATCAGCGCGAAGCTCTCGCCGTGGCGGAACTCGTCGTTGCACCAGCGCTCGAACCAGCGAAAGATCGGGTGGAAACGCAGCTCGGGGTGCTTCTCGAGTTGGCGAAAGATCGTGATGTAGCGCGCGTAGCCGATCTTCTCGGACAAGTAGGTGGCGTAGAAGATGTACTTGGGCTTGAAGAAGGTGTAGGCCTTGCTCGCCTTGAGCTTCTGCAGGTCTACCGCAAGGCCATAGTCCTTCAGGCTCTGGTTGATGAAGCCGGCGTGACGCGACTCGTCGCGCGTCAGGTAGGTCATCAGCTTCTTGATGTCCGGGTTGTCGA
>CAIRBF010000187.1 GCA_903876715.1 uncultured beta proteobacterium
ACCTGCCCGGTGTGCGGCAAGCCGGCGCGGCGCGAGACCGACACGATGGACACCTTCGTGGATTCGTCGTGGTACTACATGCGCTACTGCGACCCGAAGCTCGACACGGCGATGGTCGGCGCCGGCACCGCCTACTGGATGCCGATGGACCAGTACATCGGCGGCATCGAGCACGCGATCCTGCACCTGCTGTACGCGCGCTTTTGGACGAAGGTCATGCGCGACCTGAAGCTCGTCACCGTCGACGAGCCCTTCACCAAGCTGCTGACCCAGGGCATGGTGCTGAACCACATCTACTCCCGGCGCGGCGACAAGGGCGGCATCGAGTACTTCTGGCCGCACGAGGTGGAGAACACCTTCGACGCCACGGGCAAGATCGACGGCGCACGGCTGAAGGAGGCCAAGGGCGAGCTGCCCGCGGGCACGCCCATCGTCTACGAGGGCGTGGGCACGATGTCCAAGTCCAAGAACAACGGGGTCGACCCGCAGGAGCTGATCGACCGCTACGGCGCCGACACCGCGCGCCTGTTCGTGATGTTCGCCTCGCCGCCGGAGCAGACGCTGGAGTGGAACGACGCCGGGGTCGAGGGCGCGCACCGCTTCCTGCGCCGGCTGTGGGCCCATGCCGCCAAGCACGCCCCGATGCTGCAGCGCGCGACCGCGGCCGACCTGCGCGCGGCCCCGCTGCGCCCGGCCGCGCGCGCGCTGCGTCGCGAGGTGCACCTGGTCCTGCGCCAGGTGAGCTACGACTACGAGCGCATGCAGTACAACACCGTGGTGTCGGGCTGCATGAAGCTGCTCAACGCGCTCGAGGGCTTCGCGCCCGACGGCAGCGACGGCGACGCCGCGGTGCTGTGCGAAGGCTTGTCGGTGCTGCTGCGCGCGCTCTACCCGGCCTGCCCGCACCTGGGCTGCGCGCTGTGGCGCGAGCTGGGCCTGGAGCGCGCCGTCGGCGACCTGCTCGATGCCCCCTGGCCGGCGGTCGACGAGGCGGCCCTGGTGCAAGACGAGGTCGAGCTCGTGCTCCAGGTCAACGGCAAGACGCGCGGCGCGATCCGCGTGCCGGCCACTGCCGACAAGGCGGCGATCGAGGCGCTGGCCGCGGGCAGCGCGGAGGTCGCCCGCTTCGCCGAGGGCCGGCCGGTGCGCAAGGTGGTCGTGGTGCCCGGGCGCCTGGTCAACGTGGTGGCCTGAAGGAGGCGACAGCGTGACGGCGGCAGGAAGCACCCGCGGCGCCCTTGCCGACCTCGCCCCGGCCTCGGGCGGGCCGGACGCTGCCGAGTCCTTGGCCGACCCGACGCGACGGCGCAGGCTGTTGCGCTGGACGTCGAGCCTGGCCCTGGTCGGCCTGGCAGGATGTGGGTTCCGGCTGCGCCAGCCGGTAGCACTGCCTTTCCGGCGCCTGGCGCTCGCCGGCTTCAGCAGCGACATGGAGCGGGCCTTGCGCATGGCTGCGGGCCCGGCCGTCGAGTGGATGGCCGTGCCGGCACAGGCAGAGGTGCTGCTCGTGGCGACGGCCAGTACGCGCGAGCGCATCGTCGCCTCGTACACCCCGACCCGACGCGTGAGCGAGTTCCAGCTGCGCACACGCCTTCGCTACCGCGCCCAGACGCCGGCCGGCCGCGCGCTGCTGCCCGAAGCCGATCTGGTGCTCACGCGCGAGTTGAGCTACAGCGAGGCCTACGCCCTGGGCAAGGAGCATGAGGAGGCGCGCCTGTACGCCGACATGGAGACGGACATCGCGCTGCAGGTGCTGCGCCGGCTCGGGACGGTGCGGCTGTGATCACGGGGCAGGTGCGCCCGGAACGGCAGGCCTCACCCCGCGGCTGATCGCCACCCGACGCGCCGCATCGACACGCCCATGCAGTTGCGACCTGAGCAGCTTGGGACCCACTTGGCCTCGGAGCGTGGCCTGCAGTCCTTGTACACGCTGCACGGCGACGAAGCTCTGCTGATCCAGGAGGCCGGCGACGCGATCCGCGCCGCAGCGCGTGCGGCCGGATGCGCCGAGCGCGAGGTCTTCCACGTCGCCGGGGCCCATTTCGACTGGAGCAGCGTGCTCGGCGCGACGCAGGAGATGAGCCTGTTCTCCGCCTCGCGCCTGCTCGAGATCCGCATTCCGTCCGGCAAGCCGGGCAAGGACGGCGGCGAGGCCCTGCAGCGCCTGGCCGGACGGGCGACGGCGGGTGCGCTTGAGGGCGTGACCGTGCTCATCGTGCTGCCGCAGCTCGACCGCACCCAGCAGCAGAGTGCGTGGTTCACGGCCCTGGACGCCGCCGGCGTGAGCGTCCGCATCGAGCCTGTGGAACGCGCGGCGCTGCCCGCCTGGATTGCCCGTCGGCTGGCAGCTCAGCAGCAGCGTGTGCGCGAGGGCGAGGAAGGGCAGCGTACCCTCGCCTTCTTTGCCGACCGCGTCGAGGGCAATCTGCTGGCCGCGTACCAGGAAATCCGCAAGCTCGGCTTGCTCTACCCGCCCGGCGAACTCAGCGCCGAGCAGGTGGAATCCGCGGTGCTGAACGTGGCCCGCTACGACGTACGCCAGTTTGCCGAGGCCGTGCTGGCCGGCCAGGTCGAGCGTACGCTGCGCATGCTCGACGGTCTGCGCAGCGAGGGCGAATCGCCAGTGTCGGTGCACTGGCAGCTGGCCGACAACCTGCGCGCGATCGCGCGGGTGCGCTCCGCCCTGGCGAGCGGGCAGCCGCTGCCCGTGGCCCTGGGCGCAGCGCGCGTCTGGGGACCGCGTCAGCGCGCCGTCGAGCGCGCGGTCGGACTCATTGGCGACCGCGCCGTGGCGCGTCTGGTCGTCGCGGCAAGCTTGTGCGACGGCATCGTCAAGGGCCTGACCCGGCCCGACTGGCCGGACGATCCCTGGGACGCGCTGCGCCGCCTGGCGCTGATGACCTTGCACTTCACACGTGGCCGTCCCCCCGGGCGCGACACTGCCCTGGCCGCAGGCGCGCTCGTGCTCAGCGCGTGAGAGGACCCCCGAGGGACGGGCATCGCCCGTCCCGGCCCCCCGCGGGGGCGCAAGAAAACTGGGGCCGGCCCGGCGTTTTCTTGAGGGCCTGTGAGCGTCCCCCATGTGCGCCTTGCACGCCTTGCACGCTTTGCACGCCTTGCGCGCCAAAACACCCTGGCTCGTCGCGGCGAAGGCCTCAATACCCCCGTGAGCGGTCGACGAGGTGCAAGGGCGCCTGGCCGCGTTCAATGCGCTCGAGGTTGGCTGCCACCACCGAGGCCGCGCTGTGCGCATCGGTCAGCGCCGCCACATGCGGCAGCATGGTCACGCGCGGGTGGGTCCAGAAGGGGTGGTCGGGTGGCAGCGGCTCGGTGGCGAAGACATCGAGCACCGCATGCCGCAGGCGCCCACCGTCCAGTGCCTCGAGCAGGTCAGCCTCCACGAGGTGGCCACCCCGAGCGAAGTTGACGATGCAGGCGCCAAGCGGCAGTTGCGCGAACAGCGGTGCGCCCAGGATCCCGCGCGTGTCGGGCGTGAGCGGCAGCAGGTTGATCAGCACCTCGGTGCCTTCCAGCGCCGCTGTCAGGGCCGCCGCGCCATGCAGCACCTGGACACCGGGCAGCGGCGCATCACCGCCCCCGCTGCGGCGCCAGGCACTGACCGGATAGCCCAGCGCGGCCAGGCGGGCGGCCACGGCCCGGCCCATGGAACCCAGGCCGAGCACGAGCACGGGCACGGTGGCGGCGCGACGCTGCGGCCACTGGCGCCAGCAAGCTTCGCGCTGCTGTCGGGCATATTCGAAGAAGCTGCGGTGCAGCGACAGCACGGCCCAGGCCGCGGTCTCGGCCATCGCAACGTTCATCACCGGATCGACCATGCGGGCCAGCGGCACGTCTGCGGGCAGGGTCGGGTCCAGCAACAGGCGCTCGACGCCGGCCCACAGGGATTGCACCAGGCGCAGCCCGTGCAGCCCGTGCAGCGCGCCCGGCTGCGGGTTGGCGACGACCGCCACATCGGCGGTCTGCCCCGGGGTCCAGTGCTCCAGCCACTCATGACGGGGACAGGTCGCACGCAAGATCCGCAGCCACTCACCCCGCTCATCGGCGCCCACGGAGGCGGAAAACACGATCTTCATGCGCGGCCCTCGGGGGGGGCGGCGTCGCAGGCGCCGCCAAGCGCGGCCAGGGCTGCGCGCACGGTCGCCGCGCGCACCTCGCCGCGGTTGCCAGGCAGTTGCAGCAGCCGGGCCTGCGCTGGCGCCCCGCGCCGCGCCAGCGCCATCCAGACCGTGCCCACGGGCTTGCCCGGCACGGCGCCGCCGGGGCCGGCGATACCGGTGACGGCCACTGTCAGGTCGGCCGCGGAGCGCGCAAGCGCGCCCTCGGCCATCGCCTGCGCCACCGGCTCGCTGACGGCGCCATGCGCGACGATCAGCGCGGCTGGCACCCCCAGCAGTTCGGACTTGGCCTCGTTGCTGTAGGTCACGAAGCCGCGGTCGAACCAGTGGCTGGAGCCGGCCACCGCAGTGCAGGTGGCCGCAATCAGTCCGCCGGTGCAGCTCTCGGCGGTCGCCAGGCGCCAGCCACGCGCAAGCAGCCGCTGCGCCAGCACGGACACCTCAGGAGCCAGGGCATCCATGTCCATCACGAATCCCTCCGCAAGGCCTGGGCCGGCTGCGCGCAGAGCAGATGCGAAAGCCGGCCGCACGGGCCGGTCCAGGCAGGGGGTGCGGATCTCATCGGCAGTCCTCCATCACGCCGCAAAGTGGTCGTAGGAAGCCAGGCCGCGCAGGTCGAGAAGCTGGCCGGCCGCGTCGCGCACCTGCAAGCCGCCCCCGGCCGTGATGCGGCCGACGCGGTGCACCGCCACCGCTGCCTGGCGCGCAGCCTGCAGCACCTGCGCCTCGGCCTGCGCCGGGGCGGTGAACAGCAACTCGTAGTCGTCGCCGCCCGCCAACAGGCAGTGCTGCTGCAGAGCCCTGGGCCGTCCCGCCAGCACGGCGCTGCGCGGCAGCGCGTCGAACTCGAGCTCGGCCCCGACGCCGGAGCGCTCGAGCACATGGCCCAGGTCGCCGAGCAGCCCGTCGCTGAGATCGATTGCCGCGGTGGCGATGCCGCGCAGTGCCAGGCCCAGGTCCACGCGCGGCTGCGGCAGCTCCAGCGCCTGGCGCACGGCGTCGAAATCCTCGCCCGGCAGCGACACGGCACCCCGGAAGACCTCCAGCGCCAGGCGCGCGTCGCCGAGGGTGCCGCTGACCCACAGAGCGTCGCCCGGGCGCGCGCCGCTGCGCAGCAAGGCCCCACCGGCCGGCACCTCGCCGAAGACGGTGATGCACAGGGTCAGCGGCCCGGCGGTCGTGTCGCCGCCGACGAGCTCGATGCCGTGCGCCTGCGCGAGCGCGAACAGTCCCTCGGCCAACGCGCCGACGAAGGTGTCGTCCGCGCGCGGCAGCGACAGCGCGAGCGTGAAGGCCAGCGGCTGTGCGCCGCAGGCCGCCAGGTCGCTCAGGTTGACCGCCAGCGCCTTGTGCCCCAGGCGCCGCGGCGCCACCGTGGACAGGAAGTGCCGCCCCTCGACGAGCAAGTCGGTAGAGACCGCGAGCTGCATTCCCGGGCGCGGCGCGAGCAGCGCGCAGTCGTCGCCCACACCGAGGGCCGCGCGCCGCACCGGGCGCGTGAAGTGGCGCCGGATGAGTTCGAACTCGCCGGCAGGCGACGGGGCGATGGCGGTGCGGGAAGGAAGCATCGGACGGAGCAGGTCAGGAATATCGCGGGTCGCAAGCGTATACCGGATGCCTGCCAGCAACCATCCCGAGGCCTACCCCGGAACCGGCTGCCGCCGTGCAGCTCGTGGACACCGCAGTCCTGGCTGGCGTGGGGCAAGACAACCGAATCCGACGCATCGGTTCGCGGGCACCCACCGGTGGCGCGCCCGGCGCAGCCGGGATGCGGAGAACCACGACAGCCGAGGGAACACCCCCGGCGCCCTAGAATCGCGCCCCGCCCATGAGGCTGCCAGCACCGGGCGTAAACCGGGCGGGCCGCTGCGGGCCACTCCGCGAGGTCTTCCGACATGACCGCACCTGCCGACAAGCGCGCCGAGCTGCGCCGCGCCGCACTCGAATACCACGAGTTCCCGACCCCCGGCAAGGTGGCCATCGCGGCCACGAAGCAGCTCGTGAACCAGCGCGACCTCGCGCTCGCCTACTCCCCGGGCGTGGCTGCGGCCTGCGAGGAGATCGTCGCGGATCCGGCCAACGCGTGGCGCTACACGTCGCGCGGCAACCTCGTGGCCGTCATCACCAACGGTACCGCGGTGCTCGGCCTGGGCGACATCGGTCCACTGGCAGCCAAGCCGGTGATGGAAGGCAAGGGCGTGCTGTTCAAGAAGTTCGCCGGCATCGACGTCTTCGACATCGAGATCAAGGAAAAGGACGTCGACCGCCTTGTGGAGGTCATCGCTGCCCTCGAGCCCACCTTCGGCGGCATCAACCTCGAGGACATCAAAGCCCCGGACTGCTTCTATGTCGAGCGCAAGCTGCGCGAGCGCATGCGCATCCCGGTCTTCCATGACGACCAGCATGGCACCGCGATCGTCGTCGGCGCAGCGCTGCTCAACGGCATGAAGGTCGTCGGCAAGGACCTGCGTGAGATCAAGCTCGTCACCTCGGGCGCCGGCGCCGCGGCGCTGGCCTGCCTGAACCTGATCGTCAAGCTTGGCGTGCCTCGCGAGAACATCTGGGTCACCGACCTCGCAGGTGTGGTGTGGAAGGGTCGCACCGAGCTGATGGACCCGGACAAGGTCGAGTTCGCGCAGGACACCCCGGCGCGTACGCTGGCCGAGGTGATCGAGGGGGCTGACGTCTTCCTCGGCCTGTCGGCTGCCGGCGTACTCAAGCCCGAGATGGTGGCGCGCATGGGCCGCCGGCCGCTGATCTTCGCGCTGGCCAACCCGACCCCGGAGATCATGCCCGAGGAGGTGCGCGCGGTGCGCGACGACGCCATCATGGCCACCGGGCGCACCGACTACCCGAACCAGGTCAACAACGTCCTGTGTTTCCCCTACATCTTCCGCGGCGCGCTGGACAGCGGGGCGACGACGATCACCGACGCGATGGAGATCGCCGCGGTGCACGCGATCGCCGACCTGGCCCAGGCCGAGCAGAGCGAGGTCGTCGCGGCCGCCTACGCCGGGGCGACGCTGAGCTTCGGCCCCGACTATCTGATCCCCAAACCCTTCGACCCGCGGCTGATGATGAAGATCGCCCCGGCGGTGGCGCGCGCAGCCGCCGAGTCGGGAGTCGCGCAGCGCCCAGTGGCCGACATGGAGGCCTACCGAGAGAAGCTGCAAAGCTTTGTCTACGCCTCGGGCACGGCGATGAAGCCGATCTTCACCCTCGCCAAGCGCAGTGAGAAGCGCCGTGTCGCCTACGCCGAGGGCGAGGAGGAGCGTGTGCTGCGCGCAGTGCAAGTCGTCGTCGACGAGAACCTCGCGCGGCCGGTGCTGATCGGCCGGCCAGCAGTGATCGCACGCCGCATCGAGACGTTCGGACTGCGCCTGCAGGCGGGACGCGACTACGAAGTCGTGAACACCGAACAGGACCACCGCTACCGCGACTATTGGCAGACCTACCACCGCATGATGGAACGCCGCGGTGTGACCGAGCAACTCGCCAAGATCGAGATGCGCCGCCGACTGACGCTGATCGGCACCATGCTGCTGCACAAGGGCGAGGTCGACGGCCTGATCTGCGGCACCTGGGGTACAACGAGCACGCACCTGACCTTCATCGACCAGGTCATCGGCAAGCGCGCCGGTGTGCAGACCTTCGCCTGCATGAACGGCCTGATCCTGCCCGGGCGCCAGGTCTTCCTCGTCGACACCCACGTCAATGCCGACCCGACGGCCGAGCAACTGGCCGAGATCACGGTCATGGCCGCCGAGGAGCTCCAGCGCTTCGGCATCCAGCCCAAGGCGGCGCTGCTGTCGCACAGCAACTTCGGCTCGAGCAACCTGCCGTCGGCCGTGAAGATGCGCGACACCCTGGAACTCGTGCGCGCGCGCGCCCCCTGGCTCGAGATCGACGGCGAGATGCATGGCGACACCGCGCTGGACGCCGCCTATCGGCGCCAGCTGATGCCGCGCAGCACCTTGAGCGGTGAAGCCAACCTGCTCGTCCTGCCCAACATCGACGCCGCCAACATCAGCTACAACTTGCTGAAGACCGCCGCGGGTGGCGGCATCGCCATTGGTCCGGTGCTGCTTGGCGCCGCCAAGCCGGTGCACATCCTGACCCCTTCTGCCACCGTGCGGCGTCTGGTCAACATGACCGCACTGACTGTCGTGAACGCCAATACAGACCGGTGAAGAGCATGTGAGTGTGCGCTCGCGTTCTTTTTCTGTCCTGACTGTGGACTGCACCCCAGCGGGTTGAGGTTTTTTCCGTATTCCGGTAACATCCGCTCCTTGTTTTCAAGGGTTTTCCCGTGGTTCGCAGCAGTCGTTGCTTCTGGGGGGGGGTGGGTTGCTAAGTTAGCGCTCGCCTTCTTCTCGGTTCTGTTCCTCTACGGAGTGTCGGGACCGACCGAAGCCAAGACGGCAGCGCCAGCGCAGGGCGAGGACGTCGTCGCGCTGGGTGAGTTGCCACCGCAGGCGCAGCAGACGTGGCGGTTGATCATGAGTGGCGGTCCCTTCCCGTACGAGAAGGACGGCACCACCTTCTTCAACCGGGAGCGGCTGCTGCCCGCAAAGACGCGTGGCTACTACCGCGAATACACGGTGAAAACCCCTGGCGCGCGCAACCGGGGCGCGCGCCGGATCGTCTGCGGCGGCAAGGAGCCGACGCGCCCGGACAGTTGTTACTACACGGCCGATCATTACGCGAGTTTTCGACGCATCACGCAGTGAACAGCCGTGCTGGAATCTTCATCCGCTGATTCGAGTCCCTGGAGACGAGCGACCATGGAGTTGCACACCATCCGTCCGAACATCGTGCAGGCGATCCGCGCGTACCGCGTGGACGACCTGATTACCGCCGCAAGGTCTGCGGGCCAGCACTTCCTCTACGCCAACGTCGCGTCGGCGCAGAGCAAGCAGGAGGTGCTCGAGGGCATCGCGCAGGCCTTCAGGTTCCCACCTCACTTCGGTCGCAACCTGGACGCGCTTTACGACTGCATGACCGACGTCGTGCACAAGGCAGGCCCGCAGCCGGGTTTCGTCGCCGTGCTCGAGCAACTGCCCGACAACCCGCGCTTCGACCGTGAAGCGCGTGAGCAACTCCTCGACGTGTTTCGCGACGCTTCCGACTTCTGGGCCGATCGGCGCGTTCCCTTCCGCTGCTTCTACTCCTTCGCGGTGACGCGAGCC
>CAIRBF010000188.1 GCA_903876715.1 uncultured beta proteobacterium
CCATCAGCATTGCTAACGTCGAGGCGGCCAGCGACCGGGGCAGCGGGTGCACAAGCCAGGAGCACAGCGCGCACAAGGCCACGGCCAGCGGCACTGCGGCCGCGCTCACGAGCGGTCCGGCCCCGCCACCGCCGCGGAGCGACCTCGCCGGCGCCGACCTGACGGGCACTACCACGGCCGCCCAGGCGGCCAGGCCCCACAGCCCGACGGCGAGCAACTGGTTCAGGGCCGTTGTCGAGGGCGGGACGCTGTAGGCCAGCAGCGTGGGGATCGCCGCTGCCGCGGCGAAGGCGGCCGCCAACACCCGGGGGGCGCCTGGGGCAGGCATCGGTGCGGTCATGAAGCGCGGAGGGGGAGCAGGCAGCCGTGGGGGCAGTGTGCGGGGCGCCAAAAATGCACAAGGGCCCTGGTGGGCCCTTGGCTCGCCGGGTCGGACAGGCTTACTTGATGTAGCCGTTGTCCACGCACTTCCCGGAGTATGCCCAGTTCAGCGTGCCTGTGCCTGCCGTGGGCGTCAGCGCGCAGGTATCCGCGGTGGAGATGCCCTTGTACGCGTTCGGCGTCATGTTGATCGCCGCCGTGGTCGATGCGATCTCGATCTTGTTCAGCGCGTTCGTGCCGGCTGGGAGTGTGATCCCGAGCTTGCTCTCCGCATCGCAATCCGCGAGCGCACCCTTGACGTTGAAGCACTCCGAGATGGCCAGCTTTACGGGGCTGGCGCCTGCAAGCACCTCGGTGTAGGCGGCCTTCTTCACGTAGTTCTGGTACGCCGGGATGGCCACGGCGGCCAGCACGCCGATGATCGCAACGACGATCATCAGCTCGATCAGTGTGAAACCCGCGTGGTGCCCTCTGTGCTTCATGGATGTGTTCTCCTGTTGATCATGCCGACATCGGAATGGATCCGAATGACCATCAAGTGTGCTCGAAGTCACGTTCCGACGACTCGTCTTAGTCTCCGCCAGATCAGCGCCAGATGCAAGCCTTGCAGCGATTTCGCGGACGCCGGCCCTGCAGCTCTGAGCGGCATCAGGCGCAGGAAAACTGCAATCGAGTGCCCGTCAAGTCGATCAGATCACCGTCGTGCAGCCGCACGCCTGTGGGTGGCAGCGGCACGCCGTTGACCCTGACGAGCGCCTTGCCTTCGATCTGGTTGAGGACATGGCCCTCGTCCTGCCTGTCGATCGCGACCACGAGCAGGCCCGGCTTGCCGAAGGTCGTGCGGTCCTTGGTGAGCAGCACCTCGCGCCCGCAGGCCGCACCGTCGAGCACCCGAACCACGGCGTGTTGCACTGCCGATCCTGCACCAGCCGGAGCCCCGGCGCCCGCAGCGGGCGGTGACGCAGCGGGGCCGCTGCGGTCGACCCTGACATCGGTCGCGCGCGCGGGTGCTTCGGTGGGTGACCCACCGACCACCTGCAGTTGGTAGCGCCCAATACCGATCACATCGCCAGGACGCAGCAGCTGTTGCTCGATCGCCTGCTCGTTCACGTAGGTGCCGTTCGTGCTCTGCAGGTCCTGCACGAGCAGCCCCTGTGGCGACTGCACGAGGGCCGCATGCTCGCCGCTGACACCGCGGTGATCGATGACGATGTCGTTGGAGGCGCGCCGGCCTACGGTCGTCCTTGGCTTGGCGATGCGGAACTCGTCGAGCACCTCGCCGTTCAGGGTCATCACGAGCCGGATCACTTGAGCGGATCTCCATCGTCACGCGTCAACACCACCGCCACATTGTCTGCCCCGCCGGCGGTGTTTGCAGCCTCGACCAGGCGAGCGCAAAGCACCTGCAGCGGACCGCCGGCGCGCAGGACGGCGGCGATCTCGGTGTCGCTGACCATGTCGGTCAGCCCGTCGGAGCACAACAGCACGAGGTCGCCCGGCAATGCATCATGCGCTTGAATCTCGAGCTGCACTTCGGGCTCGACCCCGACGGCACGGGTCACGATGTGGCGTCGGCGCGAGGTTGCCGCCTCCTCGGGAGTCGTCAAGCCCGCATCGACCCGTTCCTGCAGCAAGGAGTGGTCGCGCGTCAGTCGCTCGAGCCGGCCGTCGCGCCAGCGGTAGGCCCGTGAATCACCCACATGACCCACGATCAGCTGGGAACCCGCCACCAGGGCCAGCACCACCGTGGTTCCCATGCCCCGGCACTCTGGGCGGGTTCGGGCGGTCTCGAGGATGGCCTGGTTCGCATGGACGACGCTCCGGACCATGGCCTGCAGCGCGGCAGCGTGGGAACTCGTGTCTGGCCAGGCCCGGCGCCAGCGGGCCAGATCCTGGCACACGATGTCGCATGCCATCGCCGAAGCGACTTCACCGGCATGGTGGCCACCCATCCCATCGGCCAGGACGGCCACGCCGACCTTGGGGTCGATCGCGACGGCATCCTCGTTGTTGCGCCGGACCCGGCCGGGGTCCAGCGCCGAGGCGAATTCGCGTGCCAATCCATGCCCCGGCTGACGCCGTCCCAGGGCGGCAGTTCAGGCACTCACGCAGCGCGACGGGCCATGCCTTTGCCCACCGCCAGCACCAGCAGCGCACCGGCGATACCCGCGCCGTAGCGCACCAGCGCCTGCACCTCGGGGGTCTTGCCAGGGTCGGCCGGACCGGCCAGCGGCATCCAGCCCAGCACCGCAGGATCGGTCACCGCCATCGTGCCGGCAATCCAGCCCAGCAGCATGCCGCCGGCGACGATGACCATCGGGAAGCGGTCCATCAGCTTGATCACGAGCTGGCTGCCCCAGACGATGATGGGGATGCTCACCAGCAGGCCGAAGATGACGAGCGGCATCGTGTGATCGCCACCGGCAGATTCGGCCGCGCCAGCGATGGCGATCACGTTGTCCACGCTCATCACCAGATCGGCCACGATGACGGTCTTGACGGCTGCCCAGAGTTTGTCGCTGGCCTGGATGTTGCCGTGGCTGTCATCCTCTTCCGGCATGAGCAGCTTGACACCGATCCAGATCAGCAGCGCAGCGCCGATGAGCTTGAGGAAAGGAATCTGCAGCAGCGTCAGGGCGAAGAAGATCAGCACCACGCGCAGCAGGATTGCGCCCGCCGTGCCCCACAGGATGCCCAGCCGCCGTTGGGCTGGCGGCAATTTGCGACATGCCAGCGCGATGACGACTGCGTTGTCGCCACCGAGCAGGATGTCGATCATGATGATCTGACCCACCGCGATCCAGAACTCTGGGGTGGTGAACATATCCATCGGCGTGGCTCCGTATTTCCAGGCGGCGCAGTGTAGTGGTGACGAGACGAATGCGGTGGCGCAGGGTTGCCGATGACTGCCCCGACACCCACAGCCGCCGAGCCGCCTGCCCGGCGGCTCGGATGCCGCCGGTCCCGGTCAACCGGGCACGTTCAAAGCAGGCCCTTCAGCAGCCGCCCCATCTCGGAGGGATTGCGCGTGACCTTGAAGCCGCAATCTTCCATGATGGCGAGCTTGGCATCGGCCGTGTCTGCGCCACCGGAGATCAGCGCGCCGGCGTGGCCCATGCGCTTGCCCGCGGGGGCGGTGACGCCGGCGATGAATCCCACCACGGGCTTGCTCATGTTCGCCTTGCACCAGCGCGCGGCCTCGGCCTCATCGGGGCCACCGATCTCGCCGATCATGATGACGGCATCGGTGTCCGGGTCGTCGTTGAACATCTTCATGACGTCGATGTGCTTCAACCCGTTGATCGGGTCGCCACCGATGCCCACCGCGCTCGACTGGCCCAGACCGATCTCGGTCAGCTGTGCCACGGCCTCGTAGGTCAGCGTGCCCGAGCGGCTGACCACGCCGATGCGGCCCTTGCGGTGGATGTGGCCGGGCATGATGCCGATCTTGATCTCCTCGGGCGTGATCGTGCCCGGGCAGTTGGGCCCGAGCAGCAGGGTGCGCTTGCCGCCCGCGGCCTCCTTGGCCTTCATGCGGTTGCGCACCTCGAGCATGTCGCGGATGGGGATGCCCTCGGTGATGCAGATGGCCAGGTCCAGGTCGGCCTCGACGGCCTCCCAGATGGCCGCGGCGGCGCCGGCAGGCGGCACGTAGATCACGCTGACGGTCGCGCCGGTGGCGTGCTTCGCATCGCTCACGCTGGCGTAGATCGGGATGCCCTCGAAGTCCTCGCCGGCCTTCTTCGGATTGACGCCAGCGACGAAACAGTTCCTGCCGTTGGCGTAGTCGCGGCACATCCGGGTGTGGAATTGGCCCGTCTTGCCGGTGATGCCCTGGGTGA
>CAIRBF010000189.1 GCA_903876715.1 uncultured beta proteobacterium
AAACCCACCGGCGACATCCTCGCGATCGACCGCATCCGCGAGATCAACCGCCGCATCCCCAACACCCACCTCGTGATGCACGGTTCCTCCAGCGTGCCGCAGGAGCTGCTGGCGCAGATCCGCCAGTACGGCGGGCAGATGAAGGAGACCTACGGCGTGCCGGTCGAGGAGATCCAGCATGCCATCAAGTACGGTGTGCGCAAGATCAACATCGACACCGACATCCGCCTGGCCATGACGGCGGCGGTGCGCAAGTTCCTGCACGAGAACCCCGACAAGTTCGACGCGCGCGAGTGGCTGAAGCCGGCGCGCGAGGCCGCCAAGGCCGTGTGCCGCCAGCGCTACGTCGAGTTCGGTTGCGAGGGCCAGGCCGGCAAGCTGCGCGCGCAGACTCTGCAGGTCTACGCCGCGCACTACCGCAGCGGCGCGCTCGCGCAGGTCGTCCATTGAGCGCTTCTGCGGCGGCGGTCGGCGTCGTGCCGCCGGTGCGCGTGGTGATGGGTTCATCCAGCGACTGGGAGACGATGCAGCACGCGGTGGCGGTGCTCGAGGACTTCGGCGTCGAGCACGACGTGCAGGTCGTCTCGGCGCACCGCATGCCCGACGAGATGTTCCGCTTTGCCGAGGCCGCGGCGGCGCAGGGCGTGCGCGCCATCATCGCCGGCGCCGGTGGCGCGGCCCATCTGCCCGGCATGATCGCGGCCAAGACCACGGTCCCGGTGCTCGGCGTGCCGGTGTCAAGCCGCCACTTGCAGGGCCTGGACTCGCTCTATTCGATCGTGCAGATGCCCAAGGGCGTGCCAGTGGCCACGTTTGCCATCGGTGCGGCCGGTGCCGCCAATGCGGCGCTGTTCGCGGTGGCGATGCTGGCTTGCGACGACGTCGCGCTGCGCGCAAGGCTCGACGCCTTTCGCGCCGCGCAGACCGCCGCAGCGCAGGCCATGACCGGGGCGCTGCCGCCGCATGCCTGAAGCCTTGCCCCTGCTGCCGGGCGCGCCCTCGCCGCATGACGGCACGCGCGCGGTGACGCTGGGCGTGCTCGGCGGGGGGCAGCTCGGGCGCATGTTCGTGCATGCGGCCCAGGCCCTGGGCTTTCGCACCGTCGTGCTCGACCCGGACCCCGCCAGCCCGGCCGGGCTGGTGGCGCACCAGCACCTGTGTGCGGCCTACGACGACGCGCAGGCCCTGGACGCACTGGCCCGGTCCTGCGACGCCGTGACCACCGAGTTCGAGAACGTGCCCGCGCAGTCGCTGAGCAGGTTGGCCAGCAGCGTGCCGGTCTCGCCCTCGGGTGAGGCGGTCGCGGTGTGCCAGCACCGGGCTCTCGAGAAGGCGCACTTCGCGCGCAGCGGCGTGCCGTGCGTGCCCTGGGCCTTGATCCAGACCGATGCCGACCTCGCCAGCATCGATGAGACGCTGCTGCCCGGCATCCTCAAGACCGCCACCCTCGGCTATGACGGCAAGGGCCAGGTGCGCGTCGAGCGGCTGCCGGACCTGGGTGCGGCCTGGGCGGCGCTGAAGCGCGTGCCCTGCGTGCTCGAGCGCCGCGTGGCGCTGCAGCGCGAGCTCAGCGTCGTCATCGCGCGCGACCGCGCTGGCCGCTGTGTGCACCTGCCGTTGCAACAGAACCTGCACCGCGACGGCATCCTCGCAGTGACCGAGGTGCCGGCGCCCGATCTGCCCGACGCCGTCGCCGCGCAGGCGCTGGACGCCGCCGAGGCCGTGGCCGCCACCCTGGACTACGTGGGTGTGCTGTGCGTGGAGTTCTTCCTGCTGCAGGACGGCACGCTGTGCGCGAACGAGATGGCGCCTCGGCCGCACAACTCGGGGCACCACAGCATCGACGCCTGCGACCTGTCGCAGTTCGATCTGCAGGTGCGCGCGCTCACCGGGCTGCCGCTGCTGCCGCCGCGCCTGCACTCGCCGGCGCTGATGCTGAACCTGCTGGGCGACCTGTGGTTTGCCGCGGGCGGCGCCGCGCCGCGCACGCCGTGCTGGGACCGGGTGGCTGGCCTGCCCGGCGCGCACCTGCACCTGTACGGCAAGGTCGAGCCGCGCCGTGGCCGCAAGATGGGCCATCTCACCCTCACCGGCGCCAGTGCGGCAAGCGCAAGGGCGCTGGCTGCCGAGGCGGCGCTGCTGCTGGGCATCTCGCCGTTCTGAGTCCTGGCGCAGCCCCGCGACCATGCCCCTTCTGGACGGCTCCGACCCGGCGCAATTGAGCGCGGCCGCGCGCCTGCTGGCCCAGGGCGAACTGCTGGCCTTCCCGACCGAGACCGTCTATGGCCTGGGCGCGCGCGCCGACGACGACCGCGCCGTGGCTGCGATCTTCGCCGCCAAGGGCCGGCCGGCTGACCACCCGCTCATCGTGCACGTGACCGGGGTCGATACGGCGCGGGCCTTCGCGGCGTCGTGGCCGGCTGCGGCCCAGGCGCTGGCCACGCGCTTCTGGCCCGGGCCGCTGACCGTGATCGTGCCGCGTCGGCCGGGCTGCGCCGTCGCGGCGGCCGGCGGCCAGGACAGCATCGGCCTGCGCTGTCCCGATCATCCCGTCGCCCGGGCCCTGCTGCAGCAGGCCCTGGACCTGGGCGTGGCCGGCGTGGCCGGGCCGAGCGCCAACCGCTTCGGCCGCGTCAGCCCGACGCGCGCGGCCCATGTGGCCGAGGAGTTCGGGCCCGCGCTCGTGGTGCTGGACGGCGGGGCGTGCCGCGAGGGCATCGAGTCGGCGATCGTCGATTGCACCGGCGCGGTGCCTGCGCTGCTGCGGCCCGGCACGCTCGATCGCGACGAATTGCAGGCCTGCCTCGGGTCCACGCTCGGGCTCGAACTCGGTGGACGGCGTGCCGGCGGGCCGCGCGCGCCCGGGACGCTGGCCTCGCATTACGCGCCCCGCGCCGCGGTGCAACTGGCGGCGCCGGGCACCTTGACGGCCGCCGTGCGCGCAGTCGCCGCCGCGAACCCGGGCATCGCGCTCGGCGTATATTCACGCGTTGTTCCGCAGGTCGGCGGACGGGTCTTGCATCGGCTCATGCCATCGGAGCCCGCCCGGGTGGCGCATGAACTGTTCGCCGTGCTGCGGGACTTCGACGCGCAGGGCGTGGCCCAGGTCTGGGTCGAGACCCCGCCCCAGGATTGGGCCTGGGAGGGGGTGCGTGACCGCCTTGAGCGCGCCGCAACCCGCTGAGCAGCGGACCTGGAAGCATGGCATGAAGATGATGAGCCGTTTCGAGCCCTGGACCGTCCTGCAACGCGTGCTCGGCGCATGGGCCGTGGCCACGCTGCTCACCGCCTGCGGCTCCTCGCAGGTGGAAACCTTCACACCCGGGCGGCTCATCGCCTTCGGCGACCAGGCCAGCGCCTTCGAGGCCGCGGCGTCGCAAAACCGCCGCAAGTACGCCGTCAACGGCTTTGCCAGCGATGGCGTCACGCACGATTGCCGCGCCTTGCCGATCTGGACCCAGATCGTGGCCGATGGCTATGGATTCGGGTTCGACGAATGTCCGGTGGGCACGGGCACCCAGAAGGCGGTGTCGCGCGCTGTCGCGGGCGCCAAGGTGGCAGACCTGGCGGCCCAGATCAACAGCCAGCTCGCCGCGGGCGGCATCGGCGCGACCGATCTCGTGGCGGTCTTCATCGGCACGAACGACGTCAAGGAACTTTACGAGCAGCCGGGCGGGCGCAACCGCGCAGCCTTGCTGCAGGAGGCGTACAGCCGCGGCGTCGCCTTGGGCCAGCGGGTGAACGAGATCATCGATCGTGGCGCCCGTGTCGTGATCTCCACCGTGCCGCAGCTGGGTCGTGCCCCGTATGGCGCAACCCGTGATGCGTCCTTGCTGAACGACCTGACGTACCAGTTGAACGGCGGTTTGCGCGTGACCATGGTCAACGACGGGCACAAGGTCGCGCTGGTGTTCGCCGACGAGTTCGTGCAAGTTGCGGTCGCCAATCCGAGCAGCCTGGGTCTCGTGAACGGCGCCTCCGCGGCCTGCAAGGCCACCGCCGTGCTGCCGAACTGCACCACGGACACGCTGGAAGCTGCCGCCAGCGCCTCGACCTGGCTCTGGGCTGACGATACCTGGCTGGCCTATGGCGGCCATCGCGAACTCGGCTCGCGGGCGCTGACCCGGGTGCGAGCGAGTCCGTTCTGAGCCCCACCGACCGGCCGGCCTGGCTCAGGCCTCCCATCGTTGCCTCCGGGCGGAGCGCCAGTCGCCTGCGCAAGGCAGGACAGGTGCGGGGCCCGGCGCCGCGCTGCGGCCCTGCCGGATCCCCCCGCCTGTGCGCCGCCTGATCGCCGACTTCTCGCTGTCTGCCGTCGTCGCCGGCTTCGTGGCCGTGCTCGTGGGCTTCACGAGTTCGGTGGCGATCGTCTTTGCCGCGGCTCAGGCCCTGGGGGCCGATGCAGCGCAGACCACATCCTGGATCTGGGCCTTGGGCCTGGGCATGGGGCTGAGCTCGGTCGCGCTGTCGCTGTGGTACCGGCAGCCGGTGCTGACGGCGTGGTCGACCCCGGGCGCGGCGTTGCTGGCGGCCACCAGCGGCGTCGGCCTGGCCGAGGCCACCGGCGCCTTCGTCTTCTGCAGCGCGCTGATCGTGCTGGCCGGCCTGACCGGTGTCTTCGAGCGCGTGATGAACCGCATCCCGCAGGCGATCGCCGCCGCGCTGCTGGCCGGCGTGCTGGCGCGCTTCGGGCTGGATGCGGCTGGCGCGGTGAAGTCCGCGCCGCTGCTCGTGGGGGCGATGACGCTCGCCTTCCTGGCCGGTCGACGCGCCTGGCCGCGCTACGCGGTGCCCGGCGCGCTGGCGGTGGGCGTGACGGTGGCGGTGGCGCAGGGTCGGCTGGCCTTGGAGCGTCTGGACTTCGCCTGGGCGGTGCCGGTGTGGACGGCGCCGCAGTTCGACCTGCAGGTGCTCGTGGGCATGGGTCTGCCGCTGTTCATCGTCACCATGGCCTCGCAGAACCTGCCGGGCGTGGCAGCGCAGCGCGCCGCCGGCTACGCGACGCCGGTGTCGCCGCCGCTCGTGCTGACGGGCGCCTTCGGCGTCGTCCTCGCGCCGTTCGGCGGCTATGCCTTCAACCTGGCGGCGATCACGGCCGCGATCTGCATGGGCCGCGAGGCCCACGAGGACCCGGCGCGGCGCTACACCGCGGCGGTGGCAGCCGGGCTGTTCTACCTGGCAGCCGGCTTGGCGGGGGGCGCGGTCGTTGCGCTGCTGCAGGCCTTCCCGCGCGAGCTCGTGCTCGCCATCGCCGGTCTGGCGCTGCTGTCGACCATCGCCACCGGCCTGGCCGGGGCCTTGAAGGACGAGGCGCACCGCGACGCCGCGGCCCTGACCTTCCTCGTCACCCTGTCGGGCCTGACGCTGGCCGGTATCGGCGCCGCCTTCTGGGGCGTGGTCGCCGGCACGGTCGCGCTGCTTGTGCAACAGTCGCGCCCCGGAGGATCCCGTTGATGCGATTGCTGTTCGTTGCCGACCCGCTCGAGGGCTTCAAGACCTACAAGGACTCGACCTACACCATGATGCGCGAGGCCGCGCGCCGTGGCCACGCCTTGCTGGCCTGTGAGCCGGCGGATCTGCGCTGGCAGCGCGGCGAGCCGGTACGGGTGCGCGCCCGCGAACTGCGGCTGACCGGCCGCGAGCACGATTGGTTCGAGATCAGCGCCACGCATGACGCGCTGGCGCTGCGCGACTGTGACGCCGTGCTGATGCGCAAGGACCCGCCCTTCGACAGCGAGTATTTCTACGCCACGCACCTGCTCGGCCAGGCCGCGCGCGACGGCGCGCGCGTCTTCAACCGGCCTGACGCGCTGCGCGAGCACCCCGAGAAGCTGGCGATCCTGGAATTCCCGCAGTGGATCGCGCCCACGCTCGTCACGCGCCGCGAGGCCGACATCCGCGCCTTTCACGCCGAGCACGGCGACATCATCCTCAAGCCGCTGGACGGCATGGGGGGGATGGGCATCTTCCGCGTCGGCCCCGACGGCCTGAACCTGGGCGCCATCGTCGAGACCCTGAACCAGGGCGGCGCGCGCACCGTGATGGTCCAGCGCTACCTGCCCGAGATCGCGCAGGGCGACAAGCGCGTGCTGCTGATCGGCGGCCGTCCCGTGCCCTTCGCGCTGGCGCGCATCCCGCAGGGCGGGGAGGTGCGCGGCAACCTCGCCGTCGGCGGCAAGGGCGTGGCCCAGCCGTTGTCGCCTGCCGACCAGGCGATCGCTGCGGCGCTCGGCCCGGTGCTGGCCGCGCGCGGCCTGCTGCTGGTGGGGTTGGATGTGATCGGCGACCGGCTGACCGAGATCAATGTGACCAGCCCGACGTGCTTCCGCGAGATCATGGACCAGACCGGCTTCGATGTCGCAGCGATGTTCGTCGACGCGCTCGAGGAGTCGCTGCAATGAACTGGGTCGAACTGCTCGACACCCTGGCGGCCTTCGATGCCGAGGACGTCGCCGGCCACGGCAACCTGATGAGCGCCGGCCTGCTGGCGCTGCGCGAGTTCGGTGCCGACGAGGACCGGCTGCAGCAGGCCGCCGCCGGCTGGGCCCGCCGGCTGCCGACAGCGCCGCCGCCGGCCACCTGGCCCGTGGGCGATGCCTGGGCGGGCCGTTTCGGCCAGCGCCGGGCCTGGCCGGCCTACCGCGCGCTGTTCACTGACTGGATCGACCACGAGGGCGCGACTGACGTGCTCGCGCAGGTGTTGCCGCAACTGTGGCCCGGCTGCGGCGCGGCCGGCCTGCAGGCGCTGGTGCGCGCCGCGAGCGCGGTGCGTACCGGTCATCGGGGCGAGGTGGCCGACGCGCTGGCCTGGTGGGCTTGCAGCTGGCTGGCGCTGCCGGCCGCGCCGACGGGCAGCGGCCGCGCGGCCGCGCCGGTCGAGGATCCTGTGGTGCTGCTGCGCAAGCTGCGCACCACCGGCTCGACAGCGCGTCGATTCGACCAGCGCCTGCGCGCGGTGGCTGCCGAGGGCGCGGCGGCCCAGGCCGCGACCCGCCTCGTCATCGACGAGCGCACGCCGGCGCGCTTGGCGGCGGCTGCAGCGGCGGCCTGCGCGGGCAGCGGCGCCCATCCGGTGGCGCAGCGGCTGGTGGCGGCCACGCACGCGGTGCGCGTGCTCGCCCGCTTCGTCGACGAGCCCGGGCGCGCCTGGCAGGCCTATGCGCCGGTGTTCCTGCATGCGGCCGTGGCGGCCGGCTGGCAGGCCCGGGCACCGGCGGCGCGAGGCGCCGCCGGACGCGGGTCCGCCCCCGCCCCCGCCTGGGACGAGATCGTGGCCACGGCGCGCACGCTCGACGACCCGCTGGCCCTGGCCTGCGTCGAGAGCTGCCGCGCCGAGGAGCGCGATCACGCGCGCGCCGGGCAGACGCTGTGGCGACACGCCGCGGCCCAGGTGCTGGCCTCGGCCACCGTGCCCGCCGCGCGTCGCACGCGCGCAACGCGCTGAGCGCACCCTGCAGGGATACCGATGGCGCTGCTCAGTCTTTCCTCAGCCCACCTCGCCTACGGCCACGTGCCGCTGCTCGACGGTGCGGACTTCTCTCTCGAGCCGGGCGAGCGCATCGCGCTGATCGGCCGCAACGGCACCGGCAAGTCCTCGCTGCTGAAAGTCTTGGCCGGCGTGGAGCGCCTGGACGACGGGCTGCTGCAGGCCCAGGGCCGCCTGCGCCGTGTGCTGGTGGCGCAGGAGCCGGTGTTCGCTCCCGGGGTCAGCGTCTTCGACGCCGTGGCCGAAGGCGTGGCCGAGGCCCGTGCGCTGCGGGCGCGCTTCGAAGCCCATGCCGATGGCACGGACCTGGACGCGCTGCAGACCCGCATCGAGGCCCTGGACGGCTGGACCTGGGAGCAGCGCGTGGACGAGGCGCTGCAGCGCCTGGGGCTGGCGGGCAGCGCCGCGGTGGACGCGCTCTCCGGTGGCCAGCGCAAGCGTGTCGCGCTGGCGCAGGCCCTGGTGGCGCGGCCCGACGTGCTGCTGCTCGACGAGCCGACGAACCACCTCGACATCGACGCCATCGAGTGGCTGCAGGACCTCCTGCTGCAGTGGCGTGGTGCCGGCGGTGGCAGCCCGGGCGGCCTGGTGCTGGTCTCGCACGACCGCGCCTTCATCGACGCGGTGGCCACGCGCATCATCGAGCTCGACCGTGGCGTGCTGCGCAGCTACCCCGGCGCCTTCACTGCCTTCGAGGCTGCGAAGGCACGCGAGCTCGAATCCGAGGCGCTGGCAAATGCGCGCGCCGACAAGCTGCTGGCGCAGGAGGAGGTCTGGGTGCGCAAGGGTGTCGAGGCCCGGCGCACCCGCAGCGTCGGCCGCGTCGCCCGGCTGCAGGCCTTGCGGGCCCAGCGCGCGGCGCGGCGCGACCAGCTCGGCCAGGTGCGCCTGGAGCTCGACGCCGGGCTGCCGCCGGGCAAGATCGTCGCCGAGCTGCAGGACGTGGTCATGCGCTACGGCGACAAGGTGCTGATCGACGGTTTCAGCGCCACCATCCTGCGCGGCGACAAGGTCGGCCTGATCGGCCCCAACGGCTGTGGCAAGACGACGCTGCTCAAGCTCATCCTCGGCGAGCTCGAGCCCACGGCGGGCCGGGTGCGGCGCGGCACGCGGCTGCAGGTGGCCTATTTCGACCAGATGCGCGCCGGGCTGAACCTGGATGCGACGCTGGCCGACACCATCAGCCCCGGCAGCGAGTGGGTGGAGTTCGGCGGCCAGCGCAAGCACGTGATGAGCTACCTGGGCGACTTCCTGTTCGCGCCGCAGCGCGCGAACTCCCCGGTGCGCACGCTGTCCGGGGGCGAGCGCAACCGCCTGCTGCTGGCGCGGCTGTTCGCGCTCCCGGCCAACGTGCTGGTGCTCGACGAGCCGACGAACGACCTCGACATCGATACCCTGGACCTGCTGGAGGAACTGCTGCAGGCCTATGCCGGCACCGTCTTCCTCGTCAGCCACGACCGGCGCTTCCTGGACAACGTGGTCACGAGCACGATCGCCTGGGAAGGTGACCCCGCCTTTGGCGGCCGCCCGGGCCTGTGGCGCGAGTACGAAGGCGGCTACGAGGACTGGCGGCGGCAGCGGGGGAGGGCGCGGGTGCTTGCTGCTTCCGCGGCGGCGCCGGTCGGCCGGGGCGGTCCAGCCGTGGCGGATGGCGACGGCGGCGCCGCCGCCGGGCCGCGCGCCCAG
>CAIRBF010000190.1 GCA_903876715.1 uncultured beta proteobacterium
ACCCGTCGTCAACCCGGCTGTCCCAGGGCGGCTATGTGACGGTGTGGCAGTCGCCTGATGGAAGCGGCGACGGGATCTTCGCGCAGCGCTTCAGCGCGGGCGGTGTGAAGCTCGGGGCGCAGATCCGCATCAACAGCGGCATCGAGTCCACCCAGTCGTTCAGTGACGACGAGGTGGCGCTGAAGTCCGTGGCCGCCTTGCCCGACGGTGGTTTCGTGGTGGCCTGGCGGTCGACAGGCTCGGACGGCAGCTCCTGGGGTGTCGTGGCGCAGCGTTTCGATGCCGGTGGCGTGGCGGTGGGTTCCGAGGTCAAGGTCAACACCACCACCGGCGGCGAGCAGCGCGACCCGAGCGTGGCGGTGCTGGCCGACGGCAAGTTCGTGGTCGTCTGGATGGACGCGAACGGGCAGGACGCCGGCAGCGGCAAGGACACGGACGGCTGGGGGATCTACGCACAGGTTTTTGACGCCCAGGGGGCCCGTGTAGGCGGGGAGTTCCTGGTCAACACGACGATCCAGGGCAGCCAGGTGTTCCCGAGCGTGACGGCACTGGCGAGCGGCGGCTTCGTCGTGAACTGGCACGACCAGAACACGTCGGACGTGGTCGCCCAGTTGTTCGACGCCCAGGCGGCCCAGGTCGGCTCGGCCTTTGTCGTCAACAGCTATGGGGCCGGCGCCGGGCCCTCGCAATGGTGTGCCTCCACGGCGGCCTTGCCCGACGGGGGTTTCTGGGCGGTCTGGCAAACGGACAGCCAGGACGGATCGGGCCGCGGCGTGTACATGCAGCGCTTCGATGCCACGGGTGGCAAGGTGGGCGCGGAGGTCCCGGTCAACACCACGACGCTGGACAGTCAGCAGGTGCCGCAGATCGACAGCCGTGCCGACGGCAGCTTCGTGGTGGTGTGGTCGTCGCTGGTGCAGGACGGTTCGGGCTGGGGCGTGTATGCGCGGCGTTACGACGCGAACGGGAGCCCGCAAGGCGGTGAGCTGAGGGTCAACACGGTCACCGAGGGCGACCAGTACAACCCGGACGTCGTGGCGCTGGACGGTGGCCGCTTCGTGGTGACCTGGGAGACCTACAACGGCCAGGACGGCGCGGGTTACGGGGTCTTCAGCAGCAAGGTCTACGACCCGGTCTCGGGTTTCAACACGCTGGGCTTCACGGGTGACGGGGCGGACAACCTCATCGTGCAGCCCGGCGCCGAGTGGATCGACGGCGGGGCCGGGACCGACACGATGCAGGGCGGGGCGTCGGACACCACCTATGTGGTCGACCGGCTTTCGGACGTGGTGGTGGAGTCGCCCGACGGCGGCACCGACGAGGTCCGCACGGCCATCACCTATCCCCTGCCTGCTCATGTGGAGAACCTGACGCTCGTCGGTGGCGGCGCGATCGCGGCCACGGGCGACGACGGGGCCAACCGGCTCAGGGGCAACGATGCTGCCAACGTGCTGGCCGGGCGGGGCGGTGCGGACAGCCTGGTGGGCGGGGCGGGCGACGACACGCTCATCGGTGGCGCGGGCAACGACACGCTGGACGGTGGTGCCGGCATCAACGTTGCGGTGTTCGAGGGCTCGCTGGACTTCTTCAGCCGGCGGGTCAACGCGCTGGGCCAGTGGGTGATCACCGACACGCTGGGCGATGGCGTGGACCCGGTGGATGGCAGCAACGAGGGCGCAGACGTCCTCACCAACATCCAGGTGCTGCGCTTCGTGCTGCCGGACGGCACGCTGGACGCGGAGATCCGCGTGGACGACCACGGCAACGTGGCGGACGCCGGCAATGTGCGGGTGGAGTTCGGTGCGCGCGTCAGCGGGGTGGTGAACTACTACACGGACACGGACCACTTCAACATCGACACGCTGGGTGGCCAGCGGGTGTGGTTCAGCGGCATCTACGGCAACGGCAACCCGAGGGTTGCGAGCGCCGATGGCGCCCTCAGCCGCCACATGTCCCAGGCCGGGGAGTTTGTGTTCCAGACGGCCGGGCTGCAGGGGCTGACGGTCTCCTCGGGTGACAACCCCAACGGCAATGCGCTGCAGAGCGCGGCCAGCTACAGCTTCATGCTGCGGCGCATGGCCGCCGATGGCAGCGAGCTGGCCGACCGCCTGGTGGCGGGAGGGGACTTCGAATACCTCAGCGGCGGTGGCGGCAACGACACGCTGGAGGGTTCGGCGCGCTCGGACCTGCTGCTGGGCGGGGCGGGCAACGACCTCATCACCGGGGGCGGGGGCGACGACGAGATCGACGGGGGCGCGGGCACGACGAACGTGGCGGTGTTCTCGGGGCGGCGTGGCGACTACAGCCTGACCTGGCGCAACGACAACGGCTACTACCTCAGCGTGGCGCACCTGAACGGTGGCGGTGACGGCACCGACACGCTGCGCAACATGCAGGTGCTGCGCTTCGCCGATGGCGACCTGGTGCTCGATGCGCAGTCCAACACGGCCGATGGGGCGCAGGTGGTGGCACTGGGCCAGCCCATCCTCGGCAGCCTGTTCGGCACGGCGGGTTGGGGTTGGTGGGACGCCGATCTCGACTACATCACGCAGCGGCTGACCGGGGTGGGCACGGGCACGGTGCTGCGCATCCGGGCCGAGACCAGCCTGGACGGTGTGGACGCGGGCGAGCTGCACTTCGACTTCCGCAACGCCGAGTCCGGCGAACTGCTGCGCTTCGACGTGCTCGGCGGGAGCATGGTCGACCAGGGGTTCCGCATGGGAGCGGGCGGCAGCGCCAGCTACCTGGTCAAGCCCACGACCTGGGGTGCGTCCACGCCGTTCACGGGCGAGCCGGCGTCGATGCGCATCTCCGGCTGGGCGCGTGGGGCAGGCGAGCTCGATTACCGCATCGTCGTGGACCGCGCCTTGCTCGGCAGCGACGCTGCGGAGACGATCACGGCCAACGGCTCCGCGGCCTACATCGAGGCGCGTGCCGGTAACGACACGGTGTCCGGCGCGGACGTCGCGGAGGAGATCCAGGGCGGGGCAGGTGACGACCTGATCAGTGCCAAGGGAGGGAACGATACCCTGGTGGGCGGGCCGGGCCGCGACACCCTGCAGGGTGGCGAGGGCGAGGACCTGGTCGACGTCTCCGACCAGACGGCCATCATCGATGTCATCGATGGCGGTGCTGGAATCGATTCGATCAAGATCGCTTCGGACGCGGTGTTCGGGACGACGTCCTCGATCTCGAACGTCGAGGTCCTCGATGTCGCCGGCGGAAGATCGTCGCTCTCGCCGTCGTTCTTGCGCGGCCTGGGTTTCACCGGCGCCCGCAACATCACCTTCCGGCTCGACCCGTCGCTGGTGACGGGGGGCTCGCTGGATGCCAGCGTTCTCCAAGGTGAGTTCAGCCTCCGGGGGACGAATCAGTCCGACCGTCTGGTCGGCAACGAGGACGCCAACGTCATCTACCTGGGCGCCGAGGAGAACAACGGCATCGGCTCGGGGCTCGGGGTCGACACCGTGTCCGGTGGCGCAGGTGACGACCGCTTCATCGTCAGCACCGCGCGATCGGCCTCCCGGCCCCTGGCGTGGCAATTCTTCTCCAGCATCGACTTCAACACGCGCACGTACAGCCTGCTCGGCGAAGCGGATGGCGGCGCCGGGGCCGATGCCTTGGTCCTGGATTTCTCGAACCCCTGGTGGACTCATGCGTGGGGGGGAGATGCCGTCTACTACTCGGCCATCACCACGCCGAAGTGGAATCTGGACCTGTCCGGGTGGACGCTGTCCTCGGTGGAGCGGATCGAGGTGCTCGGACGCGGCGACACCATTCCTTGGTGGACACCGACAGAGATCTATATCAAGTCGGCGCAATTGGCCTCCGTGGTGTCGGCCGCAGGCCTCGGCGATCTGGCATTCGTGGGCGGTGGCGTGATCGACCTCGATGCCCTGGCCCGCCTGAACATTGGAGCCTGGCGCATCGCCGACGGCATGGCCTATGAAGTCGTCGGCACAGCGTCCGGCGACCAGCTCGTGCTCGGCTCAGGTCCCGCGCTCGTGCGTACGGACGGCGGCGACGACACCATCACCCTGGGCTCGGGTACGGCGACGGTCCAGGCCGGGGCCGGCAACGACGTGATCGTGGTCTCCGGCAAGACCGAGCTGACCGATACCATCGACGGCGGCGATGGCGCGGACACGCTGCGCATCACAGGCGCTGATGTCGATCTGTCGGGCATCACGCTCATCGACGTCGAGCGCATCCAGGCGAACTCCACGAGCCTGGCGCTGACGCAGGCCCAGATCGATCGCTTCGGGGGGGCAGTCTCAGGGACGGCCGGGCTGATCCTGAAGATGACCGCGCCAGGGCAAGCCGCCATGGGCGATCTGCTTGCAGGCTTTGCCGGGATCCGTGGCAGCGCCGGCGCGGATACCGTCTACGGCAGCGGGCAAGGAGATCTGCTGGTCGGAGACGCGGGCGACGATCTGCTGGTGGGCCTGGCGGGCGACGACCGGCTGGACGGTGGCGCCGGCGTGGACACGCTGGAGGGCGGCGACGGCAACGACCTGCTGCTGGTGAGCGGCAAGACGCTCGTGGGCGATCGGCTCGACGGGGGCGCGGGCACGGACGCCTTGGCAGTGCAGAACGGCCAGAACCTGACGGCGGCATCGATCAGCGGCGTCGAGCGGCTGTCCGGGCAAGGGACGGTGACCGTGACAACGGCGCAACTCTCGTCGTTCGACGAGGTGACCGCCGTGACCGTGCAGCTGGCGGGCGCCGATACGCGGTTCGTGATGAGTCCCGGGACGCGTCTGCTCGACGGTGCGCGCATCTGGTTGCCGCAAGCCGATGACGCGGTCACGCTGGCTTCGGGTGTTCTTGGCTCGAAAGGGAACGACACGATCGCCGGGAACGCCCAGGCCGAGCTGATCCACGGCGGTCGCGGGGCGGACTTCATTTCTGGCGGCGGTGGCAACGACACGCTCATCGGTGGCAGCGGCACGGACACGCTGGCCGGGGGTGCGGGCGATGACACCTTCGTCGTGTCTGGCTCCGAATTCACTGCGTCGGCCGAATTGCTCAGCGACCTGATCGACGGTGGCGAAGGCAATGACACGCTGTCCCTGAACTTCCGCGATGCGGTGGTGATGACGCACTACGCGCGCTACGCGATCCCGGCCGGGGCGCTTTCGGGCGTGGAGGCGCTCGAGGTCACCGCGTGGGAGCGCAACGAACTGTGGTTGTCCGCATCGACGTGGGCGCAGCTCTCCGAGGTCGACGTGCGCATGGTGCCGGAGCGGTTCGGTGACCGCTGGAGCGGCCTGCATGTGGGGATCACCGGAGCGGGCGAGGATGTGACGCTGTCGGCCGTGGAGCCGGGAAGCGCCATCCGGTCGATCGAGCTCAGGGGCCGGTTCGGTTCGGTGGATGCCAGCGACATGACGCTGGGCGTCCAGCCCGGGTCCAATGACCGCAGCTACTTCAACTTGCGCATCGATCGTCTGGACGAGGTCACGCTCAGCCCGGGTGACGATGTGCTCTACATCCGGGGCGACAACGCGTACGCCGTCAGCGCGGGCGCGGGTGACGACTGGATCCGCCAGGACGGGCTGCAAGGCGCGCTTGCGGCGACCCTCGAAGGCGGTCTGGGCAGCGACACCTTTGATGTCTCGGGCCTGGGTTTCGTCGACCTCACCGGCGTCACGCTCCGGGGCATCGAGAACGTCTACCACGCGGGCACCACGGTGCTTGTCACCGAGGCGCAGGCCGCGGCCTGGAGCTTCGACGGGTATGCGGCACGCTTCACGAAGACCGGCAACGTCATCGTCGGGACCACGGCGGGCGACAGCTTCAGCGGGCGCGGCACGCAGGAGTTCCAGGGCGGTCGCGGCAACGATGTGATTGCAAATGTCGACACGGTCGTTCTCGCCGGCAATTACAACGAGTACGACTTCGTCCGCAACGGCACCACGCTGACCGTGGAGCACGCGCGCGGTGCGATGACGGATGGCAGCGATACCCTCAACGGGGTGATGAACCTGCGATTTGCCGACACGACGGTGGCGCTGGACGATGCCCCCGACAACGTGTGGATGTTCACGGCCGCCTCCGGCGGCGACAGCGCGGCGCTGGCCCAGGCCGACTACGCGAAGCCGGTGTCGGGCAAGAAGGACTATGCCAGCGACGTCGATGTATTCGGCACCACGCTCGCGCCCTGTTCGCCGCTCTACGTCGAGGGGTCGACCTGGGGTGGCAATTCCTGGCGCATCGCCTTCGTGGACCAGCAGACAGGGCAGCAGCTGCAGTTCCGCTCCTTGGTCTATGGATGGATCCAGAGCGAGTACTACGGGGGGATGGGCGCCGGCGAGAAGTGGCTGCCCGGCTTCAACACCGGCCAGGGGTTCCAGCCTTATCAGGGCGGTGAAGTTCTGCTCCAGCTCACCGTGGACACCAACCCGGGCGTCAACCAGGGCATCGCCGACTACGCGTTCACCCTGAACGTCTTGGACGATTACGCCGGCAGCGTCGACACCTTGGGCCTGATGGATGCCCAGAGCGGCACGATCCGTGGCTACGTTGGTGACATCGGCGACGGCGACTGGATCCGCACCGAGCTGACCGCCGGCACCTACTACGCGTTCGAGCTCACCGGGGTTTCCTCCGGCGGCGGCACGCTGCCGGACCCGAGGCTGCAGTTGCGCGACAGTGCCGGCCGCGTCGTGGAAAGCGGCGTCGACGTCGTCAATGACGCCGTCGGCACCGACGACAAGATCGTCTTCCGACCCTCCGCAGACGGCACCTACTACCTCGCGGTCTCGGCCGTGGGAGGCATCGACAAGGGCGCGTGGACCCTGACGCAGAAGAGCCTGGACCGTGTGGCCGGCGACGTCGGCACCACGGCACGGATCGATTGGAGTGGCGCCGACACCTTCACCTTGCGCGGTGAGATCAACCAGCTCAGCGACCGTGACTGGTACCGCGTCTGGCTGGACAAGGGTATCACCTACACCTTCCGCGCCCAGGGCAGCTCGTCCGGGGCGACGCTGACCGACCCGCAGCTGGGACTGCGCTCAGCCACCGGCATCCTGCTCGCACAGGACGACAACAGCGGCCTCGGAACCGACGCGCTGCTGGTGCACTCGGCCACCGATTCCGGCTGGCATTACCTGGACGCGGGCGCCTCCGGCAACGCCGGCAAGGGCACCTACGTCCTGAAGGGCGCCACGCTCGCCGACGACTACGCCCAGACCGTGCTGACCACTGGCCAGGTGCAGGCCGGTGGGTCGGCTTCGGGGTTGCTGTCCTACCAGGGGGACAGCGACTGGTTCAAGGTGGGCTTGAGCGGCGGGCGCACGTATGTGATCGACCTGGCCGGTGACTTCAGCGACGCCGCCCTGCTGGACCCGCTGCAGGACCCGCTGCTGCTGATCCGCGATGCGGACGGGCGGCTGCTGGCCAAGGCCGACGATTTCGGTGTGGGCCGCGATGCGCGCGCCTACTTCACGCCTGCGCAGGATGGCCTGTACCACCTGGAGGCGCGCAGTGCCTTCAAGTACGACATCGGAGCTTACCGGCTCAGTGTGGCGCTGGCGCCGCCGGATGACCATGCCAGCGTGGTCGGCGCCCAGGCGACGGTGCTGACACTCGGTGGCACGCGGGCGGGCACGATCGGCATTCCCGGGGACCGGGACGTCTTTTCACTTGCCCTTCAGGCCGGGCGCGTCTACCAGGTCGACGCCAGGGGCCAGGCTGGACATGCCGGCACGCTGGCAGACCCGTACCTGCGCGTGTTCGACAGTCGCGGGAACCTCGTCGACTTCGACAACCACGGCGGCGCCGGCAACGATGCCCGGCTCTACCTGGCGCCTTCGGCCAGCGGCACCTATTTCGTGGAGGCCTCCGCATCCGGCGACCGCGGCATGGGCAGCTATGCCGTCTCGGTGGTGCAGCGAGACATCCCGGCCGACGATGTTGCCAACGACGTGGGCACCACCGCCAGGTTGATCCCGGGTGAGCGTTTCGAGGGCACGCTGCTGACCCACCATGACGAGGACTGGTTCCGCATCTCGCTGCAGGCCCAGCAGGACTACGTGTTCAAGGTGCAGGCTTCGCACAGCGGCAACGGCACGCTGATGGATCCGGTGCTGGAGTTGCGTGCCGCCGACAGCGCGCTGATCGCTGCCAAGGACGACATGCTCGTGTCCAACGAGCCGGCGCTGCTGTTCCGGCCGACGACGGCCGGCGATTACATCCTGGTGGTGAAGGCGGCTGACGGTCAGGCCGACACCGGCACCTACACGCTGGTGTCGCGCACCCCGGACGACCACGGCAACACCAAGGCCACGGCGACGGTGATGGCGCTGGGGCAGACGGTCAACGGCGGCATCCAGTGGGCTGACGGCAGCTTCGGCGTGCGCGCGCTCGACTCGATCGGCCTGGCCAGCGACGCCGACGAGGACTGGTTCAGCTTCCAGGCGACGGCGGGGCAGGTGCTGTCTTTCAGCGCCCGCGTCGCGCTCGGCTCGAGCCTGAGTCGGCCGATGGTGGAAGTGGTCGACGCCCAGGGCCGCTCGATGGCCTTGGGCGACGGCCTCGAGACCGACGACGGTCTGGCGGTTGCCACCTTCCGTGCCGAGTCCGCTGGCACGTTCAGCGCCCGTGTCATCGACGGCGCCGGCTCCACTGGGGCCTACCGCGTCACCTTGAGTGCAGGCGACGCGTCTGACGAGGATGCGCAGGGCCCGGTTCCCCTGGTGTTCTCGACGGCGGGTGCGGTCACTCAGGCCCAGGCCACGGCTCGAATCGGACTCAGTGGCGACGTCGACGTCTTCCAGGCGGAACTGCGGCAGGGGCATGCCTATCGCATCGAGACGCTGCCCATTCGTGACGGCACACACGCGCCGCTGGCATCGGCGCGGCTGTCGCCGGGCTGGCTGGCCAGCGGCGCTTCCACGGCGACGGATCTGGATGTGGGCGGGCAGGTGGCCAGCCCGTCGTTCTTCGACACCTTCGAGTTCACGGCGCCGACCTCAGGGGTGCTGAGGCTGGCGGTGCAGCCCCTCGAGCCTGTGCAGACGGGCCAGTACCGGCTGCGCGTCGTCGATCTCGGCACGCAGGCCGAGGACGACCGCCCCGACCGCGTGCAGGACCATGCCGACGAGACCCATGGGGTGCTGGCTGGCAACGACAACGCCCAGGGGCGCATCGAGAACCGCAGCGACCAGGACCTGTTCGCGATCAACCTGACCGCTGGTCAGGTCTACGACGTTGCCGTCAAGGGTTACGCCGATGGCCTGGGTACGCTCGCGCAGCCGCAATTGCGCTTGCTCGACGCCGCGGGCCAGCTCGTCACCGCGGGCGCCTTCGACAGCCAGAGCGGCCGCAGCACGCTGTCGGTGTCGGTGTTCGACGACGGGCGCTACCACCTCGAGGTGAGTGCCGTCGACCTGCCCGGCAATCTGGGCACCTACACGCTGGACACCCGGCTGCGCGGCGAGGTGATCGGCGGCGACGACCTCAGCGCGGACACGCGATCGGGCGCTTCGGCAGCCCCGGGGCGGCCGGTGGCTGGGCGCATCGAGACCGCCGGCGACCGCGACTGGGTTCGTGTCTCGCTGGAGGCGGGCAAGGTCTACCTGCTGGACGTGCTGGCCGATGGCGACGGCGCGGGCGGCACATTGAAGGACGCCACGCTGCGCCTGCTGGACGGCGCAGGCCTCACCCTGGGTTTCGACGACGACAGCGGCGCCGGGCTCGACGCGCACCTGCAGGTCGCGGCGCAAGTCTCGGGGGCGCACTACGTGGAAGTCGGGGCCAACGGCGGACACACCGGCACCTATACCGTGCGGGTGCGCGAGCTCTACAGCGGCATGGCTGATCCGCTGCGCAGCGCCCAGTGGTACCTCGACGCGGCCCATGTCCATCTCCTCGGCGGTCGCATCACCGGGGCCGGTGTCAAGGTCGGCGTCGTCGACGAAGGCATCGACGTCAGCCACCCGGACCTGCAGGCGCAACTCGACTTCGCACTGGCCTATGACACGCAGTTCAACACGCAGGATGGCCAGCCCAAATACCCGGTCCTGATCGGCTTGCCGCCAGACAACCATGGCACTGCCGTGGCCGGCATCATCGCCGCCGAGGCGGGCAACGAGACCGGCATCGTCGGCGTGGCGCAGGACGCAGAACTGATTTCGACGCGGGTCAAGTGGAGCTACGACCAGATCACCGAGGCCCTGGGGCGGCAGTGGCAGGTCGACGTCAGCAACAACAGCTGGGGCGCAACCTCGCCCTTCAGCGACAACTTCAACAGCACCGCACTGACCTTCGCATGGCAGGCGCTGCGCACCGGCGTGGAGGATGGCCGCAATGGCCTGGGTACGGTGTTTGTGTTCTCCGCCGGCAACTCTGCCGCCTGGGGCGACAACACCAACTACCACAACTTCCAGAACGCGCGCGAGGTCATCACGGTGGGCGCGGCCGACGCAGACGGCTCGATGGCCGGGTTCTCGACCCCCGGCGCCACGGTGCTGGTCAGCAGCTACGGAGTGGGCCTGCTGACGACGGACCGCCACCAACCGGGTTGGGGCTACAACGAGGCCAGCAACTACACCGAGTTCTCAGGCACCTCGGCCGCGGCACCCATGGTCTCGGGAATTGCCGCGCTGATGCTCGAAGCCAACCCGGCGCTGGGCTACCGCGACGTGCAGGAGATCCTGGTCTATGCAGCCAGCCACCCGGACGTGCAGGACTGGAAGACCAACGCCGCCCGCGACTTCAATCTCGGCGGCTTGCGCTACAACGACGTAGCCGGCTTCGGCCTCGTTGACGCGTACAAGGCCGTGCGTCTTGCCGAGACCTGGCAGCAGCAGGCCAGCACCGCCGTCAACGAGGCCCGGCTCGGGGCCCGCGCCTTCGGCTTGAGCGACGCGATCCCGGACGGCGGCGATGCATACGAGCGCACCTTCTCGATCGACTCGTCGCTGCGGGTGGAGCATGTCGAGCTCGGCATCGACCTGCGCCACGCCCGCCTGGGTGATCTGGTCATCGAGCTGACCTCGCCGGGCGGGACGACCTCCACGCTGATGAACCGACCCACCGTGAATGCCGAGCAGCCCTTCGGTCTCTGGGGCGCTGACAGCGGCGTGCCCACGCACCTGCTGTGGGACTTCTCCAGTGTCCAGTTCTGGGGTGAGGATGCGTCGGGCGAGTGGACGGTGACTGTGCGCGATGTGCGTGCCGAGCACACCGGGACGATCCAGAGCCTGTCGCTGCGTGTGTACGGCGAGCGCGAGACCGGCGACGACACGTACGTGTTCACGGCAGAGGGCTTCGCCACGCCATCGCCGCGCGTGCTGGCCGACGAGTCGGGCATCGACACCGTCAATCTCTCCACGCTCACCCGTGATGCTTATGTCCACCTGGGCGCTGAGCGTCTGATCGCTTCGCAGGGGGTGGTGCACCGCATTGCCGACTGGACCGTGATCGAACGCGCCTACACCGGTGCGGGCAACGACCGCCTGGATGGCAACGAGGCGGGCAACCTGCTCGACACCTACGCTGGCGATGACACCATCACCGGCGGCCTGGGCAATGACACGCTGGTTGGAGGCGCCGGCCGTGACACCGCCGTCTACACGGGCGCGCAGGCCGAGTTCGGTATCTCCTGGAACCCGGATACCCGTACCTTGAGGGTGGTCGACAACAAGGCGTCCAACGGCAACGAAGGCACCGATGTCCTCACGGGCATCGAACGGCTGATCTTCAGCGACAGCGAGTTGAACCTCGGGGCCCTGGTGGGCAACCGGGCACCGGTGGCCAACCGGGCCTTCTTCGCCGAGACCCTTGTCGTCGGGCAGGGCATGGGCATCGACTTCGACCTGCCGCAGGACGCCTTCAGCGACCCCGATCGGCCAGCCGAGGCTTCGGAACCTGGGGGCGGGACGGGCGCGCTGTCGAGCCTGTCGATCGAAGCGGCCTCTGGCGCAGAGCTGCCGGATTGGCTGAGCTTCGACCCTGTCACCGGCAAGCTCTCGGGTGTGCCGCCGGTGGACCTGCGCGGCCAGTTGAGCTTGGAGGTCACGGCGGTCGACGACTACGGCCAGGAGGCGTCGGGTGTCCTGACGATCCAGTTCGGGGACAACCAGGCGCCATTGCTGGAGGCTGCGCGCGAGTGGGTCTTGCCCGAGGATGCCGGCTTGCAGCCTTTTGGCATCAGCGCGCCGGTGGACCCCGAAGGCAAGGCGGTCACGGTGGAAATCCTGGATGTGCCCACGATCGGCACCGTGCTGGGACGCAACGGCGCGGCGGTCGTGGTCGGGACCCAGCTGTCGCCGGACGAGCTTTCGGAGTTGCACTACCAGACCGCGCTCGATGCCAACGGCGCGGCAGGTTTCCTGCGCTACCGCGCGGTGGACGAAGATGGCGTGTCCAGCGAGTCGTCGGTGCGCCTGTTTGTCGACCCGGTCAACGACGCCCCGCGCTTTGCCACGTCGGGCTTCAGGCTGGTGATCGCGCACACGGTGTCTTCGGATGTGCCGCTGGACGTGCTGGCGCCAACCGATCCGGAGTCGGTGCTCGAGACCGTCCGGGTGGTCGAGCTGCCCAGCCTCGGTGCGGTCACGCTCGGGGGGGCTGCGGTGACCCTCGACCAGCGTCTGTCCCTGGACCAGCTGCCGCAGCTGCGCTTCGTTCTCAACGAAAGGGTGAACGGTCCGATCGGGGCGCTGACGGTCCAGGCGGTCGACCCGCAGGGCGCAGCGACGAACTGGAGCCTGGCGCTCGAAGTGCAGGGGGACATCACCTCCAGCGTCGGCACGGCGGGAGAGGATGCGCTGTACGGCAGCATCGCGAGCGACACGCTGCACGGCATGGCGGGTGACGACACGCTGGTGGGCAACGCTGGCCATGACCGCTTGCTGGGCGGACTCGGCAACGACCAATTGTTCGGCGGCGCCGGCAACGACATGCTCGACGGCTCCAGCGGCAACGACATGCTCGACGGCGGCTCCGGCAGCGACACGATGAGCGGTGGCCCGGGGCACGACACCTACATCGTCGATGCCTCTCCGGACGTGGTGCTGGAGGTCATCTCAGGCGGTGCCGGCGGCAAGGATCTGGCGGTCACGTCAGTCTCGTTCGCCGCACCTGCCAACGTGGAGAATCTGCAGGCGGCGGGCACGGCCGGCCCCATCACCTTGACCGGCAACGCGCTGGCCAACGTGCTGTCGGGCAACGACGCAGACAACCTGCTGACCGGCGGCGCGGATCGCGACACGCTGCTGGGCGGCGGGGGTGACGACACGCTCGACGGCGGCTCAGGGGTGGACCGCATGGCGGGCGGGCGCGGTGGCGACCTGTACCTGGTCGATTCGCGCAACGATGTCGTGGTGGAGTTGGCTGGCGAGGGCAACGACACGGTGCGCGCGGCGGCCAGCTACACGCTGCCCTCGCAGGTGGAAAACCTCATCCTCGAAGAGGGGGCGGACTACTCGGGCGGCGGCAACTCCCTGGACAACCGCATCGTCGGCAACAGCGGCAACAACCTGCTGTCCGGCGGCCTGGGGCGCGACACCCTCGAAGGCGGGATGGGTGACGACATCTACGCCATCAACGACCTGCTCGACAGGATCATCGACACCGGCGGCGTCGACACGCTGCGCTCGACGCTGGACGTGGCGCTGCAGGCGGACCTGGAGAACGTCGAACTGGTCGGCATTGGCGACATCACGGCCACAGGCAACTCGGGACCGAACCGGATCAGCGGCAACCAGGGCGACAACCTCCTCGACGGCGGCCTGGGGTCGGACACATTGACCGGCGGCGCAGGCAGTGACAGCTTCATGGTTGGTGCCAACGGTCCCGGCGCCGGTGTCGATGAGATCACCGATTTCGTGCCGGGAGCCGATCTTCTGGTCATCGATCTGGCCGCCTTTGGCGTGGACGTGGTCGGCCTGGGCCTGGCCTCTTCAGGCACGGTGTCGCAGGAGGCCTTCCTCAAGGGGGCCGGGGTCAGGCCCTTGCAGCCTGACGATCACTTCCTCTTCGATACGGCCCGGGCCGTACTGGCCTTCGATCCAGATGGCAGCGGCCCTGCCCCGGTGCTCGACCTCGTGCGGATCTTCGGTCCGTCGGCGGACGCGCTGACGGGCGGGGATCTGTACGTCGGCGTCTGACCGAGACCGCCATGACGCTGCGCGCCATCCCGCCGCCGGATCTGGATTCGATCAGCATCGGAGCGCCGACGCTGTGGCTGCTCGAGACGGCCGGCTATGCTGCCGACGGTCGTCTGCTGCTGGTCAAGGCGACCTACACCGACGCAGCCGATGGCGGTGGCCTGCCGCATCGCGGGTACTGGATCCACGACCTGCGGGTCGGCGCGTACACCCAGAACCTGACGCTGCAGTGGCGCAGCGCGGGCGGCAGCGCGGCGGGCATGGAGATCGTCGACGCCAGTCTGGTGGGCAGGTCTTCAGGCTACGAGGTGGTGGCGAAAGTGGCGGTTGCCGGGCCGGAGCCAGCCGAGCGGCTGGTGCGCTTCGATGCCACCGGGTTGCGTGACCAGGACCTGCTCGCATCCTGGCTGGGCATGGAGGTCACGTCCCGGATTGAGAGGTTTGCCGTGTCTGCCGAGGGCCGCTTCCTGGCCTTGCAGACCGACGATCCCAACCTCATGCCTGAGGGCGAAGTCGACACGAACGAACTCAGCGACATCGTGCTTGTCGACCGCCTCACGGGCGCGGCCACCCGGGTGACCAAGGTCGGCGGAGCCGAGGTCCATGCCCCCGCAGAACTGGGCAGCATCAGGACGGTGGAGGAGCGTGTCGAGATCGCCTTTGCCACGCCTGGGGCGTTTGTCAACGCGGACACCAACGCAGCGGCGGCGACCGAGGCCGAGCGTATCGATGCCTACCTGTGGACGAGTGCCTATGGCCCGCTCGGGCTCGTTGGTCAGCCGGCGTTCGCGCTGCTCTCGCGCCGGTTCGATGACGGCAAGGCTGCAGGCCAGGTCTTGTCCGACGAACCTGTCGTTGCCACGGCCGCCGGGGTTTTCTTCACCAGCGAGTCTCCGTATCTGGTGAGCGGCGACCGAAATGCCGCTGCGGATGTTTTCTGGGCCGCCGCGCAGGGACCGGTGCAGCGGGTGGGCTTGGCCGACGTGGTCGAACTGGACCGCGGGGCCACCCTGCTCGACGTGGACCCGGCAGGCTTGCGGGTCGCCTTGTCGACCGATGCGAGCCCGGTGTCTGCGGTGCCTGGCCTGAACCAGGCCGTGATCGTGGAGCGCGGCGCTGGGCAATGGGTGCTTGCCTCTCAGACCCGCGGTGGGCTCGCCGCCGATGACATGGTCATCGACGCAAGGCTCTCGCCGGTCTCCCGAAACCTGGCATTCACGTCGGCGGCGTTGAACCTGGCGGCCTTCGAACCCTCGGCGCTCCAGGGTGATCTCTACGTCGGCGTGTTCAACCGGGCGCCGGCTTTGACGCGTCCGATGGCGAATCAGGTGGCTTACGAGGATGCGCCGTCTGCGCTCGCACCTGCGGCCAGTGCATTCGCCGACGCAGACGCGGGCGACGAGTTGAGTTACGCGGCCACGTTGATGGATGGCTCGCCCTTGCCTGCCTGGCTGGTCTTCAACCCGGTCAACGGCAGCTTTTCCGGCACACCGCTCAACGGCGATGTGGGCAAGCGGTCCGTCAAGGTCACCGCGACGGATCGCGACGGCTTGTCAGCCGACGGTGTGTTCGACCTGCAAGTGATCAACACAGACGACGAGGCTACGGGCACGCTGGGCGTCACTGGAGCCGCCACCCAAGGCGGCTCGCTCACTGCAATCCTGACGGACGTCTCCGACGCCGATGGTCCTGCCACGACGTCCTACCGCTGGCAGGAGAGTGGCACCGCCGCCTGGACCGACCTGAGCGGCGCCACAGCCGCTACATTGGCCATCCCCGGCGCCCAGAGCTTCGTCGGCAAGCAGGTGCGCGTGGTCGCCACCACGATGGACACGCTTGGCGGCACCTCAGAATTCGTCAGCGATCCCTTCCAGGTCTCGGCGGCGACCGGGCAGATCGAAGTCGAGATCTTGGCGTCGCCATCGATGCAGCCCATGCCGGGCGTTGATGTCCTTGCTGGTGTGTCAAGACAAACGACAGACACCGCAGGCCTGGCGCGGTTCAGTTCGATCATCGAGCCATCGTTGCCCCTGTCAGCGTCTGTCAACCCGACTGCCGCCGCTTACAGCAACGCGTGGCAGGCCGTGACGATCCGCGACGCCGTCTCGATCCTGAAGATGATTGCCGGGCAGTCCGTGAACGCCGACGGTTCGCCGGCTGCACGCTTTCAGTCCTTGGCTGCGGACTTCGACGGGTCGGGCACGGTCAGCCTTGCCGACGCATTGGGCGTCCTGCGCCATGCGGTCGGGATTCAGGCCTCCGCACCGACGTGGGTTTTTGTCAAGGAAGGCGACGATGGCGTGCATTCCCCCTTGGTCCCAGGCCTTGCTGGACCGGTGACGGTCGAGGTGGCTTTGCCTGGTGCTGTCGATGTCAACCTGATCGGCGTTCTGCGGGGTGACGTGGACGGCAGCTGGGATGCGCAGCGGTTTGGGGTGTCAGGCGGATTCTGAGCCGCATGCACGCGATGAGCGCGGCCGCTGCCCACGCAGTTGGATACCCGTGGGCGCTGTGCAGCAACGGCGCGCGGACGCAGAGTCTGGCGCTGTCATGGGCGCAGACGATCACACCACGTCCACCGGCCCGGCGATGACGCGCAGGTAGCGCCTCATCGGCTGCGGATCGGTCAGGCCGAGCCAGCGCGAGACCTCGTCGGGAGGTGTTCCGCGGCGCAGTTGCCGCAGCGCAAAGGTGTGGCGCAGCAGGAAGCTGCCCCCGTCGGCGTCTTCGATGCCGGCAGCGGCCAGCACGCTGCGGGCGGCGTTGTACTGCGCCACCTTGCCCCAGGCCCGGCCGGTGCGCGTGGCGGTGAAGAGCAAGGGCCCAGGGATGCCCTGCTGGCTGCGCTGCAGCAGCCAAGCCCGCAGCAGCCGCGCGGCCCAGGGCGCCAGTGGCACCTCGCGCTCCGCGATGGCGCCGTGCGCTGGCAGGCGCAGCTTCCAGGGCAGGCCGGCGACCCGCCCGCCTTCGGTCACCACACCACCGAGCAGCGCGGCGCGGACGTCGCCAGGCGTCAGGCCCGCGCCGAGCTGCAGGGCCACGGCCGTGCGGTTTCTCAGGCTTTGCCATTTGCCGCTTTCAGCCGCGCCCTGGTCCTTGCCGCGGCTGGGGTCCACGAGCCAGGCCACCAGCCGGCGTGCGCGCGCGGGATCTAGGTAGCCAGGCAGTTCCTCCTTGTGCGCGGCCTGGGCGTAGCGCCATTCGGGGCGCTGCATCAGCAAGGTCTGCGCTGCATCGTTGACGGCCTGGCCCGTGAGCCTGCAGTGGCGGCGCAGCACGGCATCGAGCAGCCGCAGGAGCCGCCAGACATCGCGGGGCGACAGTTCTTCAGCCTGGCCCCGTGAGGCGATGTAGGCCTCCAGGTCGCCGACGGTCAGCTCTTGAAGCAAGATATCTCGAGCGATTG
>CAIRBF010000191.1 GCA_903876715.1 uncultured beta proteobacterium
CGGGGGCCAGCCATGGTCGGCCAGCAGGACGACGTTGGGCTTGAATTTCGCTTCCTTCTCGATCGCGTAGGGCTCGCTCGAGGGGTAGCCCTGCTGGACGGTGGGCTGGTCGGCGCTGGAGGGCTGGGTGGTGGAGGGGTAGGGGCGCACCTGCGAGTCCTGCAGGCCGTAGGCCCCCTTCAGCCAGGGCCAGTAGGAGGTGTTCGCGGCGCTGGAGATCAGGATCGTCTTGCCCTTGAGGTCCTCCATCTTGTTGACCACGCCCGGGTGGCCGATCAGCACCTGCGGGTCCTTCTGGAACGAGGCGGCGACCGTGACGGCGTTGATGCCGTTCTCCCAGGCCTTCATGGTCTGCACGTCGTAGCCCATGAAGCAGTCCACCTGCCCGGCGGCCAGCAACTGCATGCCGTTGACCTGCGGCCCGCCCATGCGGATGGTCACGTCCAGGCCTTCGCGCTTGTACAGACCGTTGGCCAGCGCCTGGTAGTACCCACCGTGCTCGGCCTGGGCGAACCAGTTGGTCAGGTAGGTGAACTTTTCCTGCGCCTGCGCGCTGGACAAGGCCGCCAGCGCGGCAACGGCGCCGGCCAGCAGGCGGGACACGGGGCGGGACAGAGGGGACATGGGGCGCTCCATGCTGGGGTTGAAAACCCGGCAGAAGCAAAGACAGTGCCAGTCCGGCGTTCGCCGCGGAACCCAGCATGAGCAGCCGCGTATTCCGCCCCTCCTCCTTGGCGGGGGAGCGGCCGGGGAAAGGGGTGAGTATTCCCCCGACTCCCCAACCCCTCTCCCGCGGGGGAGCGGGGCTGAACGCCAGGCGCCACGGGGGTGGTTCCCGGGCAGGGCGACGAGCACCCAGGCCTCGACGTTCACCCTCTCCCGCAAGGGAGCCGCAGCAGACGACCGGATCCCCGGCGCACGACCCCCCAGCTGCCGCCCGACACAGACCCCGATAGCGGGGACGCACCACGCGGTGCGCTACACCGAGGCGCCGGGGCCACCGGCGCACCAATCCGGAGCGGCCGCGTCAGGCGCGGCACACGCCGCGTGCGTCAGCGCGAGGCGCGCAGCACTTCAAACCGGCCGGCCGAGCGCTCGAAGATGACTTGCTCGCTGACCGTCTCGACGATGCGCAGCGTCAGCGTCAGACGCTCGTCGACGTTCTGGGTCTCGATCGTGAAGCGGTCACGCAGCAGGATCACCAGCCCCTGCGGGCCCTCGGTGCCGGCCTGGGCCAGATCGCCGGCTGCAAACAGGCGCGTCGCGTCGCCATTGGCGAGCTCGAGCTGCGCGCGCAGCGTGCGACCGGCCAGGCAGGTGCTGGTGGCCACCACGCCCGCCGGGCCGGCGCAGCGCAGGGTAGCCGTGTACGGGAACTGGCGCGACAGCCCCTGGCGGCGCTGGCGATCCTCAGCGGCCTGCATCTCGGCCACCAGGGGACCGAGCGCCTGGGCGCGGCGCGCCTGCCCGGCACGCTGCGCCTCGACTTCACGCTGCAATGCGGCGTGCCCCAGTTCAGACAGGGGCTCGAACCACGCGAGCGCAGGCATGCGCGAGCGCAACAGCGGCAGCGCGTCGCGCTGCACCAGCAGCAGGTCGGCGTGGCCCTGCAGGGCGCCGCCGGCCGCGCAGTCGACGTAGCGGCCGCTCACCGGACGCCCGCCGGCCTGCGCCGACAACTGCGACTCCATCAGGGCCAACACCGCAGCCTGCACTTCGTCGCCACCGAAGGGCCGCGCATGGCCCGGCAGGGCCAGCCAGCAGGCGTCGAAGCCGGACCAGCGCAGGCTCTCGCCACTGACGAGGCGCTGCGTACCGCTGGCGCTGGTCACGAACTCGAGCACCGGGCTGCTGGTGCGGCGCAGCACGAGCATGTCGTCGCCGGGGCCGGCGGCTCGCGCTGCGGGGGCGGTGGAAGCCACCGCAGCGGCGGGTGCCGGCGTCGGCGGGGCAGTCGATGCCGCAGGAGCCGCCAGTGGAGCCACAGCGGAGGCTGGCGCCGCAGCGGCCGCAGGTGGCGCGGCAGGCGCCACCGCCGGCGCGACCGAGGGCACACGCACCTGGACGGTCTCGTCAGTACCGCACGGCGGCGCGGTGCGCAGGCCGCGCACATAGAGGTCGCCCTTCAGCCGCACCGCAAAGCTGCCGTCGGCGGCGTAGGTGTGGTCGACCTGGCGCGACTCGCGGCCGTCCAGACGCAACTTTTCCTCCCGTCCGTCGCCGAAGGACAGCTCGGCACCGCAGGCCGAGCCCGACGGGTTGACGATGATCGCCTTGACGGCACGCGCCGCGGGTCCGGCCTCCACCTTCAGCGCGGTTTGTGCCGCAGCATTGGTGGCCAACACGGCCGCCAGCAGCGTGGTTGCGCGGCCTGCCCGAAAAACACACCATCCAGCCATCACGCCACCTCCGACACGTTGTGTAAACGCTCCCCGCCGACGCCTACAGGATCCGTCGCCATGCCCGCATCCGAGGCGCCGAACACGACACTGCATCTCACCATGCCGACCCCATCACGCAGGGCTCCTTCACTCTGCCGGGCTACGGGCAGCAGTCGCTACGGGCGTCGGGCGAGGCGGCGGGGTCCCGGACCGACGGGACTTATACGCCTGCACAGCCATCGAAAGGACATCGGCTCGACGATCTCAGAGCCTCGGGGTGAAGAAAGCGCGGGCGGCCTGATGGCACAGCGGCGGTTCGTAGGTGCCATGGTAGTTGCCGTAATAGGTCGCCGGATTGCTCGACAGCACGCCACCATAGAACTGCTGGACGGTCGAATCCACATCGACGCTGAGCACCGTCACACCGCGGCTTGCGAAGTCCTGGGCCATCGGGGTCTGGTGCAGCGCAGGCGGGACAGTGGGGTCGCCCGAGCCACCACACAACATGACCGGTGCCACAGGTGTCCAACCCAGCAAGTCGTTCTTCTTGGCAGCTTGCACGAGGGCCGAGCCGACATCCGAGGCCTGCGCGAGGAAGGACGGCTGGAAAAGGGCGTCTCGCGCAGCGCTCGGGCTCAGCTGCGTCGACGGCAGCCTGCCTTCGGTGATGAGCGTGGTGTAGCTAAAGGTCGGGCTCGGCAGCAGGGTCTCGACCCAGCCGCTGTAGGGTGCCTTGAAGGCGTCCGAGACCCTCGCATAGAGGTTGCCGTAGACCTTCTGCATGGTGGTGACCAGATACGGCACGAAGAACTGGTAGCCGGCAATCGCCACACCCGACTGCAACGAGCCGGAGAGGTTGTACGGTCCGGCAAGGTGCGCACCGGCCACGACGTTGATCTCGGACGAGTGATCACGCTCAATGGCACGATGGGCCGCCATCGAAGCGTGCCCGCCCTGGGAGTAGCCCGTCAGCATGACCTTGCCGGACAGCGTGGCCCCGATGCCCGCTGCGGCGTTGCGCGCGGCGCGGATGGCGTCGATGATCGAAGTGGCCTGAGAGTCCGCGTGCAGGTAAGGATGGTAGGTGTAGCTGGACTTGGCAAAACCCAGGTAGTCGGTGGCAACCACGGTGTAGCCCTGTGCGGCGTACATCATCATCAACAGGCGGGTCTCGTCGTCGTCGGCGTTGGCCAACGTTCGCGTCTTGCGGACGTCCGTCCCCTTGGCGTGAGCGATCAAGGCGCCGTTGACATCGCTGCCAGAGGTACAGCCGTAAGGCACCAGCATCGCACCGGACGCGGTGGCGCGTTCCCCGATGACTCCGATCGTGCGGTAGTGCAGTTCGTAAACCTTGACGCCGCACTTGGGGGCGCCCGTCAATGGTTGCGCATTGGCCAGCGTGATCAGGTCTTGCACCGAAGCCCGCGGAAGCTCTCGTTCGAGATTCGCAGCACTGAGGAGCGTACCGCGCTCGGACGGTACCGCTGCGGACACCAGCGGGGCATCCGCCATCGCGTTGGCCCTGATGTCCGACAACTGTTGTCCCGCCGCCGCCAGCTTCTTGTTCAGCTTGTCAAGGACGACATCGTCGGGCTCGCCGACCCTGAAGGTCGAGGTGAACATGTCGCCGGCGATCGATGCGCCCGTCAGCGCCTCAACCTGGCTCTTGATCGCAGACTTGGCCGTGCCCAGGTTGCTGGCGATGGTCGACGCCTTGGTACCGTCGAGGCTCGCAAAGGCGGTGGAGGGGTCGGCGCCCAGGGCCTTGGCCACGCTGAGTTCCGTCAGTGGCGTGATGTTCAGGCGGCCCGACCCACCGGCAAAGCTGTGCAGCGTAACGCCTCCCGACGAGACCCGCACCATGCAGGGCGTGGTCTGGCTGTTCAGGGTCAGCACGAACAGGCCGTCAGCGTCGGTCGTTCCGGTGAGGTCGGGGCCCGAGACACACCTGACGGTCACGCTGGCGTTGGCCATGGCCGCGCCCGTGGCTGCGAATCCGGAGATGGTTGCCGGCAGATTGTTGGGGCCGCAGGCAGCCAGGACGGCGACGGCGGAGCCGATCAGGCCCCATCGAATCATGAGTGAGCGCACGCAAATTCTCCAGTCAATAGATCAGGTTGATGCTAAGCACGCCACCCGCCGCGCGCCACAGGGAAACCCCGGCCCCAGACGAGCTCGATCGCGCCGCGGGCCCGCACCACGGCCCTCAGCGCCGCGGCACCCAGGCCGTGGCCTCGACCTCGACCAGGATGTCGGCGGTGGGCAGCATGCCCGTGACCTCCACCACGGTCGAGGCCGGGGGTTGACCAGGGAAGAACAGCTTACGCACCCGGCTGTAGAGGGGGAAGTGGTCCAGGTTCTTGAAGTACTGGACCAGCTTGACGACGTCTTCCATGCGGCCGCCGGCGTCCTCCACGGTGGCGCGGATGCGGTCGAGCACGAACCAGGTCTGGGCCAGCACCGGGCCTTCCTTGGCATCGGTGGAGAACTCGCCCGTCTGGCCGATCAGCTGCCGCGCTTCGGGCGGGATGTCGTCGTAGCCGCGCACGATGCGCCCGGCTGCGGGGTCGACCGCGATCACGCCGGACAGCAGCACGAGGTCACCGGCGCGGCGCCAGGCGGCGTAGCGCGCCAGTGGTTGGGCGATGGTCGTCATGGCGGAGCTCCTCGGGGTGGGCGCGGCCGATCAGCGCAGCGCAGTCAGCTCGCGCCGCACGCGCGCGAGGAAGGCCTCACGCTCGGCTGCGCTCGCGTGGTTCATGTTGTAGAGCTGCAGCCAGCGGCGGCTGCAGCCACGCGCGTACAGCGGGCGCAGGCCCTTCATCAGCAGGCTGCGGCCGGGGTCGCCAATCAGCTTCAGCCACCACCACGGCGCGCCCGAGGTCGTGATGCCTACGAACAGGCGGATGTTGGCGAGCTCGCCGCCGATGCGGCGCTGCTTGGCCTTGGCCACGGTGAAGGCCACGCCCGGCAGCCAGACGCGGTCGAGCCAGCCCTTGAACATCGCCGGCAGGCCGTAGAACCAGGTCGGGTAGACGGCGACCCAGCCTTCAGCCCACTGCAGGGCCTGCACATGTGGCTGGACGCCGGCGATGTTGCGCGCGGTGTCACTGAGATAGGTCTGCTTCTCCGCACGCGTGAAGACGGGGTCGAAGCCTTCGGCGTAGAGGTCGATGCAGCGCAGTTCGTGCCCGGCCGCGCGCAGCGACTCGCAGGCCGTGCGGTAGAGCGCGGCGTTGTAGCTGTCGGGGTCCGGATGGCAGTGGACGACGAGCAGGCGCATGGCACAGGCTCCAGGCCGGGCCGGGCCGGGCCGCACCCGGCCCGGCCTGGCTCGGTCGGTCCTCAGTCCGCCTGCTTGCGCAGGAAGGCCGGGATGTCGATCTCGTCCATGCCGTTGCTGGCCAGGGCCTCGACCTTGGAGCGGGCGTTGCGCCAGACGCTGGGCGTGCCCAGGCCGGCGTAGCCGTCCTGCCCGGCAGACGCGCGGCCCACGGACGAGGCCCCGCGCCCGAGCGTCGCGCCGGAGGCGGAGGCCATGCCTCCCATGGACGCCGTCGCCGGCATGCTCAGGGTCGGCACGTTGTCGGTGCCGGTGCGCAAGCCGGGAAGCGGCTGTGCCGCGAAGGGCCGGCCGACCACGGCCAGCGGCGGCTGCTGCGCGGGCCGGCGCGAAACGCCTGACAGGCCGGTGGCGATGACGGTCACGCGCAGCTGGTCGCCCAGCGACTCGTCGTAGGCGGCGCCGAAGATCACGTGCGCGTCCTCGGCGGCGTACATGCGGATCGTGTTCATCGCGATGCGCGACTCGTTGAGCTTGAAGGTCGTGCGCGATGCGGCGATCAGCACCAGCACGCCGCGCGCGCCCGACAGGTCGATGCCCTCGAGCAGCGGGCAGGCCACGGCGGCCTCGGCAGCCTTGCGCGCGCGGTCCGGCCCGCCGGCCGATGCCGTGCCCATCATCGCCTTGCCGGGCTCGCTCATCACGGTCTTGACGTCTTCGAAGTCGACGTTGACCAGCGCGTCCATGTGGATGATGTCGCTGATGCCGCCCACCGCGTTCTTCAACACGTCGTTGGCGTGCGCGAATGCGGCTTCCTGCGTGACGTCCTCGCCCATCACCTCGATCAGGCGCTCGTTGAGCACGACGATCAGCGAGTCGACGTTGGTCTCGAGTTCGGACACCCCCTGCTCGGCCTGGCGGCCGCGGCGCGAGCCTTCGAACTCGAAGGGCTTGGTGACCACGCCCACGGTCAGGATGCCCATCTCGCGCGCCACGCGGGCGATCACGGGCGCCGCGCCGGTGCCGGTGCCACCGCCCATGCCGGCGGTGATGAACAGCATGTTCGCGCCTTCGATCGATTCGCGGATCCGGCTCACCGCATCCTCCGCCGCGGCGCGGCCGGCGTCCGGCTTGCCGCCGGCGCCCAGGCCGGTGGCGCCCAGCTGCACCAGCGTGCTCGCGGCGCTGCGGTTGAGCGCCTGCGCGTCGGTGTTGGCGACGATGAACTCCACACCCTGGACCCCACGGTCGATCATGTGGGCGACGGCGTTGCCGCCGCCACCGCCCACCCCGATCACCTTGATCTGCGTCCCCTGGTCGAATTCCTCGATCATCTCGATGGCCATCTGCATGCTCCTTGCCTGTTGCGGCGTTGCGACCCCGTTCAAACCCTTGTTGCCGCGGCGGCGCGGGCCCGCCGCCGCGGCTTCACAGCGAAAACCTCAGAAATTGCCCACGAACCAGTCCTTGGCGCGGCCCAGCACGTTCTTCACCGAGCCGGCCTGGCGCGCTGCGCGCTGACCGCGGGTACGCGCCAGCCGCGCCTCCTCGAGCAGCCCCATGGCGGTGGCCGAGCGCGTGTTGGCCACCATGTCGAACAGCGGGCCCGAATAGGTGGGCGTGCCCTTGCGCACCGGCTTGAGGAAGATGTCCTCGGCGAGCTCGACCATGCCGGGCATGTCCGCGGTGCCGCCCGCGAGCACGATGCCGCTGCCCAGCAGTTCTTCGTAGCCGCTGTCGCGCAGGATCTGGTGCACGAGCGAGAAGATCTCCTCGACCCGCGGCTCGATCACACCGGCCAGGGCCTGGCGGCTGAGCATGCGGGGCGCGCGGTCGCCCAGACCCGGCACCTCGAGCTGCTCGGCCGGGTCGGCCAGCAACTGCTTGGCCACGCCGAAGCCGACCTTGATCTCCTCGGCGTCCTTGGTGGGGGTGCGCAGCGCCATCGCGATGTCGCTGGTGATGAGGTCGCCCGCGATCGGGATCACCGCGGTGTGGCGCACCGAGCCCTCGGTGTAGACCTGCAGGTCGGTCGTGCCGGCGCCGATGTCGATCAGCGCCACGCCGAGCTCGCGCTCGTCGGCGGTGAGCACGGCCGCGGCGCTCGCGCTCGGGTTCAGCACGAGGCGCTCGACCTCCAGGCCGCAGCGGCGCACGCACTTGATGATGTTCTCGGCCGCGCTCTGCGCACCGGTGACGATGTGCACCTTGGCCTCCA
>CAIRBF010000192.1 GCA_903876715.1 uncultured beta proteobacterium
CCTCGGCGCCCGGCACCGCGCCGCCGCCGCCCGCGGCCTTCGCGCCCGAGTGGCTGCCCTTCGAGCATCCGCTGTGGATCGTCTATTCCAGCGGCACCACCGGCCTGCCCAAGCCCATCGTCCACAGCCACGGCGGCATCGTGCTCGTGCTGCTGAACAGCAGCCTGCACAACAACCTGGGCCCGACGGTGGAGACGGGCGACCGCCTGCACTGGTTCAGCACCACGGGCTGGATCATGTGGAACTTCCAGGTCTCGGTGCTGCTGGGCGGCACCACGGCCTGCATCTTCGACGGCAGCCCCTCGGCGCCCGGCACCGCGCCACGCGCTGGAGCGGCCGCCCCGGGCTCGCCGGCCGCGCCCGACTGGACCACGCTGTGGCGCTTCGCCGCGCTGTCCAAGACCACCTTCTTCGGCGCCGGCGCCGCCTTCTATGCCAGCTGCCTGAAGGCCGACGTGCAGCCGATGCAGGCGGCCGACCTGTCGGCGCTGCGCGCCATCGGCTCCACCGGCTCACCGCTGTCCGACGAGTGCCATGACTGGATCTGGGAGCGCTGCCCGCGCGTGGACGGGCAGCCGATCTGGATCGCCTCCATCAGCGGCGGCACCGACCTGGCCGGCGCCTTCGTCGGCGGCAACGTCATGCTGCCGCAGGTGCGCGGGCAGATGCAGTGCCGCTGGCTCGGCTCCGCGGTCGAGGCCTGGGACGAACAGGGGCGCGCGGTGATCGACCAGGTGGGCGAGCTGGTGTGCACCCGCCCCATCCCGTCGATGCCGCTGTACTTCTGGAACGACCCCGAAGGCCGGCGCCTGCACGACAGCTACTTCGACATGTACCCGGGCGTCTGGCGGCATGGCGACTGGATCCGCATCACGCCCAAGGACGTGCCCGGGCCCGACGGCGTCATGCCCGGCGCGCACGGCGCGGTCATCTACGGCCGCAGCGACGCCACCATCAACCGCCACGGCGTGCGCATGGGCACGGCCGAGCTCTACCGCGCGGTGGAGGCCCTGCCCGAGGTGCTCGACAGCCTGGTCGTCGACCTCGAGTACCTGGGCCGCGAGAGCTACATGCCGCTGTTCGTCGTGCTGCGACCCGGCCTGGAGCTTGACACGGCGATGCGCGCGCGCCTGGTCGGCGCCATCCGCAGCGCGCTCGGGCCGCGCTACGTGCCCAGCGAGATCCTGCAGGTGCAGGCCGTGCCGCGCACGCTGTCGGGCAAGAAGATGGAGCTGCCGGTCAAGAAGCTGCTGCTCGGCGCCGACCCGGCCCGCGTGATGAACCGCGACGCGATGGCCAACGCCGACAGCGTGGCCTGGTATGTGGACTTCGCGCGCCAGCGCGAGGCCGCCGGCCGCTGAACGCTGAGCGCCACGACCCCATGTGGAAACCCCCTGAACGCATCCGCTTCGCCCCCGCCCGCGGGCGCATGCCCATGGCAGACGAGGCGCGCGCTTCGCGCCTGTTCAGCCCCGTGCGGCTGGGCCCGCTGACGCTGCGCCACCGCACCTGGGTGCCGGCCATGGTGCCGTGGCGCTCGAACGAGGAGGGCGAGGTCACCGAGGATGTGGTGCAGTGGTACGCGCGCTTTGCGCGCGGCCAGCCCGGGGCCATCGTCATCGAGGCCACCGGCATCCGCGACGTGCCCAGCGGGCCGCTGCTGCGCATTGGCGACGACCGCCAGGTCGACGGCCTGCGCCGGCTCACGCGCGCCGTGCACGAAGCCAGCGGCGGCCGCACCCGGCTGCTGGTGCAGTTGATCGACTTCCTGCGCATCCGCCGCCGGCCCGAGCCGCGCACCTTCTTCGAGCGCCACCTGGCGCTGACGCCGGCGCTGCGCGAGCGCGCCGGGCTGCGGCACCTGGACGAGGCGGCGGCGCGCGCCGCGCTGCTCGCGCTCGGCCCGGAAGGCTGGGCGCAGGTGCTCGACCCGCGCGACCTGCAAAGCCTGCAGTTCGGCGCGCGCGAGACGGTCAACGACGAGCACCTGCCGCACATCCGCGCGCTGCCGGCGGAGCTGCCGCCGCTGTTCGCGCACGCGGCGCGGCGCGCGCGCGACGCCGGCTTCGACGGCGCCGAGCTGCACTACGCGCATGCGTACACCATGGCCTCCTTCCTGTCGGCCACCAACCGCCGCAGCGACGGGTACGGCGGCACGCGCGCGGCCCGGGTGCGCCTGCCGCTGGAGGTGTTCGCAGCCGTGCGCGCCGAGATCGGCCCCGGCTGGGCCGTGGGCTGCAGATTCCTGGCCGAGGAGTGCATCGCCGGCGGCAGCGGCGTCGACGACAGTGCCTGGTTCGGCGTGCAGTTCGCGCGCGCCGGCATGGACTTCCTGTCCACCAGCCGCGGCGGCAAGTTCGACGACGCGAAGCAGCCCGGCATCGGCCAGGCCGCCTACCCCTACACGGGGCGCAGCGGCTACGAGTGCATGCCGCAGTACCTGTCGGACGCGCGTGGCCCCTTCGGCCGCAACCGCGACGCCACGGCGCGCATCCGCGCGGCGGTGCGCGAAGCCGGCTGCGACACGCCGGTGGTGGGCACCGGCGGCGTGCACCACTTCGAGATGGCCGAGGAGATGCTCGAGCGCGGCGAGTGCGACATCGTCGGCACGGCGCGCCAGGCCCTGGCCGACCCGGACTGGGCGCTGAAGACCTGGCTCGGCCGCGCCAGCGAAGTGCGGCTGTGCGAGTACACCAACTACTGCGAGGGCCTGGACCAGAAGCACAAGCAGGTCACCTGCCAGCTCTGGGACCGGCTCGAGCTCGACGAGCCGGGCCTGCGCACCTCGCACGACGGCCGCCGCCGCCTCGTCGCGCCGCCGTGGCGCGAGGCGCCGGCGTTGCCCGAGGACGCAGAGCCGGCCTGAGAGGCCGAGGGGCGTTCCTCGCGCCCCCGGCCTTCAGCTTGCGAAGGCCACGATCTGCCCGGCCGGCAGCGCGCCGCTCGCGCGCCGCACCTCCTGGCCCCGCTCCAGCCGCACCAGCGTCGGGATGCTGCGGATGGCAAAGCGCGCCGCAGTGCGTGGGCTGTCGTCGCTGTTGACCTTGGCCAGCAGCACCCGGCCCTTGAGCAGGCCGGCGGCCTGCGCGTAGGCCGGCGCCATCATCCGGCACGGTCCACACCACGGGGCCCAGAAATCCACGACCACCGGCAGCTCGGTGCCGCCGACGACGGCGTCGAAGTTCGCGTCGGTCAACTCGATCGGCTCGCCGGCCAGCAGCGCCTGGCCGCAGCGGCCGCAGGTCGGATTCTCAGCCAGGCGCGCGGCCGGCACGCGGTTGGTGGCGCCGCAGTGGGCGCAGGCGATGTGGACGGGGTCGGTGGCGTTCATGCAGAGACGATGGGTGCAGCACGCAGGAAATCAAGGCAGCATCCGGTGCGGTATCGTCCACACGCAGCGCCGCGGTGGCACGGCGGGGCCGCAAACCCGTGCGGCGGGTGCAGGTTCCAGGGTCCGCCGCGCTGGCATGGTGCACATAATCCGCCGCCCGAGCCCGGGCCCGCGTCAGCGCCCCGGGGCCGTGTTTCGCGCTTTGCGGCACGACAAGAACCGAAGGATCTGTCGTCCTGGCTGGGCGCAAACTGCAGCGAGGCCCAGGGGCATCGCGAGGATTTGCAACCACGCCCGGGCGGCAACAACGCGTTTCTGCGCGCTGCATCGCGTGGGACACCGCACTGCATCTCATCCACGCACCCTGCAACCGCGGGCCCCCGATGCCAGCCACCCTCACCCTCTCTGCCGCCCACCGCCTGCTCGCCGTCACCTTGCTCGGCTTCGCCTCGGGCCTGCCGCTGGCGCTGACCGGACAGGCGATGCAGGCCTGGCTGACCGCCGATGGGGTCGACCTGGCCACCATCGGCTTTCTCAGCCTGGTGGGGCTGCCCTACACCTTCAAGTTCCTGTGGGCGCCGTTGATGGACCGCTTCGACCTGCCGCTGCTCGGCCGGCGGCGCGGTTGGCTGGTGCTGACGCAGCTCGCGCTGGCAGCGGCGCTGCTGGCGCTGTCGGCGGCCTCGCCGCAGGCGTCGATCCGCGTGTTCGCGCTGCTGGCCGTGACGGTGGCCTTCGTCTCGGCCTCGCAGGACGTCGTCGTCGACGCCTACCGCACGGACTTGCTGCCCGCGCGCGAGCGCGGGCTGGGGGCCTCGCTCAACGTCATGGGCTACCGGCTGGCGATGATCGTCTCGGGCGGCCTGGCCCTGATCTGGACCGACACCGCCCAGGGCGGCGGCTGGGACTGGCCCGCGGTCTACCGCCTGATGGCGCTGCTGATGGCCGGGACGGCGTTCGCGTCGGCGACCCTGCTGCCGCGCCTGGCGCCACTGCCGCCCGATCCGGCCGCCGCGCCTGGCGCCACGACCCGCGCCAGCGCGCGCCAGGACCTGCTCGGCTTCGCCGCCGTGCTCACCGCGGTGGCGGCAGGCGTCGTTCTCAGCGACCACTACGCGCGGCCGGTGGCGCAGGCGCTGGCCGGCGGCTGGCTCGAGTCCACCGCGCTGCCGGCGGCGCTGCAGCGGCGCTGGATCGAGCTGATCGCGCTGCTGCTGGGCATCGGCTTCACGCTGCCGCTGGCGGCCTGGGCGGCGCGGCGCGCGCGCTTCGTCACGCTGCTGGACGGTCTGCACAACTACTTCGCGCAGCCGCAAGCGGCGGCTTTCCTGCTTTTCATCGTGCTCTACAAGCTCGGCGACGCGTTCGCCGGCTCGCTGATGACGCCTTTCCTGCTCAAGGGCATGGCTTACACGCCGGCCGAGGTGGGCGTGGTCAACAAGGTGATCGGCCTGTGGCTGACGATCGGCGGCGCGCTGCTCGGCGGCGCGCTCATGGTGGCCCTCGGCCTGTGGCGCGCCTTGCTGGCCTTCGGCGTGCTGCAGATGGCGAGCAACCTGGGCTTCTGGTGGCTGGCCGTGGGCGGCAAGGGCCTGCTGCCGGGGCTCGTGATCCCGGCCTTCGACTGGGGCTTCGTCTCGCTGGCCACGGGCACGCCGGTGGACGGCGGGCTGCTCATGGTCGTGGCCTTCGAGAACATCAGCGGCGGCATGGGCACGGCCGCCTTCGTCGCCTTCCTGATGAGCCTGTGCAACCAGCGCTTCACGGCCACGCAGTTCGCGCTGCTGTCGGCCTTCGCCTCGGTCGGCCGGGTCTGGGTAGGCCCGCTGGCCGGGGTGCTGGCCGAGACCATCGGCTGGCCGACCTTCTTCGTCGCGAGCACGGTCGCGGCGGTGCCGGCACTGGCGATGCTGTGGTGGCTGCGCACGACCATACGCGCCCTCGAGACGCCGCCGCGCGCCCCGGGCGCGGCGGACGATTGAGGCGCCGGTTCAGCCCAGGCTGTCAGTCGGTCTTGATCTGATTGTCCTTGACGATCCGGCTCCAGAGCTCGATCTCCTGCCGGATCTTGCGGCCGTAGGCCTCGGGGCTGCCGGCGACGATGTCGAAACCCATCTCCGACATCTTGGCCTGCAGCGCCGGCTGGCGCAGCGCCCGCACCAGGGTCTCGTTGAGCCGGGCCAGGACAGTGGGCGGCAGGCCTGCGGGCCCGATGACGCCATAGAAGGGCGCCGCCTCCGGCATCTGGAAGCCCTGCTCGGCCAGCGTGGGCGTCTCGGGCACCATGGACGAGCGGGCAGAGCGCACGATCGCCAGGCCCTGCACCTTGCCGGCCTTGACCTGCACGCCCGTGGGCACGACCGCATCGATCAGCACCGGCACCTGCCCGCCCATGACGTCCTTGAGCGCCGGCGCGACACCGCTGTAGCTGACGTGCTGGCGCGGCAGGTTCTGCTGTGCGGCCACCATCTCGAACCAGAGATGACCGTAGCTGCCCGGGCCGCCGCTGGTGTACAGCAGGGGCTGACCCTGCTGCCGCGACCAGTCCAGCAGCTCGCGGAAGGTGCGCGCGGGCACCGACGGGTGCGACACCAGCAGCAGCGGCTGCGTGACCACCTCGGCCACGGGCGTGATGTCCTTCAGCGGGTCGTAGGGCAGCTTGCGGCCCAGCGCGGAGTTGAAGGCGATGGGCACACCCACGCCCGCGAGCGTGTAGCCGTCCGGGCGGGACTTCGCCACGAAGTCGATGCCGATGACCTGGCCGGCCCCGGGCTTGTTCTCGACGATGACCTGCTGGCCGAGCAGCTCACCCCACACGGGGGCGATCGTGCGAAAGGCCGTGTCCACGCCGCCACCGGCCGCCACGGGCACGATCAGCCTGATCGGGCGGTCCGGGAAGGCGGTCTGCGCGGCGGCGGCAAGGCCCAGCGCCGCCAGCGCCGCGAAGACCGTCGCGCGCACCCATGTCCTGCTCATCTTTCGTCTCCTTTGCCCAGTCGCCTTGTAGACTATCACACTTGTATACCAGTAACCACCGACCCATGCCGACCGCCACGCCGACCGCTGCACCCGCGCCCATCAGCCTGGGCGTCACGGTGATGCCCGAGTGGTTCCAGTGCGAGGGCATCGAGCCCGTGCTGGACCGGCTGCAGTCCATGGGCGCGACGGCCCTGGTCACCAGCCCCTACCTGCTCGAGATCGCGGCGCCGGGCGAAGGCGCGCGCGAGCCGCCGCCCGACGGCGAGGCCGGCGCCGTTCGGCCCCTGGACCGGGCGCTGTGGGGCCGGCGCGAGACCTGGGTGCGCACCGCGCCGTGCTTCGAGCACGACCCGCGCCGCTACGCCGGGCTGCGCTACCAACCCAGCCCGCCCGGCGCGCTGACGCGGTCGGAGCCGCGTTTCATGGACCGCGTCATCGAGTCGGCGCGCGCGCGAGGGCTGACTGTCTTCCTGCAGGTGATGGCCGCCAGCCCGCCGGGCTACCGGGTGCAGTTCTCTTCGGCGGTACAGCAGGACCAGTGCCTCGGCCCGGACGGCGCGCTGCACCCGGACCGGGTCGACCGCAATGCCAGCCTGGCCAGCGCCGATGTGCGCGCCTTCGGGGCGGCGCTGCTGGGCGAACTGGCCGAGCGCTACCCCGGCGCGGCCGGCCTGCGCATCGACTGGCCGGAGTACCCGCCCTACGACCTGCGCAGCGCGCTGTTCGACTTCAGCGCCCACGGCCGGCGCGAGCTCGAGGCGCAGGGCGCCGACCCGGACGCGCTGGCGTCGTCGCTGCTGCAGGCCCTGGAGCGCTGGCGCGCAGTGGCTGAGGCCTGCGCGCCCCAGGGCGCGGCCGTGGTGCGGCGCGGGCTGCAGGACGCCGGCTGGGACGCGTGGTGGGCCCCCGACGGGCCGGCGCGCGCACTGTGGGCCAGCAAGCGCAGCGCCGTGGCCGGCCTGCTGCGCCACTACCGGCGCGCCCTCGATGGCGTGGCCGGGGCGCGCCGGCGCCTGGAGCCGCAGGTCTTTCCAGCACCGCTGACGCACTGGTCCGGCTTCGCCTGGGAAGCGCTGACCGACACGGCCGACGCCGTGGGCGTCAAGCTCTACACGATGCACTGGCCCATGATCGCGCGCTACTGGGCACGCGACCTGATCGGCACGGCCGAGGGGCCGCAGGCCGACACGGTGACGCAGGCCCTGCACGCTTTCATGGACTTCGGTGGTGAGGGCCTGCCTGCCCAGGCGCTGCGCTACCCGCCGCCTGACACGCCGCACCCGGTCAGCGAGGAGGCCCAGGCCGCGAAGCTGCGGCAGGCGTGGCTGGATGCGGGACCGTGCCCGGTCACGGCCTACGTCCACAGCTACGGGCCGGCCGACGACGTCCTGCGCCGCTTCGAGGGCACCGCCCGCGCGATGGCGGCCGCGCCCGGCGGGTGCCGGCTGTGGATCAACCGCTACGGCTACCTGTCGGACGAGAAGATCCGGCGCATCGGCGAGGCCATGCGCGGCTCGGCCGAGCCTTGAGCGTGGTGCGCCAGGGCCATGCCTCGCTCGCATCCCGGGTCTACGACCAGCTCCGGGCCGACCTGCTGCACGCGCGCCTGCGCCCGGGCGAGGAGCTGTCGGAGAACCAGCAAGCGCAGCGCCTGGGCGTCAGCCGCACGCCGGTGCGGGAGGCCATCCAGCGCCTCGTGCGCGAGGGCCTGGTGCATGTGCTGCCGCAGCGCGGCACGCGCGTCTCGCTGCTGGCCATGGCGCGCATCGGCGAGGCGCTGTTCATCCGCGAGGCGGTCGAATGCCAGGTCGTGCGGCGCTTGCTGACCCAGCCCCGGACCGCAGAGGACTGGCGCCTGCTCGAGGCCTGCATCACCGAGCAGGCGCGGGCCGTGCGCGAGGGCGACGTCGAGGCCACGATGGCGGCTGACGCGCGCTTTCACGCCACGCTGCTCGAGCGCTGCGGCCTGGCCGGCGTCTGGCCGGTCGTGGCGCAGGCGCGCGACCTGCACCAGCGCGTGCGCGCCATCGCCGTGCCGGAGCTGCGCTCCGGACGGCAGGCCGTGGCCGACCACCGGGCCATCGTCAAGGCCTTGCGCTCGGGCGACGCGGACCGGGCTGCGGCCGAGGTGGCCCGCCATCTGGCGCGAAACATCGACCTGGCGCGCCGCATCGCCAGCAAGCACCCTGACTACTTCGAGGACGACCCCGATGCTGACCGACACCTTTGAGGTCCTGGACGAACGCTTCCTACGCTACGCACCCGGCAACGTGCACCTGGAGCGGCTGCACACGGGCTGCCGCTGGGCCGAGGGCCCGGTGTACTTTCCCGCCGGGCGCTACCTGCTGTGGTCCGACATCCCGAACGACCGCGTGATGCGCTGGGACGAGACCGACGGCTCGGTCTCGGTCTTCGAGCAGCCGGCCTGGAACGCGAACGGCCACACCCGCGACCTGCAGGGCCGCCTGATCAGCTGCGAACACCGCGGCCGCTGCGTCTCGCGCGCCGAGCACGACGGCTCGCGCACCGTGCTGGCCTCGCACCACGAGGGCCGGCGCCTGAACTCGCCCAACGACGTCGTCGTCAAGTCCGACGGCAGCGTCTGGTTCACCGACCCGACCTACGGCATCGACTCCGACTACGAAGGCGACGCCGCGGCTTCGGAGATCGGCGGCTCGCACGTCTACCGCTTCGACCCGCAGGACGATCGTCTGGGCGCCGTGATCACCGACATGTCCAAGCCGAACGGCCTGGCGTTCTCCCCCGACGAGCAGTGGCTCTACGTCGTGGACACCGGCATCTCGCACGCCCCCGACGGGCCGCGCCACATCCGGCGCCACCGCCTCGAGGCGGACGGCCGAGGTGTCGGCCAGGGCGAGGTCCTGGCCACCTGCTCGGCGGGCTTGTTCGACGGGCTGCGGGTGGATGTCGACGGCAACCTCTGGGCCGGCGCCGGCGACGGGGTGCACTGCCTCGCACCGGATGGCCAGCTCATCGGCAAGATCCGCGTGCCCGAGGTCGTCGCCAACGTCTGCTTCGGCGGCCCCAAGCGCAACCGCCTGTTCATCTGCGCCACGCGCTCGCTGTACGCCGTCTACCTGAAGACCCGGGGCGCTGCGGCTTGACGCTGGCGGGCGCAGCCCTGCGCTGCAGCCGGCGGCAAGTCCTCGTACCATCTCTTGCATGTCGACGAACGAAGCTCCCTTGGTGGGCCGGGACATGTCTTGCGGCTGCATGACCCGGCGCTGGTTCACCCAGCTCCTGGCCGCGGGCGCGGCCGGCGCGTCGGCGCCGGCGCTGGCCGCCATCCCCGAGTGCAAGCGCTCGGGCTTCGCCAAGGCGGTGCCGGCAGACCAGATGGAGCAGTCAGCGCAGCAACAGTACCGGCAAATGCTGCAGCAGGCCTCGAGCCAGCGCGGGCTCGCGCCGGTAGACCACCCGCAGGTGCAGCGCCTGCGCACGATGGCCGAGCGCATGGTCCCCTTCGCACCCGAGTGCAACGAGCGCGCGCGCGCCTGGCGCTGGGAGGTCAACCTCATCGGCAGCCCCGAGATCAACGCCTTCTGCATGCCCGGGGGCAAGATCGGCTTCTTCTACGGCATCCTCGCGCGGCTGCAGTTGAGCGACGACGAGGTCGCCGTGATCATGGGACACGAGATCGCGCATGCGCTGCTGGAGCACGCGCGCGAGCAGCTCGGCAAGAACACACTCACGCAGCAGGGCCTGCGCATCGGCGCCGCGCTGCTGGGCCTGGGTAGCGTGGGCGACATGGCGGCCCAGCTAGGCTCGCAGTTGCTGAGCCTGACCTACAGCCGCGGCGACGAGTCCGAGGCCGACGCGCTGGGGCTGGTGATGTCGGCGCGCGCCGGTTACCGGCCCGAGGCCGGCGTCACGCTGTGGCAGAAGATGATGGCGGCCAGCGGCGGCAAGGCCCCGCCGAAGCTGCTGTCCACGCACCCGGCCAGCGCCGACCGCATCCGCGACATCGAGTCACGCCTGCCGCAGGTGCAGCCCTTGTACGAGGCCGCAGACAAGCCCAAGCGCGTTTTCGGGCCGCCGCCGCCATTGAAGCAGGATCGCTAGGAAAGCCGCCCGACGGGCGGGCCCAGGCCTCGCAGGATTGGAGCCCGGGCCGCCAGACCGGCCCGTCAACCCCTGCCCGCCCGCCTTCCGCCCGGCGCTGACCGGCCGGACCGAGGCGGCGCCGTGCCCGGCAGCGGCTCGCTGTCGCCCAGGTTGCGGCTGATGCCCTCGAGCACCCGCAGGCACGCAGCGACATCGGCCACCGGAAGCCCGCCCACCATCTGCTGCAGGAAACGCGCCCGCAGCCGCATCACGCGCCGTACCTCGGCCTGCCCGGCGCGCGTCAGGCGCACGCGCGTAAGCCGCGTGTCGAGCGGGTCGTCAGAGCGCTCGACCAGGCCGTCGCGTTCGAGCGCGCTGAGCTGGCGCGTGATCGAGGCCGGGTCCACGCGCACCTGGCGGATGAGCTGCTTCTGGCTCACCAGCGGCTGCGCCTGCACCAGGTACAACAGGCGCCAGCGCGCCGCGCCCACGCCCGTCAGCGCCTCGAAGGCCTGGGTGGCGGCGTTGTAGGCCTTGCCCAAGCGCAGGAAGACGGTGGCGTGATCGGTGTCGGTATCGGTATCGGGCGTGGCGTCCAAGGCAGGCGGGTACAGGGTGCTCGAAAGCCCGGGCTTATATCACCCGGCCAATCCCGACATCGCCCGCAGGCGTGCGGCCGCCAGCCCCGCGTCAGTTCAGGACCGGCTGCCGGTTCTCGCCGTCCAGGCGGTCGCCCTCGACCCAGCAGGCGTGGGTGCCGATGCCCATGCGCTCGGGCAGGATGATGCGCGCCACCGGGCCGGCGGCGATGTCGTCGGCGCGCAGGATCAGGACCTCGGAGGTGTCGGCGAGCATGTCGGCGACCATGCTGATGACGTAGCCGTCGTCCTCGGCCTCGGCGCCCACCGCGCGTGCGACCTGGGGCTCGCTGCCGTAGCGACCGGGCCCGTATTCGTAGCGTGCGGTCGCGCCGGTGCGCAGGTCGAAGCGCTTCAGCCCCGAGAACAGCCATTCGCCCTTCTGATACAGCACGTTGTAGCTGTAGCGGTAGGGCCGGCCGACGTAGTCGTTGCTGCACACCGGGAACTCGGTGATCTCGTCGTCCAGGCGCTCCTCCGTAGTGCGGCCGGTGCGCAGGTTGAAACGCCAGCGGTGCATCAGGGTCGGGTTGTTGTGCTTGTCCAGGTTGGCGCGGATGCGCTCGTAGATGTTGGCAACCTGATTCACCGGCACGGTCTTGTAGTCCGGCATGATGCAGCCGTCCATCACGACCTCGTCGCCGCTCTCGTGGCAGTTCGTGATGTGCAGGATGTAACACGGCGCCGCCTCGAACCAGCGCACATCGGCGTTGCCGCCGCGGCGCGGCACGATGCCGAAGCGCGAGGGCTGGTCGCGGTTGAACACGAGCTTGTGCTGGCCCTGCTTCAGGCCTGCCGGGTCGAAGTACAGCGGCAGGTCGTGCAGCACGGTGTAGTGCTGCGTGATGCCCAGGTCGTGCGGCCAGCGCGCCCCGGGCAGCTCGATCGCCTCGTAGTGGACGAGCTGGTTGTCGCGGTCGATCACCCCGTAGTTCATGTACGGCGGATGCTCGGGGTAGTTGAAGAACATCATCTCGCCGGTGAAGTTGTCCACCTTGTAGTGCGAGGCCACGCCGTCGGGGACGCGGCGCGCCCAGGCTGGGTCAGGACCGAGCGTCTCGAGCGTGTAGGGGTCCAGACGCCAGGGCTCGCTGCCCTGCGACATGCTGGCCAGCAGCTTGCCGGCATGGCACTTGATGTCGGTGCCGGCGTTGTCCTTCATCGCGCCCATAGCGCCCCAGCCGCGGCGGCTGGCGAGGTCGGGACGCAGCATGCCCGGCCACAGCGCGCGCCCGGCGGCCTGCTCGGCCAGGAAGCCGGTGGTGCGCACGAAGCGGTTGCGGTACTCGGCACGCCCGTTCTCGAAGCGCACCGAGTGCAGCATGCCGTCGCCGTCGAAGGGGTGGTAGGTGCCCAGCGGCTCGTGCACCTGGTTGTGGTGGTTGCGCACGAACATGCCATGCAGATCCTTCGGGATCTCCCCGATGACCTTCAGGCTGTCGGTGTCGGCGGTGTATTCACGCGCGTTCGACGCGAAGGGCCCCTTCAGGTAGGGGTTGTCGTTGTCGGGGCGGATGGTCAGGCGGACTTCGTTGACGATCTCGAGCATGGCGGACTCCTTGGGGGACTACGGCATCACGGCCTGGGCGCGGTCTCAGCGGCCCTCGATCCAATCGACCAGGCAACGCGCGAGCACCGCCGGCTGCTCCACCGGCACGAGGTGGCCGGCACCTTCGATCGTGACATGGCGCGCGCCCGGCACCTGCTGCGCATAAGACAGCGCCTGGGGCGTGAACAGGGTGTCGTGGGACCCGCCGACGACCAGCGTCGGGCGGCTGCCGTCGAGCAACGCAGTGCGGTCGGGGCGCGCGATCGTGGCACGCACGTGCGCCGAGAAACGCTCGGCTCCGTAGGCGCGCACCATGGCCATGCGCTCGGCCATGAGGGCCCCATCGCGCAGACTGTCGGGGTGGAAGGCTGCCGCCGCCTGCGACTCGATCATCTGCAGGTAGCGCCCCTCGGCCACGGCCTGAAGCGAAGCCTGGCGACGCGCCGCGGTCGCCGGCGCGTCGGCCGTGGGCGTGCTGCACACCATCGCGAGGCCCGCGACGCGCTGTGGCGCAGCGGCCAGCAGCGCCAGCGCGACGTAGCCGCCGAAGGAAAAACCGACGAGCCAGAAGCGTGGCGGCAGCGTGGGCAGCAGCGCCTGCGCGATCGCATCCACCGACTCCAGTGCCGGGTTGTCCACCGCCTGCGCCTGCAAGTGCGCAGGCAGGTGCGCGCGCAGCCGGTCGAACACGGCCGCCGTGTTGTTCAGGCCGGGCACGAGCACGAGTGCGGTGGTCATCGAAGGACTCCGTGAAGACGTGTGGTCGGACGAGGTGCGGACGCCGCTGCGGGGGGGCTGTCAGGCCTGATCACGGCCCTTCAAGCCGCTTCAAGCCCCTCCACTTCCCATTTACTTGCCTTGGTCAAGCTTCCCGATTGAACGCGATCCACGCCGCGCTGTCAATCGGTGCCCGTCACGCATTGACAGCGCGCGGCTGCGCGCGGAAACTGGATGCTTGCCTGCAGCAAGCGAAAGCCGCGGCCCAGGCCCATCCGACCACAGGAGACGCCCGATGCGAAGCTACCGACTCCCCGACTACATGGTCAGCGGCGAATCCGACACCACGCTGTACCTGCTGCACGGGGCCTACGGCTCGAAGGAGTACTTCCGCTACACGATCCAGCGCTTCGTGCAGGCCGGCTACCGCGTGGTCGCCTGCGACGCGCCGGGCTACGGCATCTCCGAGGTGCCGGAGTCGGTCACCATCCCCGGCATGGCCGAGATGGTCAACCGCCTGATCGACGCGACCTGCACGCGGCGCAACGTCTTGCTCGGCCACAGCATGGGCGGCATGGTGGCGCAGAAGGTGGCCGACCAGCAACCCGGACGCCTGGACGCGCTCGTGCTCTCGGCCACGGCCCACACCTTCAACCACTCGGGCCTGCAATGGCAGCAGGACTTCATGCGCACCCGCGTCGCGCCGCTGACGCAGGGCAAGGCGATCGCCGACTACGCGCCGGCGCTGCTGCGCACGATGATGGGCCCGGGCGCCGAGGGGCCGGAACTCGACCACGCGCTCTACAACATCCGCCTCATGCGCAGCGAGGCCTTCCAGAAGGCCATCCAGGCGATCGCGCAGTACCTCGAGGACGACGTCCCCGCACGCCTGAAGATGCCGGTGCTGTGCATCGCCGGCGAACTCGACCTCACCTGCCCTGCCTCAGTGATGCAGAGGATGGCGGCCATGATGCCGCGCGGCGAGTTCCACGAGATGAAGGGCGTGGGCCACTACGGCTGGGGCGAGCGCCCCGACGAATACCACGGCGTCGTGCACGCCTTCCTCGAGCGCGCGCTGGCGGCTGCGGGCTGAAGGGCCGAATCAGCTCCAAGCCCGCACACCCAACGACAGGGCCGGGCCGAGAAGCCGATCCGACCTGTGCCCCCGATCGCGGCACGGCCCGGGCCGACCTCACTGCAACTTGATGCCGCGCGAGCGGATGACCTCGCCGAGCGTACGCGCCTCGGCCTTGGCAGTCTCGAGCAGGTACTCCGGGGTGCTGCCGACGATCACGTAGCCCTGGGCCTCGAGCACCTTGCCCACCGACGGGCTTTGCAGCGCCTGCTTCAGCGCTCCATTCAGGCGCGCGAGCACGTCGGCCGGCAGCCCGGACGGGCCGATGAAGGCGAGCCAGCCGCTGCTGACCACCTGCGGGAAGCCGGACTCCTTGAAGGTCGGCGCTGAAGGGTACAGCGCGGTCCAGCGCTCCTCGCCGGTGACGGCGAGCACCAGCAGCCGACCGCTGTCCACATGCTGCTTGGCAGCACCGGTGACCAAGGCGAACTGGATCTGGCCGCCGAGCAGGTCATTCAGCGCCGGGCCCTCGCCCTTGTAGGGCACATGCACCGGCGACACGCCCGCGGCCATGTTGAAGGCTTCGGCCCAGAGGTGGTAGCTCGTGCCCAGGCCGGCCGAACCGTAGGAGGCCTTGCCTTCGTTGGCCTTCAGCCACGCGGCGAAGTCGCGGATGTTGCGCGCCGGGACGACCGCCGGGTTGATGGCCAGCGCCAGGTAGCCACGCACGGCCATCGTGATCGGCGTCACGCGGCTGAGCAGGTCGGCGTACTTCGGGTCCGTCACCGGGAAGAGCGACAGCGACGCCGGCACCGCGAGCCCGATCGTGTAGCCGTCCTTGGGCGCATTCAGCACCGCGTCCAGGCCGATCTTGCCGCTCGCGCCGGGACGGTTCTCCAGCACCATGGTCTGCCCGAGGATGCGGCCGGCTTCCTGCGCGACGACACGCGCCACCGTGTCGGCGAAGCCCCCAGGCGGGTAGGGGTTGATCAGTGTGACGGGCTTGTTGGGAAAGCCCTGCGCCGCGGCCGGTGCCGCCGCCATGCCAAGGGCTCCAAGGACGGCCAGTGCGGGGAGCGCGCGGCGCATGAAGGCGGGCAGTCTCATCGTTGTCTCCTGTGGGATCCTGTCGGATCGATTGCTTGCCTGTGGCAAGCGTCAGGCCGATTCAACGCCAGCACGCGCTGCGTGTCAATGAGGGGATGCCGGGGGACCGGCCGCCGCCGCCCTGCGCGAGGCGTCGGCCTGTGGATCGCTTCAGGTCCCACCCACGTAAGGATTGGTGCGGCGCTCGCGCCCGAAGGTGCTCTCGGGCCCGTGGCCGGGGATGAAGACGGTGTCGTCACCCATCGGCCACAGGCGCTGGGTGATGCTGGCGATCAGCGTGTCGTGGTCGCCGCCGGGGAAGTCGGTGCGGCCGATGCTGCCCGCGAACAGCACATCGCCGACGAAGGCGCGGTGCGCCTCGGCGCTGTGAAAGACCACGTGCCCGGGCGTGTGGCCGGGGCAGTGGCGCACCTGCAGCGTGCTCTGGCCGATCTGCACCGTGTCGCCATCGTGCAGCCAGCGCGTGGGCGTGAAGGCCTCGGCCGGTGCGAAACCGAACATCTGCGCCTGCTGCGCCAGGCCGTCGATCCAGAACTGGTCGCCCGGGTGCGGGCCGATGATGGGCAGGGCGTCCTCGCGCGCGAGCGTGCCGGTGCCGCCGGCATGGTCGATGTGGGCATGCGTGAGCCAGATCGCCTTCAGCGTCACGCCCAGGCGCCGCGCCGCCGCGCGCAGCCGCGGCAGCTCACCTCCGGGGTCGATCACGGCGCCCTCCATCGTGCGGTCGCACCACACGAGCGAGCAGTTCTGGGCGAAGGGGGTGACGGGCAGGGTTTCGTAGCGGAGCATGGCGTGCAGGATCCTCGCACAAGATCGAAGCCGGCAGGACACGCGGCTGACAGCCCCGCGGCGGACGGGCAAAACGATGCGCCAGACGCATCTTTCTGCAAGAAAACTCGCATTGGACTTCATGAAATCCGGCCCTTAGCATCTGTCGTGCCTCGTTGCTGTGGGCACACGGTTCACGACGTCAGAGGCCGCATCCTTCCCGACCCCCCCGGCGACCGACGAGAAGCGGCGCCATCGCCCCCGGAGACAGAAGACCATGAACGCTTCGCACCTCATGAACCCGGGCCGCCGCGCCCTGATGACCCGCACCGCCACCTTCCTGGCCGCGGCTGCGCTGGCCGGCGGCGCCGCCGCGCAGGGTTTCCCGTCCAAGCCCGTGACCCTGCTCGTGCCCTACCCGGCCGGCGGCCTGTCGGACGTGATCGCACGCATGGTGGAGAAGCCCTTCGCCAAGGCCGTCGGGCAGATGGCCATCGTCGACAACCTCGGCGGGGCCTCGGGGTCGATCGCCGCGCAGAAGGTGCTCAACACGCCGGCCGACGGCCACCTCGTCTACCAGGGCTCGCCCAACGAACTGATCCTCGCGCCGATGGCGATGCAGTCGGTCAAGTACAAGGCCGAGGACTGGCGCATGGTGCAGGTCATCGGCAGCTTCCCGATGGCGGTGCTGGCGCGCAAGGGCCTGCCGGCCAACAACGTCGATGAACTGGTGGCGCTGGCGAAGAAGGCCTCGGCCGAAGGCAAGCCGCTGAGCTACGCCAGCGTGGGCGTGGGCTCGCTCTACCACTTCGTGGGCGCGAACTTCGCGCACACGATCGGCGCGCAGATGACCCACGTGCCGTACAAGGGCCTGGCCCCGGCGCTGCAGGACCTGGGCGGCAACCTCGTCGATGTGGCCTTCCTGGTCGTCGATTCGCGACTGCCGGGCTTCGTCGACCAGGGCCTGTTCAAGGTGCTGGCCACGATGGCCCCGTCCGGCAAGTCCGAATCCAAGTTCCTCGAGAGGTACCCGAGCATCAACGACAGCAAGTCGATCAAGGACTTCGCATTCGACGCCTGGACCGGCTACTTCGTGCGCAAGGACACGCCCGAGAACGTCGTCGCCGCGCTGAACCGCGGCCTGGCCACGGCGATGAACGACCCCGAGGCGCGCAAGAAGCTCGAGGACCTGGGCGGGCGTGTGCCGCCGATGATGTCCGTGGCCGACGCGCAGCGCGAGTTCGAGCGCCAGACCGCGCGCTTCCGCGCGATCGCCAAGAACATCAAGCTCGAGGCGCAGTGAGCGCCGCGCCGGCCGCGAGGCGGTCGGCCGCACGGATCGCCTGAACCGGCGACCCGGCGCCTCTTTTCCACCCCCCGGACGCGCCCGCCCGATGCGCGTCCGGCGGGAGCCTGCGCGCGCCGTGCGCCGCCGGCTCCCCGCCACGGAGTTGCCCATGGGCCAGATGCTGGAAGGCCTGCTGCCGCAGGTCGACGAGTTCGTAGCGCTGCGACGCGAAATCCACCGCTTTCCCGAGCTTGCCTTCGAGGAGCACCGCACGTCCGCGCTCGTGGCCGAGAAGCTGGCGCTGTGGGGCTATGAGGTGCACCGCGGCCTGGGCGGCACCGGCGTCGTCGGCACGCTGCGGCGCGGTAGCTCCGCCCGCCGCCTGGGCCTGCGCGCCGACATGGACGCGCTGCCCATCGCCGAAGCCTCCGGCCGCCCCTGGGCCAGCGCCTGCGCCGGGCGCATGCACGCCTGCGGGCACGACGGCCACACGGCGATGCTGCTCGCCGCGGCGCGCCAGCTCGCGCTGCACGGGCAGTTCGACGGCACGCTGCACCTGATCTTCCAGCCCGCCGAGGAGGGCGCGGGCGGCGCGCTGAAGATGATGGAGGAGGGGCTGTTCGACCTCTTCCCCTGCGACGCTGTCTTCGCCATGCACAACATGCCGGGCGTGCCGCAGGGCCACCTGTGGCTGCGCGAGGGCGCGGCCATGGCCTCGAGCGACAACGTCACGATCACGCTGCACGGCACCGGCGGCCACGGCGCGATGCCGCACAAGGCGGCCGACCCGGTGGTGGCCGCCGCCAGCCTGGTGATGGCGCTGCAGACCGTGGTCTCGCGCAACGTCGACCCGCAGGCCGCCGCGGTGGTGACCGTGGGCGCGCTGCACGCCGGCCAGGCCAACAACGTGATCCCGGCCGCGGCCACGCTCGAGCTGAGCGTGCGCGCGCTCGACCGCGAGGTGCGGCGCACGCTGCGCGAGCGCATCCACGCGCTGGCCGCGGCGCAGGCCGAGAGCTTCGGCGTGCGCGCCGAGGTGGACTGGCGCGACGGCTACGCCGTGCTGGTCAACACACCGGCCGAGACCGCGCTGGCGCGCGAGGTGGCCACCGCCCTCGTCGGCCCCGGCCGCGTCAACCCCCAGGCGCCGGCGCTGACCGCGAGCGAGGACTTCGCCTTCATGCTCGAGCGCGTGCCGGGCTGCTACCTGTTCATCGGCAATGGCGACGGCCGCGACGGCAACGCCGCCAGCGCCTGCATGGTGCACAACCCCGGCTACGACTTCAACGACGACAACCTCGCCATCGGCTGCGCCTACTGGGTGCAGCTGACGCAGACCTACCTGGCAGGCTGAGGCCGGCCCCTGGACCGCCCCTGCGGCGCGGCCATCGCGCTCCAGCCCGTCAGCCGGTCAGCCAGCGGGCGATCAGCTCCTTCAGCAGCGGCAGCAGCGGCGGCTCCGAGCGGCCGGCCAGCGTCACCAAGGCGAAGCGCGCGTTGGCCTCCAGCGGCGGTTGCAGCTCCAGCTCCACCAGCGCGGGCGCGGCCGCGCGCGTGGTCAGCACCACGGCGTCGGTGACCTCGGCCACCGACGCGAGCGCGGCGATCTCCTCGCTGCGCAGCGTCACGCAGTGCTCCAGGTGGGCCTGCGGCCCGTAGCGCTCGACCAGCAGGCGGCCGACCTCGTCGCTCAGCGGCGTGGTGGCGAAGGGGTAGGCCAACAGGTCGTCGAAGCGCAGCGGCGCGCGGCGCTGCGTCAGCGGGTGGCCCGGCCGGCACAGGAAGGCGCCGCGCAGCTCGGTGACCGCCTGCACCTCCAGGTCGGGGGCGGGCGGCAGCGAGCGCGCGTCGATCACCAGCGCGTCCAGGCGCCGCTCGCGCAGCGCGAGCGTCAACAGCGTGGTGTTGGCGCGCGCCAGCTCCAGGTGAGCGCGCGGGTGCTGCGTGGCCATGTGGCGCAGCAGCGGCTGCGTGAGGATGGCCCCCGGACCCGAGCCCAGGCCCAGGCGCAGGGTGCCGGTCAGGCCCTCCTGCACGCGGCGCGCGTCCTCCTTCAGGTGCTCGGCCTCCTGCACGAGGCGGCGCGCACGCCCGAGCACCGACTCGCCGAAGGGCGTGGGCACGCTGCGCCAGCCCTGGCGGTCGAACAGGCGCTGGCCGAGCTCGTCCTCCAGCGCCTTGATGCTGCGGCTGAAGGCAGGCTGCGTCAGAAAGGTCAGTTCAGCCGCACGCCGGAAGGAGCCGGTCTCGGCCAGGGCGATCAGGTGGCGCATCTGAACCAGCGTCATGGGCAAATGTTAACGCCCGGCGCATCGAACATCAAGAAAGAATGCATTGGACTCAAGGGTTGCTTCTTCCTAGGATGCTTTCCACGCCCCACAACCCCACGCCTGAAGGCAAAGGAAGCCTCCCATGAAAGTCATCGTCCTCGGCGCCGGCCTGCTCGGCGTGACCTCGGCCTACTTCCTGCGCCAGCTCGGCCACGACGTCGTCGTCGTCGACCGCCAGGCCACCCCCGCGGCCGAGACCAGCTTCGCCAACGGCGGACAGATCTCGGTCAGCCACGCCGAGCCCTGGGCCAACCCGAGCGCGCCCCTGAAGGTGCTGAAGTGGCTGGGCAAGGAAGATGCGCCGCTGCTGTTCCGCCTGCGCGCCGACATGCGGCAATGGCTGTGGGGCCTGCAGTTCCTGCGCGAGTGCACGCCGGCGCGCACGCGCCACAACATCGAGCAGATCGTGCGCCTGGGCACCTACAGCCGTGACACGCTGCAGGCGCTGCGCCGCGAGCGTGACATCGCCTACGACGAGCGCACCCAGGGCATCCTGCACTTCTACACGAGCCCGAAAGAGTTCGACGGCGCCGAGGCCCCGGCCGCGCAGATGCGCGCGCTCGGCTGCGACCGGCGCGTCATCTCGGCCGACGAGGCCGTGCGCCTGGAGCCGGCGCTGCGCCACATCCGCCCGCAGCTGGCCGGCGCCACCTACACGGCCGAGGACGAGTCCGGCGACGCCAACCGCTTCGCGCGCGAGCTGGTCGAGCGCTGCCGCGCCGACGGCGTGCAGTTCCTGATGAGCCACACCGTGACGGCGCTGCGCGAGGCGGGCGGCGTCATCGACCACGTCGAGGCCACCGACGCCGAGGGCCGCTTCCGGCGCGTGCGCGGCGAGGCCTACGTGTTGGCGATGGGCTCGCTGAGCCCGCTGTACGCCAAGCCGCTGGGCATCGAGCTGCCGATCTACCCGGCCAAGGGCTACTCGGTGACGATGCCGGTGAAGGACGCGTCGATGGCGCACCAGGTCTCGCTGACCGACGACGAGTACAAGCTCGTGTTCTCCAGGCTGACCTCGACCGGCACGCCGGGCGCGCCGGGGGGCGACCGCCTGCGCATCGCCGGCACGGCCGAGCTCAACGGCTAC
>CAIRBF010000193.1 GCA_903876715.1 uncultured beta proteobacterium
GTGGCCGCGCCCGGGGCCGATCCGGCGCCGGGCCAGTGGGGGCGCCGCGCGCCGCTGCTGGAGCCGAACTCCGAGTTCGCGCTCGCGTCCACCGGCGGCCGCATCTACGTGCTCGGTGGCTACCCGAAGGGCCGGGTCAGCGTGCGCACGGTGCAGGTCTACGACATCGAGGCCGACCGCTGGAGCCGCGGCCCCGACCTGCCGGTGGCGCTGAACCACGGCGTGGCCGCGGCGGTGGACGGCGTGATCTACCACTTCGGCGGCCAGACCGACCCCAACACCGCCTATGTCGACACGGTCTACGCGCTGGACACGCGCCAGGGCGCCGAGGCGCGCTGGGTCGAGAAGGCGCGCATGCCCACGCGCCGCAGCGCCGGGGCGGCGGTGGTGCACGAGGGCCGCGTCTACATCGCCGGCGGGCGGCCGCCGCGCGGCAACGACTTCGCCGTCTACGACCCCCGACGCGACACCTGGGAAACCCTGCCCGACCTGCCGAGCCAGCGCAACCACATCGCCACCGAGCTCATCGGCGGGCGCATCCACGTCTTCGGCGGCCGCCTCGGCGGCGGCTTCCAGAGCGACAAGACCGCGGCGCACGAGGTCTACGACCCGCGCACCCGCACCTGGACCGTGGCCGCGCCCATGCTGCGGCCACGCAGCGGCATCAACAGCGTCAACGCGCACGGCTGCATCCACATCTGGGGCGGCGAGGAGGCCGCGGGCGTCTTCCCCGACCACGACGTCTACGACCCGCGCCAGGACCGCTGGACGCGCCTGCCCGACATGCCCACCCCGGTGCACGGCGTCACCGGCGCCACCTTCGCCCAGGGCCTGATCTACGTCACCGGCGGCGGCACCGAGGTCGGCGGCAACAGCGGCAGCCTGCTGAACCAGGTGTACCGGCCGGCGGTGCGCTGCGATTGAGGGCCTGCGCGGGGGCTGCAGCCCGCCCAGGTGGCCCGGGCGCGGCCGCGCCGAGCGCGGAGCCGGCGGCCTTACGGTCGAGCAATTCCAGGCCGGCGCGGCCGCGCTGAGCGTGGAGCCGGCCCTCTCACCCGCCGGCCAGCCCCTCGAAGAAGTGCCCGATCTCGAGCGCCGCGCGGTCGGGCTGCTCGAGGTGCACGAAGTGCCCCGCGTCGGGCAGCACGTCCAGGCGCAGGTCGCTGAAGTGTTCGTGCAGCCGGTCGGTCCAGGCGGCCTTGAGCACCGGGTCGTGCGCGCCCCAGAGCACGCGCGTGGGTCGCGGCAGCGGCGGCAGCGGCGCCGCGCGGCCCTCGATCACCGCCATGCGGGCCTGGTGCACGCTGCGGTACCAGTTGAAGCCGCCCTGCAGCCGGCCGGGCTTCATGAACTGGTCGACCCAGCCCTCGAGCGCCGGCCCGACCCATTCGCGCCGGTGCGACCAGTGCGTCAGCATCTGGCGAAGGTAGACGCTGCAGGCCGCGCGCGAGGAGCCCACCAGCTCGGCCGCCCAGGGCTGCTGGTGGAAGAACTGGTACCAGACCTCGCCCAGGTGCCCGGGCTCGACCCAGCGCGCGCCGATGCCCGGGTAGGCGCAGTTGAAGAAGAACAGGCCGCCCACGCGCTGCGGCGCGCGCCGCGCCAGCGCCTGGCCGACGAAGGAGCCGACGTCGTGCGCGACGATGCCCACGTGCGCCCAGCCCAGCCGGTCCAGCAGCTCCAGCAGGTCCGCGGCGTGCCGCTCGGGCCCGGCGTCGTCGGCCGGCGCGCCCGCCATGGGCTCGGTGTCGCCGAAGCCCCGCAGATCGGGCGCCAGCAGCTCGAAGCGCCCGGCCAGACGCTCCATCACCGGCCGCCACGCCTGCGACCACTCGGGCCAGCCGTGCAGCAGCAGCAAACGGGGACGGCCGGCATCGGCCGGCGCGTGCAGGCCGCTGAGCTGCAGGCCGGCCTTGGGCAGGGCGATGCTCGAGGGGGTGATCGGGTTCATCCTGTGCCGGATTGTGGCGCCGGGGGCCTCGGCCGCTGCGGACCGATGCGCCGTTGGTCGCAGGGGCGGCCGCGGCGCACTCGTGACGTGCGTCCACTGCGGACTGCCCGGCGAGGACCCGGCTGCTTCAGGGTCGCTCGCCCCACACCCCGGCCACCTCCCACACCGGCAGCACCTGCACGCCCTCGCTCAAGGGGTAGCGCCGGGCCACGGGCGCCACCACGTAGGCCTCGTCGATCTGCAGGTCCTGCAGCGCCTGCCAGAACCCGCGCGTGGGCTTGGGGGCGGAGGAGAACTTGACTTCGAAGGCGATGCGGCGCAGGCCGGTGTCCACCACGGCGTCGATCTCGGCGCCGGCCGAGGTGCGGTAGAAGCCCAGGTGTGCGCCCTCGGGCATGGCGGCGGCGATCTGCTCGATCACGAAGCCTTCCCAGGAGCCGCCCACCACCGGGTGACTCTGGAGCTCTTGTGGGGTGCCCAGGCCCAGCAGGGCGTGCACCAGGCCGCTGTCGCGCAGGTAGACCTTGGGTGACTTGACCAGCCGCTTGCCCACGTTGGCCTGGTGCGGTTCCAGCCGGCGTACCAGCAGGGCGTCCACGAGGTGGTCGATGTAGCGCGCCACCGTGGTGTGGGACAAGCCGCCCAACGCCTGCCCGAGCTGGGCCCCGTTCAGCAGCTGCCCTTGCAGGTGGGCCAGCATGGTCATGAAGCGGCGCATCGTCTCGGCCGCCACGCGCACACCCAGGGCGGGCAGGTCGCGTTGCATCAAGGTGCGCAGGAAGGCCTGCCGCCAACGCAGCGAGGCAGCGTCCTGCGCCGCGAGATAGCTCAAGGGGAAGCCTCCGCGTTGCCACAGTCGCTGCAGCGTGGCCAGGTCGGGCCCGACCTCGCACGCCAGGAAGGGCGTCAAGGCCTCGTAGGCGATGCGCCCGGCCAGCGATTCGGCCGACTGCCTCAGCAACCCCGCGGCCGCAGAGCCCAGCAAAAGGAAGCGCCCCGCCTGCCTGTCGGCGTCGATCTCGGGGCGAAGGGCGGTGAACAGATCGGGCACCCACTGCACTTCATCCAGCACCACCAGCCGGTCCCGGTAGGCCGGCAGGAACAGGTCTGGCCGGCGCAGCGTCTCGCGATCGGCTTCCGACTCCAGGTCCAGGAACAGGGCGGGCCCGCGCTGCCGAGCGATCTGGCGCGCCAGCGTGGTCTTGCCCACCTGCCGAGGACCGAGCAGGGCCACCGCGGGAAACTGGCTCAGCAGCGAAAGCGTATGGTGGAGGGAAGCTCGGTCCAACATCATTGCAATTTGAACATGACGTATTCAAATTGCAAGGTCAAATGTCGCTGCGCCAATCAACGGCTCTTTGACCCGCGGCTTCAGGGGACGAGACCGGCGCGGCGCGCTTCTCCCGCTCCGCGCCGAACGCCTTGCTGGGCGGAGCAGGTGATCGGCACCCTCAACCCGCCCTCGCCCCTGCGCCCTGCCCTTCCAGCGCCCGCTCCAGCACCCCGGCCAGCAGCCGCACGCCCTCGTCGATGCGCACCGCGTCCACGGTGACGAAGCTCAGCCGCAGCGTATCGGCGCGGGCCTGCGCGCTGTAGAAGGCGGCGCCGGGCACGTAGGCCACGCCGGTGGCCACGGCCTCGGGCAGCAGGGCGGTGGCGTCCAGGCCTTGGGGCAGGGTGAGCCAGAAGAACATGCCACCCGTGGGCCGCACCCAGTGGCAGCCCGCGGGCAGCCAGCGCTGCAGCGCGGCGTCCATAGCGTCGCGCTGCGCGCGGTAGCGGCTGCGGATCGTCGGCACGTGCTGCTGCAGGAAACCCTCACGCACGACCTCGTGCACCACGCGCTGGTTGAAGCTGGGCGTGTGCAGGTCGGCGGCCTGCTTGGCCTGCAGCAGCTTGGGGTACAGCGCCACCGGCGCGACGACATAGCCCAGGCGCAGGCCGGGGGCGAGCACCTTCGAGAACGAGCCGAGGTAGACCGCTTGGTCCCCGGCCGCGGCGGCCAGCGGCGGTGGCGGGGCCTCGTCGTACCAGAGGTCGCCGTAGGGGTTGTCCTCCACCAGCGGCAGGCCGGCCGCCGCCGCGGCCTCGGTCAGCGCCAGCCGCCGGCCCTGCGGGATGCAGCGGCCGCTCGGGTTCTGGAAGTTCGGCAGCAGGTAGGCGAAGCGCGCGCCCGCGGCCGCGCGCAGCGCCTGCGGCAGGGGGCCCTCGTCGTCGCCTTCGAGCGGCAGGAATTGCGCCTCGTAGGGCGCGAAGGCCTGCAGCGCACCCAGGTAGGTGGGCTGCTCGACGGCGACCGCGCTGCCGGGGTCGACGAGCACCTTGCCCACCAGGTCCAGCCCCTGCTGCGAGCCGGTGGTGATGAGCACCTGCGCGGCCTGCACGCGCAGGCCCTGGCCGGCCAGCTCCTGCGCCACCCACTCGCGCAAGGGGCCGTAGCCCTCGCTCGCGGCGTACTGCAGCGCCTCGCGCGGGGCGTCGCGCAGCACCCGGGCCGTGGCCTGCGCCATCGCCTCCACCGGGAAGGTCTCGGCCGCGGGCAGGCCCCCGGCCAGCGAGATGATGCCCGGGCGCTCGGTCAGCTTGAGGATCTCGCGGATCGTCGAGGGGTTCAGCCGCTGCGCGCGTTGCGCCATCTGCCAGGTCATGGGGGGCCTCGAAAAAGGAAGTGGTGGATGGAGTGTGGAAACGGCTGGCGGGCGAGGCGCAGTCCAGGCTGGACCCGCGGCGCCTCAGCGCGCCCGCGGCTGCCCCACCGGCATGCGCCGGCCGATGAAGACCACGGCCAGCACCGCGAGCGCGAAGCCGACCGTCACGGGCTTCAGCGGCTCACCGAGCACCGGCACGGCGAACAGCAGCGCCAGGAAGGGCTGCAGCAGCTGCACCTGGCTCACGCGCACCAGGCCGCCCAGGGCCAGGCCGCGGTACCAGGCGAAGAAGCCGAGCCACATCGAGAACAGCGACACGTACAGCAGCCCGCCCCAGGCCGCGGCGCCGACCGGGCCCGACGGCCACCACCACAGCGTCAGCGGCAGTGTCAGGGGCAGCGAGCCGGCGACGACCCAGCAGATCACCTGCTGCGCCGGCAGCACCGCAGCCACGCGCGCCCCGCCCACGTAGCCGAAGGAGGTGCTGAGCACGGCCAGCAGCAGCCAGGCGTCGGCGGCGACAAGACGGCCGCCGCCGGCCTGCAGCGCAAAGGCGAGCACGAGGCCGCAGCCGCCCAGCGCGCACAGCCAGAAGCCGCGCGAAGGCCGCTGCCCGAAGGACAGCGCGCCGACGATGGCCGTGCCCAACGGGATCACGCCCGAGACCACCGCGGCGTGCGTGGACTCGACCTCGCGCAGCGCGATGGCGATGCACAGCGGAAAGCCCACCACGGTGCCGAGCGCGCAGATCGCCAGCGGCTTGAGGTGCTCGCGCGCCGGGCGCGCGGCACCGACGAAGCGCAGGTAGAGCACGCTCAGCAGGCCGGCCAGCGCGGCGCGCGCGGCGGTCACGAACTCGGGGCTGAGCTGCGGATGCGCGGCGTCGCCCACGGCCAGCCGCGTCATCGGGAAGGTCATCGCGAAGATCGCCACGCCGACGAGCCCGAGCAGCAGGCCGCGGCGCACGTCGCCGGCCGAAGGCGGCCCGCCCGCCGGACCGGGCGCTGCCGAGGCGGCGCGTGTGTCAGCGGACACGGGCGACCCCGTCCCGACACCGCCATCGCGGCCCTGCTGCCGATGAACTGCCGCGCCTAGCAACCACGTGCATGGGCCATGCCCTTGAGATACGCGCGCCGGACGGTGCCTGCGGCGATGGCAGCGGCCACCTGCTTCGAGTAGCGCTCGGCGCCCGAGAGCTTGCGCACCCAACGCCTGTACGGCACGACGCCTTCGGCCGTCCTGCGGACCGCGCCGATGGCCAGGTCGCTTCCGCGCTCGATGAGACTTGGGTTCGATTCACTGGCCGGCGTGTCCAGGTCGGGGCCCAGATCCGCGTCCAGCGCCCCGACTTCAGCCAGCAAGGCGCTGCAACCGGGCTCCTCCGGGACGGCGTACGGCCCTTTCTGGGCGCGGGCCAGTGACTCGGGAATGGGCGCATTGACCAGGTTCAGGTCATTGAGCGGCGCGGTCACGGCCTGGGCCACTTTCGACTGATCGGTCGTGGCGCAGCCCACGAGCAGCGTGAGCAGGAACAACAGCAGGAAGCGCATCTGGATGGTGGCCTGGCGCGAGGTCTGGAGTCGTGGCTTGTGTGCGGTCTCTGCGGGGATGGCGGTGCCGGCCCCGAGCTTGCGGCGCGCAGGCGGTCGGGGCCCCGTATCATCGCCGGAACCGACCCCGCCCTGCCTCCAACGGCTCATCCGATGTACTACGAACCCGGCATCACTCCCCACGGCCTGCCGCACGACCCTTTCAAGTCCTGCGTCGTGCCGCGCCCCATCGGCTGGATCTCCACGCTGGACCGCGAGGGCCGCGCCAATCTCGCCCCTTACAGCCAGTTCCAGAACGTCACCTTCAAC
>CAIRBF010000194.1 GCA_903876715.1 uncultured beta proteobacterium
GGCCGCGCTGGTGGGGCTGTGCTTCGTGCCGGTGCGGCTGTCGGTGCTTGCGCCGGGCGAACTCGTGCCGCGCAACCCGATGGTGGTGCGCGCGCCGCTGGACGGCGTGATCGATGCCTTCCATGTGCAGCCCAACCAGGATGTGGCCCAGGGCCAGGCGCTGTTCGGCTTCGACGAGGCCCTGATCCGCAGCCGTCTTCGCGTGGCGCAGCAGTCGTTGGCGACCGCGCATGCCGAGTACCGGCAGACGGCGCAGCAATCGCTGGTGGATGCGCGCGTGCGCCCGCAGCTGGCCGCGCTCGCCGGCCGCATCGAGGAGCGCGAGGCCGAGGTCGCCTTCCTTCGCGAGCAACTGCAGCGCAGCCGGGTCGCCTCACCCCAGGCCGGCATCGCGCTGTTCGACGACCCGACGCAGTGGATCGGCAAGCCCGTGGTCGTGGGTGAGCGCATCCTGCGCATCGCTGCGCCGCAGGACGTCGAGATCGAGGCCTGGCTGCCGGTGGGCGACGCGATCAAGCTCGAGCCTGGCACGCCGGTGCAGTTGTTCCTGAACGCGCGTCCCCTGGAGCCGGTGTCGGCGACCCTGCGCTTCATGGCGCACGAAGCCGTGCAGCGCCCTGACGGCAGCCATGCCTACCGGCTGCGCGCCAGCCTGTCCGCCCCTGCCGGGCAGCGGGTCGGCCTGAAGGGCACGGCGCGGCTGGAGGGCGAGTCGGTGCCGCTGCTCTACTGGGTGATGCGCCGGCCGCTCGCCACCGTACGCGCCTGGCTTGGCCTTTGAGCGGGGGCGCCCGTCCATGCTGCCCCCCTTGCGCGAGGAATTGGCCCTGCTGCCTGGTCCGGTGCTGCCCGACGGGCAGCCGAGCTGGACGCTGCACGACCCGGTGCGCAACCTGTTCTTCCGTATCGACTGGCCCACGTTCGAGATCCTCAGCCGCTGGGGTCTGGCCGAGCCCCGGGCCGTCGCTGCGTCGATCGCCCGACAGACCACGCTCGCGGTGGATGCCCAGGCGGTGGAGGGCGTGGCTGCTTTTCTGGCGTCCAACCAGCTCCTGCGTCCGCACGGCGCCGGCGCGTCGCGCCGGCTGGCCGAGCGTCGCCAAGCCCTGCGCGCGAGCCCCTGGCACTGGCTGCTGCACCACTACCTGTTCTTCCGCGTGCCGCTGTTCCGGCCCGACGCCATGCTCGGGCGCACGCAGCACCTGAGCGCGCTGTTCTTCAGCCCCACGTTCGTGCTGGCGACGCCCGCCGCCCTGGGCTTCGGGCTGCTCCAGGTGCTGCGCCAGTGGGACGCCTTCGCAGCCCAGCTCGTGGACGTCTTCAGCCTCGAGGGCTTGATGGCCTATGCCCTGGCGCTGGTGGTCGTCAAGACGCTGCACGAGCTGGGCCACGCCTACACCGCCAAGCGCCTGGGCTGCCGTGTGCCCACGATGGGCGTGGCCTTCATGGTTCTGTGGCCCATGGCCTACACCGACACCAACGAAGCCTGGCGGCTGACCAATCCGCGCCAGCGCCTGCAGGTCTCTGTGGCGGGTATTGCCACCGAGCTGATCGTGGCCGTCTGGGCCACCTTGGCGTGGAGCCTGCTGCCCGACGGCCCCGCCCGCTCGGCTGCCTTCGTGCTTGGCACGACGAGCTGGGTGACGACACTGTTGATCAACGCCAGCCCCTTCATGCGCTTTGACGGCTACTTCATCCTGTCCGACTTGCTGGACCTGCCCAACCTGCACGAGCGCAGCTTCGCGCTGGCGCGCTGGAAGCTGCGCGAGTGGCTGTTCGCGCTCGGCGAGGACCCGCCGGAGCAGGCCCCGGCGCAGCGTCGGCGCTGGATGATCGCCTTCGCCTGGTGCACCTGGGTGTACCGCCTGGTGCTGTTCGTCGGCATCGCCCTGATGGTCTACCACCTGTTCTTCAAGGCCCTGGGGGTGTTCCTGTTCGCGGTGGAGATCGCCTGGTTCATCCTGCGGCCGCTGCGCCTGGAGCTCTCGGCCTGGGGCCAGCGGCGCGGCTCGATCCTGCAGCGCGGGCGCACCGGCGTGAGTCTGCTGGTGGCGCTGGCCCTGGTGGGATTGACCTTCGTGCCCTGGCCGGGGCGCGTGACGGTCAGCGCCGTGCTGCGACCGGCCGAGTCCTGGCCCCTGCACGCGCCGGCGGGCGCGCGTGTGGACGCACTGCCGTTCGCGCAGGGGCAGCGTGTGGCGGCGGGCGAGGTGCTGGCCCGGCTGCACCTGCCCGACCTCCACAGCCGGCGCCAGGCCGTGCTGGCGCGCGTCGAGCAGTTGCGCTGGCAGGCTGCCTCGTCGGGCTTCGACGCGCAGACGCGCGAGAAGATGCTCGTGACCGAGCAGTCGCTCGTCACCGCGCAGGCCGAGCTGGCCAGCATCGACACCGAGCTGCGCAACTACCTGCCGCGTGCGCCTTTCGCCGGCCACCTGCGCGACATGGACCCGGACCTGCGCGTGGGCCACTGGGTGGGCGAGCGGGAGCGCCTGGCGGTGCTGGTGCGCGAGGACGGTGCCTGGGTCGTGGAAACCTGGCTCGAGGAGCAGGACATCGCCCGGGTGAGCGCTGGCGACCATGCCGTCTTCTTCCAGGACGGCCTGGGTGCGCCGCCGCTGGCCTTGACGGTGCAGTCCGTGGACAGGGATGCGTCGCACACGCTGGGTCGCCCCGAGCTGGCGGCCCAGAACGGCGGGCACGTCGCCGTGCGCGCGCAGGCGGGCCAGCTCATCCCCGAGCGGGCGGTCTTCAGGGTGCAGCTGGCGCCGGCCGTGACGCTGCCGCCCGAGGCGCTGTCGGGGCACGTCTGGCGCGGCCGTGTCACCATCCATGCGCGCGCCCAGGCGCCGGCAATGCGCTACCTGCGCCAGGCCGGCGCCGTGCTTGTCAGAGAGCTGGGCTTCTGAGGCAACGCCGCTGCAGCTCCAAACAAAAGGGCCGCATGTAGCGGCCCTCGCATTTGACGCATCTTTCAGCTTGTTAGCTTCCAGAGCGCATTTCCGAACGTTTAGAACAGTTAGCATTGTATAGGCGGTACAAAACTGTCGCAAATGATATTTCTCTGATGAGGTACAGGCTGGCCCTGTCGCTCGGGTCCGGGTGCCTGGGCTGGTCTGCGATCAGGCTCGACGCCCAGGGGCGTCCGATGGCCGTGATCCGGGCCGGCGTGCGCCTGTTCTCCGACGGCCGTGACCCGAAAACCGGCGAGCCCCTGGGGGCCCAGCGCCGGTACGCGCGCGCTCGCAGGCGGCGGCGCCAGCGTCTGGTGCGGCGCAAGGAGCGCCTGATGGCGCTGCTGGTCGAGCACGGCTTCTTCCCGCCAGACCCGCAGGCGCGGCGCGCCTTCGAAGGCCTGGACCCCTACGAGCTGCGCACGCGCGGCCTGGACCACCCGCTGGCGCCGCACGAGCTGGGCCGCGCGCTGTTCCACCTGAACCAGCGCCGCGGCATCCTGCTCGAGCGCGCCCTCGGTGCGAACGACGAGGCCGACGGGCTGCAGCGGCTGGCTGTGCAGGCCACGCGCGAGGCCATGCAGCGCACCGGCGCCCGCACCGTGGGCGAGTGGCTGTACGCGCGCCTGCGCCAGGGCCTGCAGACCCGCTCGCCGGTCAGCCGGCGCCTGATGAAGCCGGCGGCCGGCGCCGCCGCTGCGTCTGTCGTCACGGCCAGCGCGGCCGAAGCGGTCACCCCAGCCGCCCTGGCCGATGTTGGCAAAGAGCCGGGCGGGGCAGGGCGGGGGCGCCCCCGCGAGCTGCCGCCTCTGGCCGACCGCACCATGATCGCCGCAGAGTTCGACCTGCTCTGGGAGCGCCAGCGCGCGTTCTCGCCGGCCTTGTGCAGCGACGCCGCCCGCGACGCCCTGCGCGAGACCCTGCTGCACGAGCGTGGCCGGCAGCAGCCCGAGCCTGGCCGCTGCCTGCTGCTGCCCGGCGAGCCCCGCGCCCCGGCCGCCCTGCCCAGCGCCCAGCGCCTGCGCATCCTGGTGGCGCTGCAGGCCCTGCGGCTGCGCTGGCGCGGCAGCCCGGCCGACGTGGCCCTGACCGCGGCCCAGCGCGAGAAGCTGCTGCAAGCGCTCGAGCGCACCGCGACGCTGAGCTTCGCGCGGCTGCGCGAGCTGCTGGGCCTGCCCGAGGACGCCCACATCAGCGGCGTGGGCACGGGCCGCCAGGACTTGCGCGGCAACGCCACCTCGGCTCTGTTATCCAAGTCCGACGCCTTCGGCCGGCGCTGGGCGGCCCTGCCCGAGGCCCTGCAGGACGAGATCGTGCGGCGGCTCGTGGAAGAGCCCGACGATGACGCGCTGTTGGCGTGGCTGCAGGCGCAGGCCGGCGTCGACGCGGCGGCGGCGGCCCCGCGCACGGCC
>CAIRBF010000195.1 GCA_903876715.1 uncultured beta proteobacterium
CTCCTGCGCCACCGCGAGCACGAGGATGCGCTCCAGCACGATCTTGGAGATCGAGCGGTCGGCATCGCCGCGCCGACCGCCCTCGTCCTGGGTATTGACGAGCACGTCGACGTAGGTGCCGGGCAGCGCGAAGCCAGCGACGCCGACGACGTCGTTGACCCGCACGGTCATCGCGCGCTTGCCCTCCGGCACCACCGCCGACAGTCCGGCGCGCGCGCCCACCGGCGCCAGCCGTGCCTCGGTCAGCGGCTCGCCACGCTGCACCGCGACGGTGACGACGCGTCCGTCCAGAACCTCGATCGAGGCGAAGGCGCCGGCCGGCACGCTCGCGCGCGGCCACTCGGCCAGCCGCACCATCTGGGGTGAGAGCCGGGCTCCGATGGGGATGTCTGCATGGGCGACGGCGATCCGTCCCATGTCACTGCCCTGCCCCTGCAACCAGCGCGCTGCCAGCACCACCGCCACCAAGCCGGCTGCCAGCGCCGCCAGCAGCATCCACCATCCCCTGGACCTCATGCCTTGTTCGTCTTTCTAGGCTGCGCCCGGAACTCACGCCGCGGGCTGTTCATAGGACCGGCCGTCCGTGCAGGATCACGGCCGCAAGACAGCCGGCCGCGATCGCCGGCGCATAGGCTTGTTGGGTCGGTCGAGCCTGCCCTCGAAGCCGCTGGAATGCAAGCAGCGCAACACCGAGCACGCCTCCGGCAACGCAGGCGTACAGAACCGCGCGCCAAGTCAGCATCGGTCCGAGAAAGGCCCCGGCCATCGCCATCAGCTTGACATCGCCAGCTCCCATCGCACCCCTCAGGTACAGAGGCCACAGGAGCAGGCCGCCGAGGATCAGCCCGGCAGCCCACGCGCCGACGGCAGACAGCCCGGGTGACACCCGAACCGTGCTTTCAGTCAGGAGGTACGGCACCACCAACGCCACCAAGAGCCCGCAGACAACGAGGCCGTTGGGAACGCGGCGCGCTCGCAGATCGGTCCAGACCGCAACCGCGAGGAACACCCCGAGAGCCAGCCAGGAAACCGTCCCGGCACTCGAGATCAACCCCACCTCACCAGCCTGCACCCGTGCCGTCCCGTCGCGCCAACGGCGCTCAGGGCAAGGCTTCGCCAAGCTTGGTGCCGATCTCGGTGAACACCCCGTCCAGGTTCTCGCCCACCGTCGTCACGGTGCCGATGATCACGACGGCGATCAGGGCGGCGATCAGGCCATACTCGATGGCGGTGACGCCGCGTTCATCGCGGATGAAGCGCTTCAGCGCGGGGGCCAGGGAACGGATCAGTCGCATCGAAAACTCCTTGCTTCGTCGAGAGGCCGGCCGGTGTCGAGAACGGGCGCGGGCCGGCCGTTGGCGCGCCGCCGACCGCGGCTCCAGCACCTGCTTCAGGATGCCGCTGTCGTCGATGCGGATGAGTGTGTCGGCATGCGGCCGTGCGAGGATGAGGATGCTCAGGCCGCGCGCTTCGGGGTAACTCGCGCTGCCGTCAACCCCTGGAAGCGCAAGGGAATCAAAGTCTGACAAGGAGCCCTCATGAGCTACGAATGCCTGGAAGTGCTGCGCGACGGTGGCGTGGCGCACATCCGCCTGAACCGCCCTGATCGGCTGAACGCCATGGTGGCGGCCTTCTGGTCCGAGCTGCCGGAAGTGGTGCGCGAGCTCGACCGCGCCGGCGGCACGCGCGTGGCCGTGCTGTCGTCCACCGGGCGGCACTTCTCGGCCGGGATGGACCTGTCGGTGTTCGAGGCCGGGCAGGCGCTGGACACCGGCTCGGTTCTCGCGCGCGAGCGCTTCCGCCAACAACTGCGGCGGCTGCAGGCCTCCTTCTCCGCCTTGGCCGAGGCGCGGTTCCCGGTGATCGCCGCCGTGCAGGGCGGCTGCGTCGGCGGCGCCGTGGACCTGGTGACCGCATGCTGCCTGCGCTACTGCAGCGCCGACGCCTTCTTCGTGATCCAGGAGATCCACCTGGGCATGATGGCCGACGTGGGCACGCTCAATCGCATGCCGCGCCAGCTGCCCGAGGCCGTGGTGCGCGAACTCGCCTACACCGGTGACCGCCTGGGTGCTGCGCGGGCCGAGCGCCTGGGCTTCGTCAACGGCGTGTTCGACACGCCCGAGGCCACGGTCGATGGCGCGCTGGCGGTGGCGCGGCGCATCGCGGCCAAGGCGCCGCTGGCGGTGGCGGCTTCCAAGGAGATGATTTCCTACACGCGCGACCACGGGGTGGCCGCGTCCTTCGCCTATCTCAACGCGCTGCAGCCTGGCATCTTCAGCCCCGAGGACATCGCACGCACCGTGGCGGCGCAGAAGGCCGGCACGAACGCGGAGTTCGACGACCTGCCGCCGCTGGAGCCCGGGATGGGATGAGCCCCCGTCACGGTGGGAGCAGACCCCGAAGAACCCACGAACTCACCCCGTCAACTGCGCCCAGGCCTTGTCCAGCCGCTTGGCGCTGACCGGCTGCGGCGTGCGCAACTCCTGCGCGAACAGGCTCACGCGCAGTTCCTCGAGCAGCCAGCGGTATTCGTCGAGCCGCGCATCGGGCGCGCCCTTGAGCTCGGCCAGCCGACGCTGCCAGCGCTGCTCGAGCGGGCGCAGCTCGGCCAGGCGCACGGCATCGCGCGCGGGGTCGGCGCGCAGCTTGTCCAGGCGCAGCACCACGCCCTTGAGGTAGCGCGGCAGGTGCTGCAATGCCGCCCAGGGGATGCTCACGACGAAGCGCTTGCCGCACAGGCGCTGCAACTGCGCCGTCACGTCGTCGGCCACGTCCTTGGGCGGGCGACTGTCGCGCAGCTTGCGCGTGGCCTGCGCGTGCTCGGTCAGGACCGCGCCCACCAGGCGCGCCACCTCCTGAGCGATCAGCATCAGGCGCGTGCGCCCTTCTTCCAGGCGGCGCCGGAAGGCGGGCTCGTCGGCGGGCAGCGGCTCGGCAAGAAAGGCACGGTCGAGTGCGACCTCGATGATCTGCGCGCGCAGTTCCTCCAGGGTGCCCAGCGGCAGGTACAGCGCAGCCATCTTCTGCAGGTCGGGGATGTTTTTCTCGAGATGCTTGAGCGGCTCGCGCACCTGCAGCGCCACCAGGCGGCGCAGCCCGGCGCGGTGACGCGCAGCAGCCACCGCCGGCTCGTCGAAGACCTCGATCTCGACATGCGCGCCCTTGTCGACGAGCGCCGGGAAGCCCACCAGCACCTGCCCGCCGCGCTGCAACTCCATCAGCTCGGGGAGCTCGCCGAAGGTCCAGGCGGTATAGGCCACCGGCTGCTCCGGCACAGGCGGGGCCGCCAGCGTAGCGGTCACGCCGCGTCCTGCTGCGGCGCCGGCGCTGCCGCTGTCGCCGCCGCCAGCGGGCACCCGCCTTGCGCCGCTGCGGCCCACCGGTCCGGCCGGGGGCGGCACGGCGTCGGCGGCCGACCCCGCTGTGGC
>CAIRBF010000196.1 GCA_903876715.1 uncultured beta proteobacterium
GCCGGCCTCGCCCATCGCGCGCCGGCGAGCCAGGGTGCCGCGAGTGTGGGCGCGAACGCGCACGGCGCCACGGGTGCACCGGGGTCCGCGCCGGCCGCACCAACCCCGGGCGCGACCTCGCCGACGCCCGCCGATCCGGTGCGACGCGGCCGTGCGATCGTGCTGCCGCGCGACCACGGCGCGCATCCCGGCAGCCGCATCGAGTGGTGGTACGTCACCGGCTGGCTGCGTACCGGCCCCACACCGGCGGCCGAGGCCGCCGCGGACGACCCACGCGCGCTGCGCGGCTTCCAGATCACCTTCTTTCGCACCCGCACCGGGCTCGCTGAAGGGCTGGCTGGGCGCTTCGCGCCACGCCACCTGTTGTTCGCCCACGCCGCGCTCAGCGAGCCGGCCGCGGGCCGGCACGAGCACGACGAGCGGATCGCCCGCTGGTCCGGCGATCCAGCGGCCTCCGGGCTGGCGCGCGCAGCGCTGCACGACGCCGACCTGCGCCTGTTCGACTGGACGCTGCGCCGCCAGGCCAGCGGCGGCGGCGCGCTGGACGCGCGCTGGGACACGCGCTTTTCAACCGGACGGCACCGCCTGCAGTTGCGCATGGCGCGCACCCAGCCGGTGCTGCTGCAGGGCGAGGCCGGCTGGTCGCGCAAGGGGCCGCAGCCGCAACAGGCCAGCCACTACCTGAGCGAGCCGCAGTTGAAGGTCGAGGGCCGGATCGAGGGCCACGGCAGCGAGTCCGAGCCCGTGCACGGCCGTGCCTGGCTCGACCACGAGTGGAGCGACGAGCTGCTGCACCCCGAAGCCGTGGGCTGGGACTGGATCGGCATCAACCTCGACGACGGCAGCACGCTCACCGCCTTCCGCCTGCGCCGCGCCGACGGCAGCCTGCTGTGGGCGGGCGGCAGCTTCCGAGCGCCAGGCGCGGCGGCCGCGCGCGCCTTTGGTCCCGCCGAGGTGGTCTTCCGCCCTGGCCGCGCCTGGCGCAGCCCTGGCTCGGGCGCGAGCTACCCCGTGGAATGGACAGTGTCCACGCCCGCGGGCGCCTACACCGTGCGCGCACTGCTGGACGCGCAGGAGATGCTGGGCCGCGGCGCCACGGGCACGGTCTACTGGGAGGGCCTGTCGACCCTGCATGCGGCCGACGGCCGGCGCGTCGGGCTCGGCTACCTCGAGATGACAGGGTACGCGGGTCGGCTGGTGCTGTAGCGGTCCGTACCCGGTGCGTCGCCGGCTGTCACCGCGCGGCATGTGTGCCGCTGCGGCACAAGCCGGCCGGGTCGTCCTCGAGGTCACCTGCGCGGGCGGAGCGAGTAAAGTCCTGTTGGCGGCCGAGTCACGACGGCAGATGCCTGCCGGCGCATGCTGGCCCGTTCACGGGACCCTCCCCCGTTGCCGGCGATCCCTCATGAAGCGCAGCCCGACTGAACGACAACTGCATCGCTGCCAGGCCTCCCACCCGTTGGGCCGTGGACGACTCGTGCCTTCGTGCCCCCGCGTCCAAGCCGCCAGGAGTGGCCTGCGGTGAGCCGGCCGCTGCACCTGGTATGGCTCGGCGGCGCGGTGCCGCTGCGCGGCCTGGAGAATCTGCACCGGCTGGCGCGGATGCACGCGCAGGAGGCGTCGGAACCAGCGACGCCCGCCCCCCAGGACCGGCCCTACTTCCCGCTGCTCTGGCTCGACCGCAGCGCCTGGGACCAGACCCTGGCCGGGCAGGTGACACCGGTGGAACCGGTGCCGGGCTCGGCCGTGCCACCCGCGCTGAGGGCCGCGGTGGATGAGGGTCTGGAGGCCCATGTCGCGGGCGTGCGCTGGCTGCGGCTGGACGCAGCCCAGCAGGCGGCGCCCGAGGCGGTGTTCCTGCCGGTGCTCCTGTACGAGGAGATGCGCCACGCGCTGGCGGAGCCCTGGCGCCGCACGGAACTGGCGCGCGAGCGCCTGCGCTCGATGGCGCGCACGCCGGCAGGCCAGGCCTTCCTGGCGGAGCAGGCGCGGATGGCGGACATGATCGAGGCCGCCGGCGCCGACGGTGCCGGCCCGCAGTTCGGGGCCTATCTGGGCTTGTTCATCGACCATGCGCGAAGCGCCTGGGCCCGTCACGGCCTGCTGTGCCTGGCCTCCGACCTGCTGCGCCTGCAGGCGCTGGTCTGGCGCCCGGGCGCCTATGCCGACATCGGCGACGCGGCCGGCCTGCTGCGGGTGCTGCCGACCCTGCGCCGCGTCCGTGCGACCGACTCCCCCTTCAGCGCCCACTGCACGGTCGCGATCGAGAACGACCTCGTCTTCTGCGCCGAGCAGGCGCTGATGCAGGCCGTGACCCTGGGCGCCCTGCTGTGGAGCCTGCGCACGCTGCAGGGCATGGCCGGGCGTCTCGGGCAGCAGGACCCGGGGACGCCGCCGGCGCTGGCGCGCGCCATCCTGCCCGCGCTCGACCGGCAGATGCCCCCGGCCCCGGACCTGCAGCCACTCTACGAGACGCCCCACGCAGGCCTCGCGAACTACGTCAACCGCGCCTACGGCAGCCACCACCTGGTGGGCGACCCGGCCGCGCTGGACGCCTATTTCTCCGGCCGGCAGGCCAAGGAGACGCTGATCGACCACGTCGGCGGCTTCACGGGCTACCAGTTGTTCGCTGACCGCCTGGCGCCGGCCTGCCGCCGCGTCTGGCAGACCTGCCAGGTCGACTTCGGCCTGCTCGACTACGCGCCGCAACTGGGCTGGAAAACCCACGGGTTCGGCACGCTGGAGCGCCTGGTCGGCCACGGCCAGCGGCTGCGCCAGGGCCATCCGCGGCTGACCAGCGTTCAGCGCGAATTGCGCACGATGTCGACCACCCTGGGCCTGCCGGCGCCGGCCATGGAGCCGCTGGCACTGCGCGTCAGCGAAGTGCACGACCTGCTGCGGCAGGCGCACTTCGAACCCGTTCGGCGCGACGCGCTGATCGCGCGTGCCCTGGCACGCAGCACGCAGCCCTGAGGCCGTGACAGGCGCGACGCTGCGCCTCGGAGAGCGGCCCGAGGACCGGGCTGCGCCGAGCACGAGGGACGGTCACACCGCCCCGTCCTCGCCCAGGAACCCCCCGCTCTGGCGCGCCCACAGCCGCGCGTAGATGCCGCCCAGCGCCAGCAGTTGCGCGTGCGTGCCTTCCTCGACGATACGGCCCTGGTCCATGACGATCAGGCGGTCCATGGCTGCGATCGTCGACAGGCGGTGCGCGATCGCAACCACCGTCTTGCCCTCCATCAGCCGGTACAGACTGGCCTGGATCGCGGCCTCGACCTCGCTGTCGAGTGCGCTCGTGGCCTCGTCCAGCAGCAGGATGGGCGCGTCCTTGAGCATGACGCGCGCGATGGCGATGCGCTGGCGCTGGCCGCCGGAGAGCTTGACGCCGCGCTCGCCGACGTGCGCGTCGTAGCCCTGCCGGCCGCTCGGGTCGACGAGGGATTCGATGAAACCTTCGGCCTCGGCGCGCGCCGCCGCAGCGCGCATCTGCGCCTCGTCGGCATCGGGACGGCCGTAGACGATGTTCTCGCGCACCGATCGGTGCAGCAGCGCCGTGTCCTGCGTGACCATGCCGATGCCTGCGCGCAGGCTGTCCTGCGTGACGGTGTCGACGTCCTGACCGTCGATCAGGATGCGCCCGTGCTGCAGGTCGTGAAAGCGTAGCAGCAGGTTCACGAGCGTGGTCTTGCCCGCGCCCGAGCGGCCGACCAGTCCGATCTTCTCGCCTGGGCGGATGTGCAGGCTCAGACCGTCGATGACGCGACGCCCGCCGGCGTAGGCGAAGCCCACGTCCTCGAAGCGGACCTCGCCGCGGGCGACGCGCAGCGGCGAAGCGCCCGGCCGATCCAGCACCGTGTGCGGACGCGACAGTGTCGCGATGCCGTCCTGCACCGTGCCCACATGCTCGAACAGCGAGGCCATCTCCCACATCACCCAGTGCGAAATGCCGTTCAGCCGCATCGCCATCGCGGTCGATGCAGCCACCGCCCCTATACCGATCTCGCCGCGCACCCACATCCACAGTGTGACGCCGCTGGTGGCGGCGATCAGGCCCACCGACAGCGCGTGATTGACGACCTGGAAGCCCGAGACCAGGCGCATCTGCGCGTGCACGGTGTGAAGGAAGCCCTCCATCGCCACGCGCACGTAGCCGGCCTCGCGGCGCGAGTGCGAGAACAGCTTGACGGTGGCGATGTTGGCGTAGGCGTCGGTGATGCGCCCGGTCATCAGCGAGCGCGCGTCGGCCTGCTGCTGGGCCACGCGCGCCAGCCGGGGCACGAAGTACCAGGTGGCGCCCAGGTACAGCGCGACCCAGGCCAGGAAGGGAAGCACCGCGCGCGCATCGAAGCCGCCCAGGACCAGCCCCATCGTCGTGAAGTAGATCGTCACGTAGACCAGGATGTCGGTGACGATGAACCAGGTGTCGCGCACGGCCAGCGCCGTCTGCATCAGCTTGGTGGAGATGCGGCCGGCGAACTCGTCCTGGAAGAAGCTCATGCTCTGGCCGAGCATCAGGCGGTGGAAGTTCCAGCGCAGACGCATCGGCAGGTTGCCGGCCAGCGACTGGTGCTTGAACAGGGTCTGCAAGCCGGCGGCTGCGATGCTGGCCACGAGCACGCCCGCCAGCAGCAGCAAGGTGCCACCCTCGCGTGACCACAGTTGAGCCGGCGGGACGACCGCGAGCCAGTCCACGATATGGCCGAGCACGGCGAACAGCAGCGCCTCGAGGGCGCCCAGTGCAGCGGTGAGCAGCGTCATCGCCAGGATATAGCGGCGCGTGCCCTGGCTGCAGGCCCACAGGAAGGGCAGCAGTCCCTTGGGGGGCGGGGATGGCGGCGCGTCGGGATACGGGTCGACGAGCCTTTCGAAGGCGGCAAAGGGCAAGGCAGGGCTCCAGGGCGCGCGATTATCCGCAGGGCGTCGATGCCTGGCGTGCGCGGCCCTACACTCGACGCGAAAAGAGCGATGGCCGGCAAAGCATGGAGAGATGACGAGCACTCGATGAGCACCGAGGAGTCCCGACACCCCCCACCCGCGGCGTCTGCCGGCGCGCCGGCGGCCCATGGCCACAGCCATGCCCACGCGGACCAGGATGGTGCACACAGCCACCTCGACGCCATGGACGTGCGCGTTCGCGCCCTGGAGACCCTGCTCGTGGCCAAGGGCTACGTCGATGCGGCAGCCATCGACCGCCTGATCGAGACCTACGAAACCCGCGTCGGGCCGCACCACGGCGCAGCCGTGGTCGCTCGGTCGTGGACCGACGCTGGCTTTCGGGCCTGGCTCGAGCGCGACGCCACCGCGGCGATCGCCTCGATGGGCTTCAGCGGGCGCCAGGGCGAGCACATGGTCGCGGTCTTCAACACCCCGCAGGAGCACCACCTGGTGGTGTGCACGCTGTGCTCGTGCTACCCCTGGCCGGTGCTCGGCCTGCCCCCGGTCTGGTACAAATCCGCGCCCTACCGCTCACGCGCCGTGCGCGAGCCGCGCGCCGTGCTGGGCGACTTCGGCCTGCAACTGCCCGAGGCCACCCGTGTGCGCGTCTGGGACTCCACGGCAGAGATCCGCTACATGGTGGTGCCGATGCGCCCGGCCGGCACCGACGGGTGGGACGAAACCCGGCTGGCCCGGCTCGTCACACGCGACTCGATGATCGGCACCGGCCAGGCGCTCGCGCCCGGGGCCCGCGAACCCCATCCGGCCACCGTGCAGCGCGACAGCGGGGGCGGCCCGGCCGCGTCCGCACGGCCCCAGCATCCATGAACGGCGCGCAAGACATGGGCGGCATGCACGGCTTCGGCCCCGTGCAGCCCGAGCCCGGACAAGCGCTCTTCCATGCCCCCTGGGAGGCGCGCGCGCTGGGCCTGACGCTGGCCATGGGCGCCACCGGCGCCTGGAACCTCGACCAGACCCGGCACACACGCGAAAGCCTGCCCCCGGCGCGCTACCTGGCCTCGTCCTACTACGAGATCTGGATCCTCGCGCTGGAGCAGTTGCTGCGCGAGCGCGGCCTGGCCAGCGCCGAGGAGCTGGCCGACGGCCGCCTGCGCACGCCGGCCCGTCCATTGCCGCGCGTGCTGCGCGCTGCCGATGTCGACGCCGTGCTGGCCCGCGGCAGCCCCACCAGCCGCAGTGCCGGCGTGCTGCCGCGGTTCGCCGTCGGCGACCGCGTGCGCGCGCGCAACCGCCACCCGGCCGGGCACACGCGCGTGCCGCGCTACGCGCGCGGCCGCTGCGGCGTCGTCGAGCAACTGCACGGCCTGCACGTCTTCGCCGAGCGCCATGCAGCCTCGGCCCCGGGCGCGCCCTTCGACGAGGCGCCGCAGTGGCTGTACACAGTGCGCTTCGACGGCCGCGAGCTCTGGGGCGACGACGCCGAGCCGGGCACGAGCCTGAGCATCGACGCCTGGGAATCGACGCTGGAGCCAGCGCCTGAGGGCGCAGGCCTGCGGGAGAGCGCGGCATGACCACCGCGTCTTCCCTCGCGGCCGCGGCACCCGCCGACCGGCCGCCCTTCGCCGCCCCTTGGCAGGCGCACGCTTTCGCGCTCACGCTGGCGCTGCACGAGCGGGGCGTGTTCACCTGGCCGCAGTGGACCGCAGCGCTGTCAGCAGCGATCGCACGCGCCCAGGAACGCAGCGAGCCCGACGAAGGCCAGACCTACTACCACCACTGGCTGGACGCTCTGGAGACCCTGCTCCTCGGGCGCGGCCTGGCCGACGCGGACACGTTGCACGCGCTCGAGCACGCCTGGGAAGACGCGGCCGAACGCACGCCCCACGGCCAACCGGTCGTGCTCCCCGACACCGCCCTGGCTCTGATGCGCGGACCGGTATCGGACCGCGACTGACGGCCGGCACCCACCCCCAAGGACCGCCCCCGATGACGCTGCGCCTGTCTGTCCTCGACCAGTCCGTCGCCTGCGCCGGCCGCGGCGAGGACGACGCCATCCGCGACACCGTGGCCCTGGCCGAGCACAGTGAAGCCCTCGGATACGACCGCTTCTGGGTCAGCGAGCACCACGGCCTGCCCACCATCGTTGGCAGCGCGCCCGAAGTGCTCATGGCTGCCGTGGCGGCGCGCACCACGCGCATCCGCATCGGCAGCGCCGGCGTGATGCTGCCGCACTACTCGGCGCTGAAAGTGGCCGAGACCTTCCGCGTGCTGGACGCGCTCGCGCCCGGCCGCATCGACCTGGGCGTGGGCCGCGCGCCGGGCAGCGACCGCCGCACCGCGCAGGCACTGAACCCGCACGTCTCGGGCATGGCCGAAGACTTCCCCGAGCAGATCCTGGACCTGCAGACCTGGGTGGCTGGTACGGCGCACCAGGGCATCGTCGCCCATCCCCGGCCGCCGGCTGGCGCCGGCAGCGAGCGCGCGCCGCAGGTGTGGGTGCTGGGCAGCTCGGACTACGGCGCGCAGCTCGCCGCCCACCTGGGCCTGCCCTACGCGTTCGCTTACTTCTTCATGGACGGCCAGGGCGTGGAGCAGGCGCTGCACCTGTACCGCACGCTGTTCCGCCCGAGCGCGCGCCACCCGCGGCCGCAAGCCACGATCTGCGTCTGGGCTCTGGCGGCGCCGACCGAGGACGAGGCCCGCTTCCACGCGCTGAGCCGCGAGCGCTGGCGCGTGGACCGCATGCGCGGCGCGCTCGGCCCGCTGCGTCCGCCCGCCGAGGTGGCCGAGCGCGGCTTCGCCGCCGACGAGATGGGCATCGTCGCGCCGATGCGACGGCGTTCGCTGGTGGGCAGCGCGACGCAGGTCGGGCAGCAGATGCGGGCGCTGGCCGAGGAGCTGCAGCTCGACGAGCTCGTCGTCAACACCTGGGCCCATGACCCGGCGGTGCGGCGCCGCTCGTACGCGCTGCTGGCGGCCGAGTTCGGATTGGGCGGCGCCGCAGCGGGCCCCACGCCCCGCCCCGAGAAAACCCCGATCGCTGCCTGAACGCGGCTGCGGTCCACTTCCATCTGGCGACGATGCCGCAGGGCCTCAAAGGTGATGCCCGCGACAGGTGCAGGGGACAGGGATGACGGACTACCTGATCGTCGGTGCCGGCTCGGCCGGTTGCGTGTTGGCCGGTCGCCTCAGCGAGGACCCCACGGTGCAGGTCACGCTGATGGAAGCCGGCCCGCCGGACACGAGCGTGGCCGTGCACTGCCCTGCAGGCATGGCGTTGATCGCCAAGCAGGGCCGACCCGTCTGGACCTTTGAGACCGTGCCCCAGCCTGGGCTGAACGGCCGTCGTGGCTACCAGCCGCGCGGCAAGGTGCTCGGCGGCTCGAGTTCAGTCAACGCGATGATCTACATGCGCGGCCACCGCGCCGACTACGACGCCTGGGCCGCCGCCGGCAACCCGGGCTGGGGCTTCGAGGAGGTGCTGCCCTGGTTCAAGCGCGCCGAGCACTACGAGCGCGGCGCCGATGCCTGGCACGGCAGCGGCGGGCCGCTGAACGTGGCCGAGCTGCGCAGCCCCGCGCGCTGGCGCGACGCCTTCGTGCGCGCCGGCATCGAGGCCGGCTAC
>CAIRBF010000197.1 GCA_903876715.1 uncultured beta proteobacterium
ACGCGTTCTCGTAGATGGCCTGCTCGCCGAGATAGACCGTCCGGTCGGGCCCGACGTAGCGATAGACCGCGTAGCGGACTTCCTGGACGTCCGAGGGTCGGGCTTGTGACAGCAATGCCTTGTCGACGTCGCCGAGTCGGTCGAACCTGCCCGGGTCGGCGATCGTCACCAGGCCGCTGGCGCGACCGATGTCGCTGCCCGTGCCGCCGGCCACCACCGTCACGTCGCCGGCACGGATGTTGAGTCCGGCTTGCGGCGCCGCAGGGGCCTCACCGGGCATGGGCGCGTGCGGGTAGAGGTAGGCCATCAAGGCCGGCGACAAGGTGTAGCGGACCTGTTCGGCCGTGACCAGCCCCTGGGCGACCAGTCGCTGCAGGCGCTCGTCCAGTTGGGCACCTGTGTTGTCCAGCCGTTGGCCCGCATGGTCGGCATTGACGACCGAACCGTCCACCGTCTCCAGGTGGACGTCGCCCGTGAGCGAGGTGACAGAGGCCGTGGCGCCCGCGAGCGCCTGCGGTGCGATCAGGCGCAGATCGCCCGCGAGCTCGACGATGCGGATGTCGCCCGTGGCACGCGCGGCGACGCCGCCCGTGCCGAGGACGGCCGAATCCAGACGCACGTCGATCGCCCCCTTGCCGCCATCCATCGCGATGCGCGCCGCCTCGATGCGGGCCTGGGCGCCGTCGATGCCGTTGGGGGCCGAGATCGTCAAGGCACCGCTGGTCAGCACCTTGCCGAGCTTCAGCACCTGGCCGTCGCCGCCGTCCAGCATCGTGATCGACACGTCGCCGGTGCTGCGCACGTTGGCCGATCCGGTGACGTCCTGCAGCTTCAGCGCCACCGCACTCTTCGTGTCGACGGTCGGTGCGGCGCCGAAGATGATGGCGTTGTCGCCGATCTCCAGCGCGTCGGCGGCGATCGACACCGAGCCCGGGCGAGGCACACGCACGAAGGGGTCGTCCGGCGGCATGACCGCGCCGAGCGCATCGGGGTCACCGCCGAGCTTGACGCTGTTCGTCAGGACCAGACCGCCCACGCTGTCGATGCGGATCTCGGGTGCCTGAGGACCGTCGATGAAGCCCACGGCGATCGGGTAGTCCGCCTTCAGGGCGTGCGTGTAGTAGTCCTTGAGCCCGGTGACCGTCACGGTCTGGATGTGGACCGTCTTCTTGCTGAACCAACCGCCACCGGTCGTCCAGGAATCGACCGTTCGTGTGGAGTTGACGTAGTTGCTGGCGTAGCGTTGCTGCTTGACGTCGGCCCAACTCTGCGCGGAAGACGATGACAGCGTCGTTTCGTATTTCCATTGCGACGCGTCACTGAAATCGGTGGTCCTGAACACCACCTGTGACTGCGAGCCGACGTAGGTGTAGACCTTCAGTGTCGCCACGTCGTAGACCTTCGTGACCTGAGCGACAACGTCCACCGACTCGTCGACCCGCTGCTCGTAAAGCGTGAGATAGACGAAGTCGTTCGCCAACTGCGGCTGGCCAAGGGGGCTCGTCGCGGGCAGTTTGATCCCGCGGGCCAGGCCCTCGGACTCGAGCAATGGCGTCGCGTCGCGGAATTCGACGTTTTCCCGGACCTTGTTGTCGTCTCTGATGACGGAGTCCAGGTCGAAGAAACCCGGGATGACCTCGAAGCTGTTCTTCTCGAACTTCTCGATCTTCGTGCTCGTCTTCTCCTGGCCCTCGACCCAGACGTAGTACTGCCCGTCGTCGGGCTGGTAGGTCAGCGCCTGGCCTGCTTGGGGTGTCTTGGTGGAGGTGAGCTCGTAGCGGATCGAGGCGATGTCGTTGTCGCCGCTGGGCGGCACCAGCACGCCCTGGAAGGTCTGGACCTGGACCGCTGCGTTGGTCGACGTGTAGACGGTGCGGCTGAGGCCGGCGCTGTCGTTGATCGTGATCGTGCCGATGCGGTTGGTCGACACGTCGATCAGGTCGGCAGCCAGCTTCCACTTGCTGCGGTTGCGGATGTCGACGCTGGCGTAGCCGCTGGCTGCGCGCAATTCGCCGTTGCCGGTGCTCACGACCTGCCCGGTCAGCGTGATGCGCCCGCCCTGGGCCGAGATCGGGTCGAGCAGGATGGTGCCGTTGGCAGCATCGAAGAAGCCCGTGACCGGCACGTTGCCCGCGCCGTAGCTGATGCCGGCCAGCGTGTTGCCCAGCGCATCGGTGAAGCCGGTGGAGCGTCCAGGGTTGAAGTTCTCGTCGACGACGAGCGTGTACTCGACCACGCCGCTCTGCACCAGGCCGTTGATGTTCAGGTACTGGGCGCGGATGTTGATGTCGCCCAGCGACAGCACGCGCGACCCTGGCGCCTGGATGGCGGCCTTCAGCGCGGCCAGGCCCGGGTTCTGCGTCTGCCCGGCCGCAGGCTCGAAGCTGCCGAAGACGAGGCTGCGTGCCTGTCCCTGGGTGTTGAACACCTTGCTGCTGAACAGCGTCTTGTAGTCGACGTACTGCCGGGGATCGCGCGACGAGTGGTACCAGGCATCGCTGCTGAGGTCGAAGTTGCCCTTGGCCGCCACGTCCACGGTGCCGGCGCGCAACTCACCGGTGACCGTCACGCTGCCGTCCAGGTTCTTCAGGACCAGGCGTCCGCCTTCGTTGACGACCTTGCCACGCACATAGAGGTCCTGCGGCAGGGGAGGGATGGTCAGGTCGTAGGCCGCGCTGGGATAGCCGTCCTGGACGATCTGGATCAGGCTGCCCGCGTCCGAGGCCGGGTCCTTGGAGATCTGGGCTGAGTTGAAGTAGACCTTGCCGGGCGACAGCGTGACGAGTTTTCCGTCCACCACCGTGGTCTTGCCGCCGGCAGACACGCCGACGTCGTTGACCTGCAGACCGAACGGCGAGGTGTTGAGGACGTTGACCGTCGCGCCGCTGCGCGCGGTGATCTGGCTGTCGACGATGTCTTGCAGGGCCGCCTTGCCCGCCGAACCGGTCTCGATGTAGACCGAGCCCGGCGACGCGTACAGGTCGGGCAGGTCGAGCAGAAAGACGTCCAGCTTCTTTGGCGCGACCAGGGCGCCACCTTCGGTGCCCAGCGTCTGGGCCAGGCCCATGTCCTTCAAGGTCTGCTCGACCTGCTCGACTTCGGCCTGGTAGCGCGCCACCGCCTCGGCGTTGCCGGCGTGGCTGGCAATCCAGCCCAGCAGCGTCTCGCGCCGCTCGATGAGCTTGTTGCCGACGTTGGCGTAGACCAGCCGAGGCGCCTCGAGTTCACGCGGCTTGATGACGTAGAACTTGCCGTCGAGGTTGCGTCGGAAGGCACTGCCCACATCGCTGCTGTAGACCAGCACTTCGGCCCAGGCGTCGCCCTTGTAGTCCTGCGTCGCCAGGTCCAGCGTTGCAGCGCCACCGACATAGCGGTAGACCTCGCCCCCCTTCTCGACACAGGTCACGCCGGGCTGCGCAGCGACGGTGCCCGTGGCCGCGCGCACCTCGATGCGGGTCCAGAGTTCGGTGTCGGTGTAGTCCTGCTGCTCCAGCATCAGATCGGTCTCGGCGCTCGTGGCCGGATCGAACAGGTAGTAAGCGCCGATTTCCCCGGCCCGTGCCGCAGGGCCGCCATCGGCGGGCTCGACCGCCACCTTCACCACCGTGCCGCTGAAGACATTGACGGCGATGTCGTTGGCGCGCAGTGCCTCGTACACGTAGTCCTGGTCGGCGTCGAGCTGCAGCGTCGCCTTCTCACCGGCGGTCAGTGCCGTGCCCAGGCGCTCCGGCGCGAGCTGCGGCTCGCCGTTGACTGTCAGCGGCAACACGTGCATCAGCAACTGGTTCTGGATGCCGGCTTCGACGCGCGAGGACGGCGCCACGGTGACCAGGTTGGTACTCTGGGTCACGCCGCCCTCAGGCACGACCATGCCATAGGGCACGAAGGACAGCGACAACACCAGGCCATCGGTGGAAGGCATGCTCAGGCCTTCCTTGGCGACGAGGTTCACGTCGCGCAGGGCGCGTACCGATGCATCGCCCAGCAGCGAGACGGTGTTGCGCTCGGCGATGGTGGTCGTCGGCGCAGGCACACCCATGCCGGCGAGGCCGACCAGGGTCATGTTCGCCGATGCGTCGCCACTCAGGAGGTTGGGTACCGCGAAGGCATCCCGTCCGGCGTAGAGGTTGACGTTCTGCCCGCGCAGCGCCGCGCCGTCCAGGCTGATGGTGTTGCGTGCATCGACGACGCTCGTGGCGATGGATCCCCCGCCACTGAGCAGTGCCGCCGAGAACAGCGTGCTGCCGGTACCGACACGGGTGTCGGTCTTCGACGCCAGCGTGATGTCACCGCTGGGGTTGACGAGCTCGGCGTCGTCGATCACGACCCCGCTGTCCGTGCGGGTCGACAGCCGAGACTCGCCCACCGACAGGCCCAGGCCCGAGACTCCCTCGATGCGGACGTTGTCGGTCGCGACGATGTCGACCAGCGACTCCATCTTCAGCACGCCGGGCTGCGGGCCTGAACCGCTGACATCGATGACCGTGCCATCACCGACGTACACGCGAGCCGCCAGCGGATCGGCCGCCGTGCCGAAGTCGGTCTGACTGGCCAGGGCGCTGACGTTCAGCAGCCCGGCCGACCCCGATCGCAGGTTGTCCTCGCTGGCATAGCGATCCTTCTCGACGCGGTTGCGCGCGAGCATCGTGACGCTGTCCGCCGTGATCCGGTTGTCTGAACCCAAAGTCACGTCCGAGCTGCCGGTGACGCGGTTGGCCACCATCGCGCCGCTGCCAGCCCGCAGGCCGGCGGCCAGGTTCAGGCTCTGCGAATCGGCCTGCTGGTCGTGCACCGCTGTCAGCGTCAGCGCCTTCACGTCCAGGCGGTTGTCATCGCCGACGACGACTGCGGTATCGCTGTCGATGTCCATCCCCGAATACCCGCCGGACAGGCCCACGAGCATCCCGCCCGTGGCCGCCACGCTCCTGACGTCCACGAGGTCCAGGCTGTCGGCGTTCACGCGCAGCACGTCGGCCGTCAGCGTCACGCCGTCGCCCAGGCCGGCCTGCACGCGGGCGCGGTCGTCGACCGCAGCCTTGGAGACACCGACCGACACGCCGGTGGACACGCTGATCGATTGCGTGTCAACCTTCGCGTCTTGCCGACCGAGCGCCTGGATGGCGACCTCCCGGGCGGTCACCGTGCTCGTATCGATCCCGGCCGTGACCACGGGGCGCAGGACGATGTCGGTCACCGTCCCGCTGGCCGCCGCAGCGATCAGCCCCAGGCTGGCCGCCGTCGCCTCCACGACCGCGGTGCCGTCCATCAGGCCCGACGCATCGATACGCAGGTCACCTTGGAGTGCGATGTCGGCATCGGCAAGCTGTGCACTGATCGCCGAATCGATCACCGCCGAGGCGCGCGCGCCGCCGCCGGCCAGGCCCACCAGGCCGGCCGACGCTGCCACTGCCTGCGACATCGAATCGATGACGGCCTGTCCCGTGGCCGAGACGACCATGTCGCCCGCGCCCAGCACCGAAGCGCCGTCCAGGCCGACCGCGATCTGCTGGTCGATCCGGTTGTCGGCCAGCGACACGCCGATCGCCGCAGCGCCGCCGATGCCGATGGCCGCCGCCAGCGACACGGCGCTGGCGTTGGCATCGATGGTGGATCGGTCGGTCGCCACCAAGGTGACGTCGCCCAGCGACTCGATCGCGGAGTCGCCCCCGGTGGCCGAGCTTCTGGCCAGCGACTGGATGATCACGTCGACGTTGTTCTCGGTAGTGACCCCGGCCCCGCTGAGGCTGACAGCGGTCGCGCCGGCAGACACCGCTGCCGAAGCGACCAAGATATCGGCACGGATGGTCTGCCGAGACTCGGCATGGATGAGGACGTCGCCACCCGCGAGCAGGTCCGAGCCCTCGGCGATCGCCTGGACCTTCAGCGGCCGCGCGGTGACCACCGGCTCCCACAGCGTGCGGTCCGAATAGTCGCCGGTGAGCAGGAGGTTCTGCTCGTCCTGGCGGGCGAGGTCCTTTGCGCCGATGTAGCGATAGGTGTCGCCCGCACGCGCGCCACCCGAGCCGGCCGCCAGGTACACCGTCTGGCCCTTGCGGACCGTGCCCGGGTCGTCGCGCGAGGAGTCGTAGACGGCCGCGCCGGCCTCGCTCGGATCCGAGCCGATGTGGTTGCGGGCGATGCCCACGCCAATGGACGCTCCCACGCCCGTCGCGCCACCGGCCTGCGCCAGCGACAGGCCCAGGATGACCGACGAGATCGTCGCCTCGTTCAAGGCCTCGATCGTCACCTCGCCCGCGGCCAGGACACGCGAGTCCTGGACCAGCGCACTGGTCTCGCCGAGGATGGTGTTGTTCGCCGAGGCACCGGCGCCGGAGACGGCCACACCCGTCGCCCCGAAGGCCGTGGCCGCCGAGGCGGCCACGGCTGCCACCGAGATGGAGGCCTGCTCCAGCGCGATCACCTCGACATCGCTGACCCGGGCACGTACCTCCTTCTGGACGTTGCGAACCGCCGCCACGACCTGGTTGTCGACGTGGTTGCGCGCAACTGCCGCACCGATGGACAGCGACACCCCGGTTGCGCCGACGGAGGCGGCCAGCGAGGCGGCCCCGGCCAGCACCGTGACCGTGGAGCCGTCGGTGGCCTGCACCGTGACGTGGTCCGCGCTGATGCCCAGCGACTGGTCGCCGTCGATCTCGGCGGTGACGTCCATCTGGATGCGGTTGTAGGCCCCTACGCCAGAACCGCTGGCCGCGATGCCTGTGCTGCCCCCGGCCAGGGCGGCGGAGCCGCTCAGCACGAGCGCACTGATGCGCTGCTCAGCCATGGACCGGACGTCGACATCGCCCAACGCATTCACGCCCGCGTTGCGCACCGTGGCGCGCGTGACCGTTCGGGCGGTGTCGGAGTCGCTGTCGTAGCCGATCCAGTTGCGCGCCACCGCGAAGCCGATGGACGCGCCCAGCCCGGTCGACCCGGCCCCCACGGCCAGCGACGCGGCGGCCACGGTCGAGACGATGGAGGCCGTGTTGGCCGCCATCACAGTCACGTCGCCCGCCGCCACCGCATCGCCGTCGGCCAATTCGGCCACCGTGTTCGAGCGGATCTGGTTGAAGGCCAGGGCGCCCGCGCCGCTGACGGCCAGGCCGGTCGACCCCCCGATGGCCAAGCCCAGCGTCGCAGCCGCGGAAATCGCGTTGATGGTGCTGCGGCTGACTTCGAGCCGCGTCGGGTCGGCGTCGGACAACCGGAGGACATAGGTGCGGCCGTCGGCGAGCACGAGCTGCCAGCTTCGGCCCTCGTCCAGCGCCTGCAGACGCATTTCGGGCGTCGCGAGCCGGAAGCGGGTGGCATCGGCGTAGTTCAAGCGGGCGAGGTCCTGGTCCTGCAACGCTGCCGCGCCGATGTACTCGTAGACCCGGTCGCCCGTCCCACCGCCGGCGTAGCCGGCCTGCAGCCTGACCTTCTCGCCCGCTTTCAGCGTGCGGGTGCCGTCACTGCTGGTGTACGTCCAGTCTGCATTGAGCGTGGCGACCTGCGGCAGCTGCATGCCCTGTGCCGACAGGGCCTGGGCGAGCGCCGCCAGCGCTTGCCGGTCGTCGGCGCGGTCGACCTCATGCTCGTTGACGTTCGCGGTGTCCTCGACGTCGGAGGCGCGGTTCGCCGCATCGTCCAGGCGCGAGGCCGACAGGTTGCTGCCGCTCAGATCGATCTCGAACAGCGGCACGGCCCGCGTGGTCGAGGTCACACGCAGGTGGCCTGCACGGGCCTCGATGCGGTCGACGCCGTCGATGCGGGCATCGGTGTCGCCTCCGATCTCGTTGAAGGCCAGGCTCAGGGCGATCGTCACCGCAGCCGAGGTGTTGCCCGTCAGGGCCGCCCCGAGCGAGGCGGCCCCGGCGATCGCATCGATCGCCGCGGCGTTGTCGGCCCGCACGGTGATCGTGTCGGCAGCCAGCAGGTCCGCGTCCCGGACACCAGCCTTGACGTCCATCAGGATGTTGTTCTCGGTGTAGACCCCGGCCGCAGAGACTGCGGTCCCGGTCTGCCCCGAGGCGGCGATGCCGGCTGTTGCGGCCAGGACGATGGCATCGATGCGGGCCGTCGACACGGCTTCCACCGTGACATTCCCAGCCGCATTGACCGAGGAGCCTTGGACCAGACTGCGCGTGACGGCGCGGTCGGCCTGGATCGCCACCCGACGCCACTGGCTGCGGTCGTAGTAGTTCTGTGCCGCCAGGCTGATGCCGTCCTGCGCGCTGCGGTCTTCGCCGACGTATTCGTAGGTCTGGCCGAGCAGCGGGCCCTGGGTGATCCGCACCACGTCGCCGACGGCCAGGGTATTGACCTTCTGCGTGTTGTCGTAGCGGACCGTCGGCCCGGCCGTGCGGTCCCATCCGATCTCGTTCATCGCCACGGACAGGCCGAGGGCGACGGCCGGCGTGGATTGCGTGCCCACGCCGACGGCCAGCGCCGCTGCGCGGACCAGGGCGTCGATGGTGGCCGCGTCGGTGGCCAGGACGTCGACGTCACCACCGACGCTCAGGTCGGTGTCGAGGATCTGGGCCTGCGTGCCGCCGAGCAGGTTGTTGACGGCGATGGCTCCGCCCCCGGCCACCGCCATCGAACCCTTCAGGCCGGCGGCGACCGCCACGGCGGTCGCCTTGACGTTCGCGTTGATGTCGCCGACGCGATCCACCGTCACCGACACATCACCAGCCACCGTGGCCGCGGTTCCCGCGACCGCGCCTACCAAGCGTGCCTCGGTTTCGCTGCGCACGCTGTTGCGCGACATCGCGAAGCCGGCCGAAATCCCCTTGCCCCCCTGGGCGCCCACCCCGACCGCAATCGAAGCAGCCCTGACCTTGGACTGGATCGATGCGGCCTCGGTGGCGCCGACGGTGACGTCACCACCAATGACGAGTCCGCGGTGCCCGAGCAACGCCAGGGTTTGGCTGCTGACGCGGTTGACGGTCAGCACCGCGCCGACCGAGACGGTGTCCGAAGGCCCGAGCGGTGTCAGTCCGATCACGACGCTCGAGTTCAGGATGCGCGCATCGATCTCGGTGGTCGACACGGCCTCCACGGTGACGTCGCCGTGAGCGGTGACGTTCACATCCTCGGTGCGGGCCCGCGTCAGGACTGCTTGTTCTTCGCCGAAGACACCGCCGGCCAGCGTGTCCACGGCGTTGGCGAAGATGTTCTGAGGCATCCATCCGACGGTGTTGAAGGCCAGCACCACCCCGACGCCGGTCTTGCCGGACTGGACTGTCGAGCGAGACGTGGCCTGGATCAGCGCGCTGTCGGTCGCCGTGACCAGGACATCGCCGTTGGCGGCGATGTCGCCATCGAGCAGGTCGGCCGTCGCGGTGGCCAGGACGGTGTTGGTCGCGATCACCGCATTGACCGCGAGATCGGAGCCCTTGCCGAAGGCGCTGCCGCCGCCGGACTTGACCGTGCTGTTGATGCGGGCCTGGATGGCAGCGGCTTCCTCCGCGTTGACCTGGACGTCGCCCCCCGCCGTGACGTCGACGCCGTGGATCACCGCGTCTACGCCTGCGCGTACGTCGTTGCGCGCGATCAGGCCGCCAAAGGCGGTCGAATCCGAGTCCGAGATGCTGGTGGCCAGTCCCGGGATGTAGTCTTTAGGATCGAAATCCTTGAGCGCTTTCCAGCGGGCCCGGTCGGTGAAGTTCTCCAGCGCCAGATCGAAGGTCTCCGCAGTGCCCTGGAATGCGTAGATCTGGCCACCGCTGCCTTGCACCTTGCGCCAGCGTGATGCGTCGCTCCAGTCCTCCGCGGCCAGATCGACGGCCTTGCGCGTTTCTGCGCCGATGTATTCGAAGACGTCCCCCTCGACCGCGCCCAGACCGTCGAATTCGACCGTGACCCGCTGGCCGGTGCTCAAGGTGCCGACCGTGTCGTTGCTGCCGAGTGTTGCGCTGGCCACACGAACCTGATCTCCCATCGACAGTGTCCGCACGCCGGACCGGTCGGTGTAGTCCAGGCCGCCGAGGCGCTTGGACATGAAGCCCGTGACCAGACTGAGGCCGCCGTCGCTGGCGCTCGTGGAAATCGCCGACAGCTTGACATCGGCACGGATGGAGGCCTGCTCGCGCGCGTCGACGACCACGTCACCCAGCGCCTGGGCCTGTCCGGGCGACGCCATGCCCTCGGACGTGCGGATCGCCGCATCGGTCGACGCGCTGACCATGTTGCCCGTCACGACCGCACCCACCGCGAGCGAAGAAGCGCCGGTGACGGCCTGATCGCTCGACTCGGTCTCGTTGCTGACCAAGGCCCTGAGCACCGCGCTGTTGTTTGCCGTCACCCGCACGTCGCGCGCGGAGCTCACCTCCGAATCGGTGATGTAGGCCTCGACCCGGGCGGGGTTCTCGTCGCCGATGTCGGTGCCGATCAGGGCGTCGATGGTCTGGAACAGGATGTTCTGCGCAGCCCAGCCGATGCTGTTGAAGGCCAACGTGGCACTCACGCCTTCGTCGCCGGAGATGACGTTGGACAGATTGCGCGCGTCGATGAAGGAGCGGTTGTCGGCGCTGACGACGATGTCACCCTCGGTGGTCAGCAAGGTGCTGCGCGCGGCCTGTGCGCTGGCCCTTGTCTGGACGATGTTGGAGGCGACGACCCCGTTGATGGCCAGCACGCTGCCGCTGCCGATCAGGCCATCGCCACCCTCAGCCGCGGCCTCGCTGTCGTTGACCGCTCGCAAGGTCGACTTCTCGAGCGCCGACACCGTCAGGGCGCCAGCGCGTGCCTTGGCATCGCTGAGTTGGGCGTCGGCGCCGGAGCGGACGTCGTTGCGAACCACCAGCATCCCCACGGCCATCGCTTCGGAGTTGCTGATGTTGACTTCGGGAATCGCACTGCCGAGTACCTTGCGTTCCCAGTAGCCGTCGTTTTCGTAGTTCTGGGTGGACAGATCGACTTGGCGGTCAGGGCCCATGTACCGGTACAAGCCGCCGGGCGCTCCACCCGCGGCGTGGTTCTGAGCCAGCCGGACGATATCGCCGAACTTCAGTACCTGCGCTCCGTCGGAGCTCTCGAACTTGAAACCCGTCGTGTCCGGTTGCGCGAGCGAGTTGTTCAGCACGCTCACGCCGGCGGTGTTCGAGGTCACGGACGAAGCGGTCAGCTTGATGTTGGCGAACACACCCGCGGCGTCGGTGGCGCGGATCACCAGGTCACCGCCGGCGTCGATATCGTGCGCCAGACCGGCAGGCCGCTGGTAGGTCGGGGTGTAGTCCACCCGGGCAACGGCATCGGCAGACACCATGTTGCTGGCCAGCACGGCCGACGCACCTGCGCCTGAGGCGCCATGCAATGCCGAGGCCGACGATCTGGCGGCGTTGCTCAGGGTCGCGTTCAGCGCAGCGGCGTTGATCGCCTCGACGGTCAGATCGCCGCCGGACCGCAGCACGGAGTCGGTGACGTGGGCACGTGCGCCCGACGTCCGCTCATCGCCGATCCCGGTGCTCAGCAAGGCGTCCAGCGCCAGGAACAGGATGTTCTGAGAAGCCCACCCGAGCGTGTTGAACGCCAGCGACACCCCCGTGGCGCTCTCGCCCGCCCGCGTGATGCTGTTGAGTGTGGCGTCGATGCCGGCATCGTTGTCCGCGCGGACGGTCAGGTCTCCGCCGGTCTGCAATCGGCTCTGCGTCACCACCACAGCGGCATCGGCCAGCACGAGGTTGGTGACGATCATCGCGTTGACGGCCAGGTTCGAGCCCTGGCCGAAGGCGCTGCTGCCTGCCGACGAGACGATGCCCTCGGAACTGGACTTCAGGTCGGTTCGCGCCGTGGCTGCCACCACGAGATCGGCATCGACGGCGCTGCCCCCCACCACCTGGCTCCTCATCACCGTGGTCGTGGCGCCGCCACGCAGGTCGTTGAGGACGACCAGCCCACCGACCGCAGTCGAGCTGGAGTTGGTGAAATTCAGGTTCGGGATGGCCGACGTCGCGGTGTCGGCCGAGACGCGGACCCAGCGCGTGGTGTCGAGGAAGTCCTCGACCGGGAGGTCGGTCAGGTCCCCGCCGAAGGTGATCATCGGGTCAGCGGGCGTCGACACGGGGCCGACGAACTTGTAGACACCGCCCGCGACCCCTCCGGCCGTGTGACCGCTGGCCACGCGCACCAGGGTGCCGGACTGGATCGGCTGCTTGCCCGACTTCGTCGTGTAGTCGTAGCCATCGACCATCTGGCCGATCAGGCCGCCCAGGAGGCTGGAGCCCTGGCTGTTCGTGGTGCTGAATATCGCCTTCAGGTCGCTGCGGGCTTCGATCCCGGCGACCTCGTCGGCCACTATCGACACCTGCCGGCCGCTGTGCAGCGTGCTGTCCTGAACATCTGCGCCCGTCTGGCTTGCCAGGCGGTTCATCGCCAGCACCGCGCTGACGGCCTGGCCCGACGGATTGAACAGCGCCGAGGTGGCCGAGCTTGCCTCGTTGCCCAGCGTCGCAGCAAGCTGCGCGGCCTGTGTCGCACGTACCTCGATGTCACCAGCCGCCTCGATCGTCGATCCGGACACGCGGGCTGTGACCGCGCTGTTCGCATCGATGTCGCCGATCTCGCTACCCGCCAGGGCATCGACCGCCATCGAGAGGAGGTCGCTCGCTGCCCAGCCGATGGTGTTGAACGCCAGCATCACCCCGGCGCCACTGGCCCCGGTCTCCATCACGCTCTTGTTCGTGGCCTTCAGCGTCGAGGTGTTCTTCGCCTCCACCACCACGTCGCCGACCTCGGCCTTGACTGTGCTGCGCAGCAACTCCGCTGCGGCACCACCGAGAACTTCGTTCACCGCGATCGTGCCGTTGACCGCCAGGCTCATGCCCGTGCCGAAGGCGCTGCCGCCGGAACTGCGGGTGTAGCTGTCGAGATCGGCACTCAGACGGGCGGAGGACACCGCCG
>CAIRBF010000198.1 GCA_903876715.1 uncultured beta proteobacterium
GGCTGCAGGCGCGTAGCTCAGCTGGTTAGAGCACCACCTTGACATGGTGGGGGTCGTTGGTTCGAGTCCAATCGCGCCTACCAATCACAAGCCCAAGCAAATCGCTGATTTGCTTGGGCTTTTTGCATTTCTCTCGGCGCTGGCTTGCAACGTTGACGGATTTCGCGGCTACTGCTGCATGCGCCGGGCTCTTCCAACGCGGGACGGGGTATCGGCGGTCTGTATTGAACTACAGCACTGTAAAGGTGTACAGTATTGCGATTGTCATAGGAGACAGACGTGCAACACCACACCCTGCGCCAGCACTACCGTCCCGAAGCAGAGCGCATGCCCCCTTGGCTGCGGCGCCTCTGGCTTTGGTTCTGAATTCACCGGGGCAGTGTCTGGCAGCAATGCGGCCGTCTCCCGGTGTACGCACCTCGTGAACAGCGGGCACATCGAGGTCTGCGGCGTTCCAGCCCTTGGCGCCACGACAGCGGATGTCGTTCACGAACTCGGCGAGACATCAGGCCAGTTGCTGCGCGAGGGATTCAGCCTGCCGAGTCCGGCCTGTATCGGGGCCGCCCGCCCTGGGTAGCATGTCGTTCATGGGAATATTGGGATACACCCCTGGCGACAAGTGCCCATGAACATCCTCTTCGTGCACCAGAACTTCCCAGGTCAGTTCCCGCACCTGGCGCCGGCGCTGGCCGCCCGGGGCGATCGTGTGGTGGCGCTGCACATCAACGCCGCTCCCGCATTGCCCGGCGTCGAGATGGTGCGCTACCAGGTCACCCCTCCACAGCGACCGACGGGCCCCCACCGATGGCTCAACGACCTCGACACCAAGGTTCACCGTGGGGAGGCTGCATGGCGAGCGTCGCGAGAGCTTGACGCTGGGGGTTTCTGGCCCGACCTCATCGTGGCCCACCCGGGCTGGGGCGAAAGCTTGTTCCTGAAGGACGTGTGGCCCGCTGCACGGCTGGGCATCTACTGCGAGTTCTACTACCGAACCGAAGGCGCGGACGTTGGTTTCGACCCCGAATTCCAGAGCGTCGAGCCCGAGCAGGCCTGCCGCCTGCGCTTGAAGAACGCCAACTTCGAGCTCCACTTCCCGATGGCTCAGGGCGGGCTGTCGCCCACGCGGTGGCAGCGCTCGGTATTCCCGCCGTCCTTCCAGCCGCGCATCACGGTCATGCACGACGGCATCGACACGCATCGCGTGCAACCGAGCGCGCAGGCCAGCCTCAAGCTGAAGACCCGGTCGGGCGCCGAGCTTGACCTGCGCCCTGGTGACGAGATCATCACTTTCGTCAACCGCAACCTCGAGCCTTACCGCGGCTGGCACATCTTCGCCCGTGCCCTGCCGCGACTGCTGCGCGAGCGGCCTCAGGCCCGAGTCCTGATCGTCGGCGGCGACGAGGTCAGCTACGGGTCGGCGCCGCGGCCGGGTCCGGACGGCGCGCAGCGCACCTGGCGGCAGGTGATGCTGGACGAGATTCACCACGAACTGGACCATACACGCGTGCACTTTCTCGGTCGCATCCCTTACGGCCGCTTCATCACGCTGCTGCAGTTGTCGATGGTCCACGTCTACCTTACCTATCCCTTTGTGCTCAGCTGGAGCCTGCTCGAGGCGATGAGCGCCGGCTGCGCCATCGTGGCCAGCGACACCGCCCCGGTGCGCGAAGCCGTGGTCGACGGTCAAACAGGACTGATGGTGGACTTCTTCGACGCCGCAGCGCTTGTTGGGCGCGTGGTCGAACTGCTCGAGCGGCCGGATCTGCGCGCGCGGCTGGGGCAGGCGGCGCGCGAACACGCGATCGAGCACTACGACCTGCGCACCCAGTGCCTGCCCGGGCAGATCGAATGGGTGGACAGCCTCGCTGGCTGAAGAGCGGCGAGATCCGCGGTAACCCCCGAGTCCGATCAGGGCATGGGCAGGCGCAGAATCAACATTGTCCAGGCCGACGCCAAGGGCTGCTGCCCGTGGCGCCGGCGTCTCGTTCCGGAACCCTCGCCGAAAGCCGCCGATGCTCACGCCCCACGACCTCGCCCAGAGCCTGGACCTCCCCAAGCGCGCCGTCGCGCTCGTTCTGGCGGGTGGGCGCGGCAGCCGCCTCAAGAGCCTGACCGACAACCGCGCCAAGCCGGCGGTCTACTTCGGTGGCAAGTTCCGTATCGTCGACTTCGCGCTGTCCAATTGCCTGAACTCGGGCGTGCGCCGCATCGGCGTGATCACGCAGTACAAGAGCCACAGCCTGCTGCGGCACCTGCAGCGCGGCTGGGCCTTCCTGCGGCCGGAGATGAACGAGTTCGTCGACCTGCTGCCCGCCCAGCAGCGCGTGGACGAGGAGAGTTGGTACCGCGGCACGGCCGATGCTGTTTACCAGAACCAGGACATCCTGGCCGCCTACCGCGCCGACTATGTGGTGGTGCTGGCCGGCGACCACATCTACAAGATGAACTACGCCGTGATGTTGGCCGACCACGTGGCGATGGGGATGGACTGCACGGTGGGCTGTATCGAGGTTGATCGCGCCTCGGCCCGCGCCTTCGGCGTGATGGCCATCGACGAGCGTCGCAACATCACCGCCTTCGTCGAGAAGCCCGAGGATCCGCCGTCGATACCGGGTAAGCCCGACCGCTCGCTTGCCAGCATGGGCATCTACATCTTCAACGCCCGCGCCCTCTACAAGGAGCTCGAGCGCGACATCGCCGACCCGAACTCCAGCCACGATTTTGGCAAGGACATCATTCCGCGCCTGGTGAAACAGGGCCGGGCGGCCGCACACCCCTTCGATCTGAGCTGCGTCGGACGGCGCCTGGGTTCCGAGCCCTACTGGCGCGACGTCGGCACGATCGACGCCTACTGGGACGCGAACATCGATCTGACGGCGACGGATCCTCTGCTGAACCTGTACGACACGCGGTGGCCGATCTGGACCTACCAGCCACAACTGCCCCCGGCGAAGTTCGTTCACAACGCCGATGACCGTCGCGGCATGGCCATCGAGTCGCTGGTCTCCGGGGGATGCATCGTCTCGGGCTCGGTGTTGCGCAGCGTGCTCTTCTCGCAGGTTCGGGTGCATTCACATGCGCAGGTGCAGTGGAGCGTGCTGCTGCCGGAGGCCACGGTGGGTCGCGGCGCGCGCTTGAACCGTACCGTCATCGATCGCGGCTGCACCATCCCGGATGGCATGGTGATCGGCGAGGACGCCGTCGAGGATGCCAAGCGCTTCTACCGAACCGACAGCGGCATCACGCTCGTCACGCGGGACATGTTGCACGCGTTGACCGGTGGCTTCGACGGTGTCGAGAGGCGCTGAGGCGCTGCGGGACGCCGCCACGCACTCCCTGAGCTGGCGGGTCCGGACCCCTGAAGCCATGCGCGTGCTGCACGTCGCCGCCGAGGTCTACCCGCACGTCAAGACCGGTGGTCTGGCCGACGTCGTGGGTGCCTTGCCTGTCGCCCAGGCGCACCTCGGGATCGACGCGCGGCTGCTGCTGCCAGGGATGCCAGCCCTGCGTGCCGCCCTCGAAGCGCCGCGCATCGTGGCGGACGTCGGGCCTGCCTTCGGAGCCGCACGGGTACGGCTCTTGCAAGGTCGACTGGCCCGTTTGGACCTGCCTGTATGGTTGATCGATGCGCCGCTGTTGTACGACCGTGGCGGCAATCCTTACCACCATGCGGACGGCTCCGAATGGCCGGACAACTTGCAGCGCTACGGGCTGCTGGGCTGGGTGGCGACACAGCTGGCCAGCGGGGCGCTCGACCCTGACTGGGCTCCGGACGTTGTGCATGCCCACGATTGGCACGCAGGCATTGCCTGTGCCTATCTGTCCGCGCATGCTGCGACCGCGCGCTCCGTCTTCACCGTCCACAACCTCGCCTACCAGGGCCTGTTTCCGCACCAGGACGCGGCGCTGCTGGGGCTTTCTTCGCGTTTCATGTCGTCGGCCGGGCTGGAGTTTCACGGCCAGCTCTCGTTCATGAAGGCGGGGCTGAAGTTTGCCGACCACATCACCACGGTGAGTCCGCGCTACGCGAAGGAGATGGCCACACCCGAGTTCGGCCACGGTCTGGACGGCGTCGTGCGTGCGCGTGCGGGCGCGGTATCCGGCATTCTGAACGGTATCGACACGACGGTGTGGAACCCCGCAGCCGACCCGCTGCTGGCCTGCCGCTACGACGCAGACTCGCTCGAGGGCAAGGCGCAGTGCAAGTCCGCCCTCCAGGCCGAGGCCGGTCTGGAGCCTCTGCAGGACGCGCCGCTGTTGCTGGCGCTGAGCAGACTCACGCACCAGAAGGGACTGGACCTGCTGCTGCAGGCCTTGCCCGGCTGGCTGGCGCTTGGGGGCCAGCTCGTGGTCCAGGGCAGCGGCGATGCTGCACTCGAACAGGCCTTCCGTGATGCAGCGCAAGCTCATCCCGGGCAGGTGGCAGCCTTCATCGGCTACGACGAGCAGCGCGCGCATCGCCTGGTCGCTGGAGCCGATCTGATCGCCGTGCCCTCACGCTTCGAGCCCTGCGGCCTGACCCAGTTGTATGGCTTGCGCTACGGAACATTGCCTGTGGTGCGGCACGTCGGCGGTCTGGCAGACACCGTGCAGGAGGCGTCGGTTGAGCGCCTGGACGCCCTGGAGGGCAACGGATTCGTCTTTGATCAAGATGACCCAGGGGCGCTGCTACAGGCCTTGGATCGGGCGGCGCGCGCGTGGCGCAACCAGGACCGGCGCAGCACGCTCCAACGAGTTGGCATGCGCCAGGATCACTCCTGGGCGGCGCCAGCGCGCGCTTTTGCGTCCCTCTATGGGTCGCTCTTGCAGGCCCTGCCCGGAATCGGATCTTTTCGCGCCGCGCCGCCTGGAGGCTATCGCGGTGGTTGACCCGTGCGCTGCGGCCAGGTGGCCAGCAGCAAGCCGACCAGCGCGAGCGCGAACGCCAGGGCATGCGCGGCCCCGAAAGGCTCGTCGAGCACCAGTACACCCACCGCGGCAGCGCTGACGGGCAGGCAGACGGTGAACACCCCCGCCTGGGTTGCTGGCACATGGCGCAGGCCACGCATCCACAGCCACACTGTCACGACGCTGGCGGCGATCGAATAGAACAGCAGCAGACCCCAGGTGGGCGCCTCGACGGCGTGGAAATCGAAATCGAGGGCCTGCCACAGGCCCAGGGGCGTCATCAGGGCGAGTCCCCAGAGATTGATGAGTGCGCTGATGCGGCGCGCAGAGACCTGCGCCGTCAGGCGTTTGCCGATGACGACGTAGCTGGCTTCGCAGAACACGGCGCCTAGAAGCAGCGCATACCCCCACCAGGACGACTCGTACAGGCCGTCGCCCGAAGGAGAACGCGCCAGCGCCAGCAATGCGATCCCGAACACGGCCAGCACGATGGCCCAGCGCACCCGGGGCGTGATCGCCTCACCGAGGAAGATGCGCGACAGCAGCGCCACAGCCGCGGGAATGGCCGCCATGACCACGCCAGCCGCCAGCGCCGAAGTGGCTGCTACGCCATAAAGCATGCAGATCGAGAAGCCGAAGTTGCCGAGAAAGCTCTCCCAGAACAGCAACCGCCGGTCTGCTGGCGACAGCGGCGCCTCCCCCGGCGAAGGCCGGAGCCAGCGCCACATGGCCACTGCCGCGATGGCAAAACGCAGCCAGGCCAGCAGCAGCACCGGAAAGGCCAGCACGAGGATCCGAGACAGCCCGACATAACTGCCCACGAGCGCCATGCTCGCGGCCAGGCTCAGATAAGCCAGCGTCAGGGGCGGCAAGGTCATGGGTGCGAGCCTGCGCTGTGGCGTCGAGCGGCGGCAAGCCGTGCCCAGGCCGCGCCGCGGCCTGCGGCTCGGGCTTCAGAAAGCCGCGGCATAGCGTTCGAGTTCCCAGGCGCTCACGTGTCCCGCCCAGGCCGACCACTCCGCGCGCTTCAGGCGCAGGAACTCACGCGACAACTCGGCCCCCAGGGCGGCACATACAACACCGTCCGCCTCCAGCGCATCCAGCGCCTGGGTCAGCGACGTGGGCAAAACCGGCAAACCGAGTTCCTTCCACCCGGCGGGACCGAGTTCGAACAGGTCCTCGGTCGCCGGCGGACCGGGGTCTAGCCGACGGTCGACACCGTCCAGCCCGGCGGCGATCAGCGCGGCGGTGACCAGGTAGGGGTTGGCGGCGGCATCGGGCAGGCGCCATTCGAATCGACCGGGCAGGGTACGTACCAGGGCCGTGCGATTGTTCGGTCCGTGGGCGATGCACACCGGTGCCCAGGTGGTGCCGGTGATCGAGTCGCTCAGGGCCAGGCGTTTGTACGAGTTGACCGTTGGCGCCGCAAGCGCGGCCAGCGCCGGCGCGTGGTGCAGGACACCAGCGATGAAGTGCTGACCGAGCCGGCTGAGATCGGGCTGCGGCAAGCGCGCGCTGCCGTCGGTGGGGGCGCTCGGGGAAATCACCGAAGGTTCGGTGCGGAGCCTGTCGCCACCGCTGCCCGGATCGAACAGGCAGACACCGTCGGCCCCGGCCTCCCACAGCGAAACGTGAAAGTGCATGCCGCTACCCGGTTGGTCGGCGAAGGGCTTGGGCATCATCGAGAAGACCCAGCCCCGGGTCTCGGCCAGCGCGTGCGCCGCCAGCTTGAACAGCATAAGGTGGTCGGCGCTCGCCAGCGACTCGGCGTAGGCGAAGTTGACCTCGTACTGGCCGTGCGCGTCCTCGTGGTCGAGTTGCAGCACGTCCAGCCCGCAATCCTGCAGCGTGGTGGCGAGTTCTTTCAGGAAGCCCGCCTGACGGCCGAGCGACTTCAGGTCGTAGGAGGGTTTGTCGAGGCGGTCCTGGTCATCCCCCGGGATCCAGCCGCCTTCAGCCGATCGCCGCAGCAGGAAGAACTCGGGCTCGATGCCGGTGCGCAGCACCCAGCCTCGCGCGCCCAGCCTCGCGATGGCGCGGCGCAAAACCTGGCGCGGGCAGGCCTCGAACGGCTGACCGCCGACGTGGCCGTCGCCGACGATGCGTGCCACGCGGGGCATCCAGGGCAGGGCTTGCAGCGTCGAGGGGTCGCCGACAGCGTGGTACTCCGAGCGCGGCCCCGTGCGCGGCAATCCCGTGCCCCAGATCGAAGGCCCGGCGAAGCCCGCGCCTAGCCCAAGCACATCGTCGAGATGGGCCAGAGGCACGAGCTTGCCCTTGGCACAGCCGTGCATGTCGGTGAACTGGACGAGCAGGGTGTCAATGCCGTCCTGACGTAGCCGCTCCTGCAGGCTGTGGTTGGGGCTCACCGGTGGAATGACGCTGGCCCGCCGTCAGAAAGACACGACCACCGAAGCGCCGAAGAGCGTGTTGCGCTTGCGGTACAGGCCTTCGTAGGTCTGGAAGATGGGAAGACTGGCGAGGTCCTGCCTGTACTCGACCTTGAACGTGGTGTTCAGGTCCCAGAGGTAGCCCAGGCCAAGGCTGACTGCGTAGCGGTTGGTGCCCACCTCGGGGTCGCCGCCGTTGCCCCGACCGATGCCGTTGCGCGAGTCGTCCGCGGTGTAGGTGAACAGACCGCCGCCGTTCTTGGCATTGCGGATGTAGTCGGCACGCACGCTCCCCTCCAGGCGGGGAGAGAACTTGTACGCTACCAGCCCGGACAGCCCGGTCCACGAACTGTCACGCAATTCACCGGTGACCGCGTCCTCCGCAATGGCGGCAAACTTCTGTCGCCCCAGACTGAACTGGCCCTGCACCGTCCAGTCGCCGCGGATGAAGTACGCGTCGATCTCGAACAGATTGACCTTGGATTGGTTCTCGTAAGTGTCCGTGTAGGGCAGGGACGTGACGGGATTGTTCTGGGCAACGCCGTCGGCGTCGTAGATCCGAAAGTTCGGCGCCTTGCCCACCAGGCCGGCAAAGCCGAAGCCCTGGGACTCACCACGGGAGTAGTCCACCCGGTAAGCAAAGGCGCTGCCATGACGGCCATCGGGATTGCGCGTGCCGTTGACGTTGGCGAGCACGCCCTTGGCGATCCACTTGCCGCGCGTGATCTCCATGCCCGCGCCTGTGTAGCTGGTGGGGAGCGTGAAATCGAACAGCAGGTTGTGCGTGATGAGCTTGTTCAGCGTGGCCTGCTGGTATTCGTATCCCGACCAGTCGGGCAGGTGGCCAGCGATCAGACGGGTTTGCAGATCACCCAGCGGCACCGAGACCGACGCCTCCTGCACGACGCCGCCGTTGCCGATCACCGTGTCGGTGCCACGGTTGGGACTGAGCGTCAGGCGCCAGCGGGTACCAGAGTCGGTCTCCTTGCTCAGATCCAGGACGACGGAGCCGAAATAGGAATTGTCATAGGAATAGCCCGTGTCACTGCGGTTGTTGATGAAGTTGAATCCGGCGTTCTTCAATCCCGAGTTGCGGATGAAGGTCGGATCCGCGTAGCCCGAGATCTTCAGTTGCTTCAGCCCGGCGGCGTCGCGCGCGTCCTCCATCGCCTCGGTCTTGACCGTGACACGGTTCAACTCGCGCGCCTGGTCGGGGGTCATGCCCCATTGCGGCGACTGGGCATCCTGCGCCTTGATCTTGCTTTCCAGTTCGCCGATCCGCGCCTTCAGGGCCTCGAGTTCCTTCTGCAGATCGGCCGTACCCTGCGCGGCGGCTGGGAAGGCGGCTGCCAGCGCCAGCGCCAGGGCGGTCGTGGGGATCGTCTTCATGGTGGCTCCTTCGCGGTGCAGATCGAATGGGTTGCAAGGGGGTCAGCCGCGGGCAGCGGCGGCGAGTTCCTGGGCGCGCTTGCGCTCTGCCCTGGCGATCAGGTAGCTGCCCAGCGCCACTCCGATAGCCACGACGATCACGATCACTGTGGCCATCGCGTTCACGCGTGGGTCCAGGCCGAGGCGGGCGCGTGACAGGATGACCAGCGGCATCGTGGTCGCGCCCGGACCGGAGAGGAAGGCCGACAGCACGACGTCGTCCAAGGAGAGCGTGAAGGTCAGCAGCCAGGCCGAGACGAGGGACTGGGCGACCATCGGCAGCGTGACGAGCCAGAACACCTGGTGCGGACGCGCGCCCAGATCCATCGCCGCCTCCTCCAGTTGGGGATTCAGGTCGCGCAACCGAGCCTGCACCACCACGGTCGCGTAGGCCATCCCCACCAGAAGGTGGCCGAGCCAGATCGTCGTCATGCCGCGCTCGGGCACGCCCAGTGCGCGCTGGAGGCTGACCATGGTCAGCAGCAGTGAAAGGCCGATCACGACCTCGGGCATCACCAAGGGCGCACTCACCATGCCGGAAAACAACGTTCGGCCACCGAAGCGTCGATACTTCACCAGCGTGAAGGCCGCCAGTGTGCCCAGCACCACCGAGCCGCAGGCGGTCAGAAATGCGATCTTCAGGCTCAGCCACAGCCCCGACAGCAGGTCCTCATCGCGCAGGAGTTCCTGGTACCAGCGCAGCGAGAAGCCGCGCCACAGGTTGGGCACCGGCGAGTCGTTGAAGGAGTAGACGATCAGCGAGAGGATAGGGACGAACAGGAAGACGTAACCCGCAACGAGCCAGCCGCGGCCGAACCAGGCGTTGGGGCGTGAAGGCTTCACCGGCGGCTCTCCCGGGCCTCGGCCTGGTACTTCTGGAACAGCGCCAGCGGCACGATGATCAGCAGGATCATCAGCACTGCCAGCGCCGACGCCATGGGCCAGTCGTTGTTGGCGAAGAGTTCGTCCCAGATGACGCGCCCGATCATCAGCGTCTCGGGGCCGCCGAGCAGTTCTGGAATGACGTACTCGCCGATGCACGGGATGAACACCAACATCGAGCCGGCGATGATGCCGGCTTTGGACAGCGGAACGGTCACGGTCCAGAAGGCCACCCACGGCGTCGCGCCAAGATCCTGCGCTGCCTCTAGCAGACGCAGGTCCATCTTGGCCAGCGTGCTGTACAGCGGCAGCACCATGAAGGGCAGATAGGTGTAGGTCATGCCCAGCACCAGCGAGAACGGGGTGTTCATCAACTGACCCGCAGCGGGCACCAAGCCGAGCGCGACCAGCACGTTGTCCAGGCCGGTGGAGACCATGAGGTCGTGCACCCAGCCGTTCGGGCTGAGCAGGCCCTTCCAGGCGTAGGCGCGCAGCAGGAAGGAGGTCCAGAACGGCAGCATCACCAGCATCAGCAGCGCCGGCTGGACCGATGGACGCGCGCGCGCCATGAAGTAGGCAAACGGGTAGCCGATGAACAGGCACAACGCGGTGGTCGCGGCCGCGTACTCGATGCTGCGCAGGTAGGACTGCAGGTACAGCGGATCGCCGGCGATGGCGGAGAAATTCCCGAGCTTCAGCGCCAACGTCAGCACGCCATCCTGCCAGGTGACGATGTCCTCGGGGTGCACGGCGCCCATCTGAGACACCGCGATCTTCATCACCAGCGCGAAAGGAAGCAGGAAGAACAGCAGCAGCCAGAGGTAGGGCACGCCGATCACGGCGCTGCGACCACTCGAGCGCGGCAGGCGCAGGCCCGCCCCTGGCGGGACGCTGGCTGCGGCGCGTGACTGGAGCTTCATCGCTTCACTGCGTCAGCACCACGTGCGCCGACTGCGACCAGTGCGCCCAGGCCTCGTCGCCCCAGGTCAGCTCGTCGTCGCGGTGGCGCTGGGTGTTGGACTGGCTTGCCTTCAATACAGCGCCGCTGGGCAGGGCCAGGTGGTAGACGGTGAAGCTGCCGAAGTAGGACTTCTCGCGCACCGTGCCCTTGACGCAATTGAGGCCGGGCTCGGCCGGCGGCTGCCGCGAGACATGGATCTTCTCCGGCCGCAACGCCACTGTGACCGCCATGCCCTGGCTGCCGGTGATGCCGTGGCCAACGTAGTGGCGGCAGTCGGCGCTGGCGACGACGCAGTGGTCGGGCTCGTCGACCTCGAGCGTGCCGTCCATCAGGTTCACGTTGCCGATGAAGTCGGCGACGAAGCGGGTCGCCGGTGTTTCGTAGACCTCACCGGGGGTGCCGACCTGCATCAGCCGACCCTCGCTCATCACCGCGATCCGCGAGGCCATGGTCATCGCCTCCTCCTGGTCGTGCGTGACCATCAGGCAGGTGACGCCCACCTGCTCGATGATGTTCACGAGCTCGATCTGCGTTTCCTCGCGCAGCTTCTTGTCCAGCGCTCCCAGCGGCTCGTCGAGCAGCAGCAACTGCGGTTGCTTCGCAAGGCTGCGCGCCAGGGCCACGCGCTGCTGCTGACCGCCCGAGAGCTGGTGCGGCTTGCGCTGCGCGAAGCGGCTGAGCTGCACCAGCTTGAGCATGGCCTCCACGCGCTCGGCGACCTGCTCGCGCGGCATGCCTGCTCGCTTCAAGCCGAAGGCGATGTTGTCTGCCACGCTCAGGTGCGGGAACAACGCGTAGCTTTGGAACATCATGTTCAGAGGGCGCTTGTAGGGCGGCAGCCCCGACAGGTCCTGCCCATCCAGCAGGATTCGGCCGGAGCTCGGCGTCTCGAAGCCTGCGACCATGCGCAGCAGCGTGGACTTCCCGCAACCCGATGAACCGAGGAGGGCAAAGATCTCGCCCTTGGCTATTTCGAGGCTGACGTGGTTGACAGCGAGGTAAGCGCCAAACTCCTTGACGACGTCGTCGATGCGCAGGAAGCCGCTGCCCGCGGCGGGCACGCCCATCACAGCCCGGTCTTGAACGACGTGAAGGTGCGCGTCATCAGACGTCGCAGGTCGTTGTTGAGCGAATCGGGCGCGATCATGCGGGCCATGTCGGCCGGCCCCAGGAACACCGTGGGGTTGTTGGCCACCTCCGGCTTGATGGTCTTGCGCGATTCCGGTACCGGGTTCGGGTAGAAGACCTTGTTCGTGTTCAACGCCGCGATCTCGGGCCGCAGCATGAAGTTGATGAACTTGTGCGCATTGCCCGGGCGCGGCGCGTCCGCCGGGATGACCATGGTGTCGAAGAACAGGATTCCCCCATTCTTCGCGATCAGCGCCTGGACGTTCTGGCCCGTCTTTCCATCGATGGCGCGCTGGCGCGCGATGTTGATGTCGCCCGACCAGCCCAAGGCCAGACAGATCGACCCGTTGGCCATGTCATTGATGTAGCCGGAGGAGCTGAACAGCGTGATGTGCGGCCGGATGGCCTTGAGCGTGTTCGCCGCCAGGGTGTAGTCGGCCGGGTTGCGGCTGAAGGCAGGCTTGCCGAGGTAGTGCAACACGGCTGGGAGCACCTCGGAAGCCGAGTCGAGCATCGAGACGCCACAGCTGCGCAGCTTGCTCACGTACTCGGGCTTGAAGACCAGTTCCCAGACGTTGTCGGGCAAGGGGCCACCGAGCGCGGAGCGCACCTTGTCGACGTTGATCCCCACCGTGGTGTAGCCCCAAAGCCAGTTCACGAGGTAGTTGTTGCCCGGATCCATCTTGCCCAGTTGGGCCTGGATGGCAGGGTCCAGGTTGCGCAGGTTCGGGATCTTGGACTTGTCCAGCCGCTGCAGCAGACCGCCGTCGACCTGCAGTTTCGCCCAGTTCGACGAAGGCACGACGATGTCGTACCCGGTCTTGCCGGCCACCAGCTTGGCGTGGACGATCTCGTTGTTGTCGAAGACGTCGTAGCGGACCTTGATGCCCGTCTCCTTCTCGAAGCGCGCGATCACCTCCTCGCCGATGTAGTCCGACCAGTTGTAGACGTGCAGCACCTTGTCCTCCTCCTGGGCCTGTGCGCCTGGCACGGCGCAGAGCAGACTTGCAGCGGCGGCCAGCATTGCGGCCAGGGGACGGAAGGAGAGGGCTTTCATCGTGAGGGCCTCCAGGCGCGTGGCAACGGGATGGTGGACGGCATGCGCAAGCAACGCGATTTTGTATCGGAATGCAAACCGCCGACCGGCGATTGCGCTTTCAGACGAGCACCCAGCCGCCGCGCCGAGCGTCCGCCAGGGTCAGGTCCAGGCAGCGGCGGACCAGCGCGACCAGTTCGTCGATCTGCGCGCGCGTGATCACCAGCGGGGGCGCGATGATCATGCGGTCACCCACCGCTCGCATGACGAGGCCGTTGGCGAAGCAGTGCCCGCGGCAGACCAACCCGACCTCCAGGTCTGGCGGAAAGGGTTGTCCGGTGTGCTTGTCCTTCACGAGCAGCAGAGCTCCCATCAGACCGCAGGTCTGGGCTTCGCCGACCAGCGGGTGACTGGCCAGGTCCTCAAAAGCCAAAGCAAGATACGGGCCCACGTCGTTGCGCACGTGCTCCACGAGCCCGAGTTCGCGGATGAGGCGGATGTTCGCCACTCCCACGGCGCATGCCACCGGATGCCCGGAGTAGGTGTAGCCGTGCGCGAACTCGCCGCCGCGCTCGATCAGCGCCTGGGCCACGCGATCGCCCACCAGCACTCCCCCCAGCGGCACATAGCCGCTGGTGACCCCCTTGGCGAAAGTCATCAGGTCGGGCTGGAAGCCCAGGGTCTCGCAGCCGAACCACTGCCCTGTGCGGCCGAAACCGCAGATCACCTCGTCGCTGACGAGGAGGATGCCGTGGCGGCGGCAGATGCGCTCGATCTCGGGCCAGTAGGTCGAGGGCGGTACGATCACCCCGCCGGCGCCTTGCACAGGCTCGCCGATGAAGGCGGCCACCTTGTCGGCGCCGATCTCCTCAATCTTGTCCTCGAGCCAGCGTGCTGCGACGAGGCCGAATTCCTCGCGGCTGAGGCCGCGCGGGCGGCCGTGTTCCCACCAGTAAGGCTGCTGGATGTGCACGATGCCAGGAATAGGAAGGCCGCCCTGCGCGTGCATGCCGCTCATGCCACCGAGCGAGGCCCCGGCCATCGTCGAGCCGTGGTAAGCGTTGACCCGACTGATGATCACCTGGCGCTGAGGCTGACCGAGCAAGTCCCAGTAGCGACGCACCATACGCACCACGGTGTCATTGCCCTCTGAGCCCGAGCCGGTGAAGAAGACGTGCCGGAAGGGCGGGGGGCTGACTTCTGCCAGCAACTCCGCCAGCTCGATGGCCGGCGGCGTGGCGGTCTGGAAGAAGGCGTTGTAGAAGGGCAGCTCACGCATCTGGTGCGCCGCCGCGTCCACCAGCACCTGCTGTCCATAGCCGACATTGACGCACCACAGGCCCGACATGCCATCCAGGATGCGCTGGCCGTCGCTGTCTTGCAGCCAGATGTTGTCGGCGCTCGTGATCACCCGCGAGCCCTTGCGCGCGAGTGCCTGAAAGTCCGTGAACGGGTGCAGGAAGTGGGCGGCGTCAGCGGCCTGCCACTGCCGGGTGCTGCGGCCGTGCCAGCCGGTGGACCCTTCAGAGGGGGTGTCATTGTTCATCGGACCTTGACCTCGCAAACGTGCCGTTTCAGACGTGCAGCAGCAGGTGCTCCCGTTCCCAGGGCGAGATCACCTTCATGAACTCCGCGTGCTCGATCTCCTTGACCTCGGTGTAGACCGTCACGAAGGCCTCGCCGAGGACGGAGGCGAGCGCCTTTTCGGCGCGAAGCAATTCCAGCGCCTGGCCCAGGCTGCGCGGCAATTGATAGTCGCCGAGGTAGGCGTCGCCGTTGCACTCGGGCGCTGGCTCGATGCGCTCTCGGATGCCAAGCAGGCCACAAGCCAGCGTCGCCGCCAGGGCGACATAAGGATTCGCGTCGGCGCCGATGACGCGGTTCTCGATCCGCCGTGCCGACGGTGGCGCCACGGGCGAGCGGATGCCCACGGTCCGGTTGTCGGTGCCCCATTGGATGTTGATGGGCGCCGCGGTGAAGCGCGCCAGCCGACGGTAGCTGTTGACGTAGGGCGCGAACAGCGCCATGGCCGCGGGGATGTATCTCTGCAGCCCGCCGATGTACCAGCGAAACGCGTCGCTCGCGCTGCCGTCGTCCAGGCTGAAGATGTTGCGCCCCGTCGCGCGGTCGACCACGCTCTGGTGGATATGCATCGCGCTGCCGGGCTCGCCCGCGATCGGCTTGGCCATGAAGGTCGCGTACATGTCGTGCCGAAGGGCCGCCTCACGCACCGTGCGCTTGAACAGGAAGACCTCGTCAGCCAGGCCGAGCGGGTGGGCGTGGAAGAAGTTGATCTCCATCTGCCCGGCGCCCACCTCGTGGATCAGCGTGTCGACGTTCAGCTCCATGCGTTCGCAGTAGGCATAGACGTCCTCGAAGAGCGGGTCGAACTCGTTGACCGCATCGATGGAGTAGGCCTGACGCGAGGTCTCGCTGCGCCCACTGCGCCCGACCGGTGGCTTCAGCGGCACGTCCGGGTCGGTGTTGCGGGCGACGAGGTAGAACTCCAGCTCCGGCGCCACAACCGGATCCCAGCCTTCAGCCGCGTAGAGCTCGCATACACGGCGCAGCACCGAGCGCGGCGCGAAGGGCACGAGCATGCCGTCGCGGTCATAGCAATCGTGGATGACCTGGGCCGTCGGGTCCACCGCCCAGGGCACGATACGCACCGTGCTCGGGTCGGGTCGCAGGTGCATGTCGCGATCGGTGGGCTGGATCACGTCGTAGTACGGCCCCTCCTCCGGGAACTCGCCGGTCACGCCCATCGCCACCACGGCCTCGGGCAGCCGCATGCCCCGGTCCTCGGTAAATTTCTCGCGCGGCAGGATCTTGCCCCGGGCTACCCCGGTGAGGTCGGGCACGAGGCACTCGATCTCGGTCACGCGGTGGCGGTCCAGCCATTGTTCGAGTTCGCCAAAGCTCAGTTGGGGGCGGGTCAGCATGGTGGGTTCGGTCGGTAACGGGGTTATCAGGACTTCAAGGGTTCAGCGGGCGTGCCGTGGGGGCGAGGCTCTACGCTCAGCCCAGCGCGTCGCGCAGCCGGTACCAGGCCATGCCCAGCACGAGCGCCGGCATGCGCAGCCAGGGCCCGCCGGGAAAGGCGCGGTGCTTCAGGCGTGAGAACAGCTCGAAACCTCCCGCCTCGCCCACCATGGCCTGGGCGACGAGCCGGCCAGCCATTCCGGTCAAGGCCAGGCCATGACCCGAGAAACCCTGGAGGTAGTAGATGTTGCCGGCACCGCCCCGGCCCGCCGGCAGGCGACCGAAATCCGGCGCACGGTTCATCGTGATGTCGACGAAGCCGCCCCAGGCGTGCTCCACCCGCGACCGCGCCAACTGTGGGAAGGTGCGCACGATGCGCTGGCGCATGGTGTGGGTCAGCCCCGCCGGCGTCAGCGTGCTGTAGCTGACCCGGCCACCAAACAACAGCCGGTCGTCCGCGGTGGGGCGGAAGTAGTCGAGCACCACGTCGGTGTCGCAGACGGCCGAGCGCGAGGGAATCAGGGAAGCTGCGAGCCCTGGCTCGAGGCGCTCCGTGCAGGCGATGTAGGTGCCCACCGGCATGATCCGCTGGGCCAGCGCGGGCGCGAGGCCACCGAGATGCACGTTGCACGCCAGAAGCACCTGGCGTGCCCTGACCTCGCCGCGCGTGGTGCGCAGGCGTGTCGAAGGGCCGGCCTCGATGGCGCGGACCTCGCAGCCTTCGTGCAGCACGGCGCCCGCCTGGGTCGCGGCGCGCGCGATGCCCAGCGTGTACTTCAGCGGATGCAGGTGGCCGGAGCGCGGGTCGTGCACGCCGCCGTGGTAGCGCGGACTCGCCACCCAGCGACGGATGTCGCCGCCTGCGATGGATCGCATCGGGTAGCTGTAGACCGACGCCATGCGCTGTGCCCAGGCTTCGAGCTTTCCGGCCTTGCGGGCACTGGTGGCGACTGCCAGGAAGCCGTCCTGCCAGTCACAGGCAATGCCGTGGGCGGCGATGCGGTGCTGGATCAGCTCCAAGGCCTCGATCGTCACGGCGAAGACTCGGCGTGCATCGTCCATCCCGAGCTGAGCCTCGATGACCGGCATGTCGCAAGCCAGGCCATGAATGGCCTGGCCGCCATTGCGGCCACTCGCGCCTCCACCCACCGTGCCGGCCTCGAGCACGCGCACCGACAGGCCCCGCTGCGCCAACTCCAGGGCGGCCGACAGGCCGGCGAGACCGCCACCGACGATGGCGACGTCACAGTCGATGGTACCGTCCAGCGCAGGCCAGGCCGGACCGCGCGGCGCCGTGACGTCGTACCAGCAGTCGCGCGCCAGGTCGCGGTCGGTTTCGCGCAGCTCAAGCATGGACAAACTCTCGGTCCGTCAGTTTCGCCGGGAGCGCGCGGGGTGTCGAGAGGTCGGAGCAGGGCGGCCGTGCGCCCGCTCAAGGACGTGGGGCTGCAGCAAGGACCGGGCAGGGCGGGTTGAGGGCATCAAACACCAATCCCCGACGCCGCGGCACGCCCGCACAGATATGTCCAGACGAAGTGCGCCGCTGCGCTGGCCGTGATCTCGGCATGGTCGTAGGGCGGCGCGACCTCGACGCAGTCCATGCCGACGAAGGGTAGGTCGGCGAGTTCCTCGATCAGCGTCAGCACCTGGTTGGTCGTCAGGCCTCCAGGCTCGGGTGTGCCCGTTCCGGGAGCATGGGCCGGGTCCAGACAGTCGATGTCCAGGCTCAGGTAGACAGGGGGATGACCCGCGGCCGCCAGCCGTTGGCGGATCGAGTCCGTCAACGGCCGCAGTTGCGCTGGACTTTCCAGCCCGCGCAGACTGCGCGCGGTGTGTACCTCGCCGCCTCTTGCACTGACGAATTCGCGCGCCTCGCGGACCGCTGCCGAGCGGATGCCGATCTGGGTGAAGGCGCGCGCATCCGCCAGGCCCTCGACGATGGCCTCTGCCACCCAGGTGCCATGGCCGCTGGGCTCGCCGAAATGATCCTCCCAGGTGTCGCAGTGGGCGTCGAAGTGCAGTACCGCCAGCGGCCGGCCCAGCATCTTCCGATGAGCGCGCAGCAGCGGCAGCGTGATCGAATGGTCGCCGCCGAGCCAGGCGACGTGGTGATGCTGCAATAGGCGCAGCGCCGGCGCTGCCATCGCGGCCCGCATCGCCTCGATGGCCGTGTTGGGTAGTGCCAGATCGCCTGCGTCACCCAGGGCTGGCAGCGGCGACACGTCGAAATAGGGGTGGGTGCCATCGCACAGCATGTGGCTGGCTGCGCGGATGGCACGAGGGCCGAAACGAGCTCCGGGCCGGTAGGTGGTCGCGCCATCCCAGGCCACGCCAGCCACAGCGTAGCGATGCTGCGGCCCCAGGGGCTCGGCCTTGAGGAATCGCGTGTCGGACAGGTAGGCAAAGGACGACATGGACGCACGGCGGGCAAGTGGGCGCAGGTCAAGGGATGATACGGGCCCGCCTACCTTTGGACATCCTCACGCCCAATGAAGTCCGTATTGATCCTTCAGAACCTCAGCATGGACGGTCCCGCCTACCTGGCTACCTGGCTGGCCGGGCGCGGCCTGCGCATGGAGGTGCGCAACACGGAGGCTGGCCAGGCCTTTCCTGCGAGCGTGGCCGGCTACGGTGCGCTGGCGATCCTGGGCGGTGAGATGAGCGCCAACGACCCGCTGCCCTCGCTACGGCAGGCCGAGACGCTGATTCGCGAGGCGGTGTCCCTTGGTATTCCGGTGCTGGGCCATTGCCTTGGCGGGCAGTTGATGGCGCGTGCGCTCGGCGCTGCTGTACGGGACTCTCCGGCGCCCGAGATCGGCTGGCAGCCGATGCAGCTCACCGACGATGCCGAGGCCCGGCGCTGGTTCGGCAACGAAACTGACCATCAGGTCATGCACTGGCACTACGAGTCCTTCGACCTGCCGGCGGGCGCGCGCTGGCTCGCGCGCAGTGCAGCCTGCCCGCACCAGGCCTTTGCGATCGGTCCGCACCTGGCGATGCAATTCCATATCGAGGTCGATGCCGATAAGGTCGTCCGCTGGGCCGAGGCCGGCGATCCGAAGTGGCCCGATGCGCAGGCTCGCCACGCCACCGTCCAGGGTCGCGACGCCATGGTCGAAGGCATTGCCCGATGGATCGATGCGCACCATCGCCTGGCTGATCGGGTTTACGAGACCTGGTTGGGCGGCGCGCGCTGAAATCTCACCTTCGGCCGCAGTGGGCGGCCGGATTGCGATTTTTCATGTTCGCCACTTGGAAGTTCACAATGTGAAATGCGGCGTGGTGCGGCGCAGCACGAAGACTTCACGACGAGAAAAAGGATTTTGCATCATGAAATAATAGTTACAACGTGTTGTTTTTAAAGGATTTAAATTTTTGTCTTATATAAGACAGAAGTCATCGAAAGACCCTCCGAGGGCCGTAGGCTTGCATCCATCCAATTCCCCTCGTTTCTCTTCCATCTTCAAGGAGTCTTCGATGAGCAAAGCCACCCGTGAACAGCAGATCGCCGCACTCGAGCGCGACTGGGCTGAGAACCCGCGCTGGAAGGGCATCCGGCGCGGCTACGGTTCCGCCGACGTGGTCCGCCTGCGCGGCTCGGTACAGGTCGACCACACGCTGGCGCGCCGCGGCGCCGACAAGCTGTGGAAGTTGCTGCACACCGAGCCCTTCGTCAACTCGCTCGGCGCCCTGACCGGCAACCAGGCCATGCAGCAGGTCAAGGCTGGCCTGAAGGCGATTTATCTATCCGGCTGGCAAGTGGCCGCCGACGCCAACGACAGCGGCGAGATGTACCCCGACCAGTCGCTGTACTCGGTGGATTCGGTGCCCAAGGTTGTCAGGCGCATCAACAACGCGTTCACGCGCGCTGACCAGATCCAGTGGAGCGAAGGCCGCGACGACATCGACTACTTCGCTCCGATCGTGGCCGACGCAGAGGCGGGCTTCGGCGGTGTGCTCAATGCCTTCGAGCTCATGAAGGCCATGATCGACGCCGGCGCGGCTGGGGTCCACTTCGAGGACCAGCTCGCCTCGGTCAAGAAGTGCGGTCACATGGGTGGCAAGGTGCTGGTGCCGACGCGCGAGGCCGTCAGCAAGCTCGTCGCCGCGCGCCTGGCGGCCGACGTGATGGGCACGCCGACCCTCTTGCTCGCACGCACTGACGCCGAGGCAGCCGACCTGGTGACAAGCGACGTCGACGACAACGACCGCGCCTTCCTGACCGGCGAGCGCACGGTGGAGGGCTTCTTCCGCACGCGAAACGGCCTGGAGCAGTCGATCAGCCGCGGCCTGGCCTATGCGCCCTATGCCGACCTGATCTGGTGTGAGACCGGAAAGCCCGACCTTGCTTTCGCCAAGGCGTTCGCTGACGCCATCCATGCGAAATTCCCGGGCAAGATGCTGGCCTACAACTGCAGCCCGAGCTTCAAC